>JAFDVU010000176.1 GCA_018268835.1 Acidobacteriota bacterium | reverse complement strand
CCGAAGACTTCGTAGGTTTTGGGATCGTCGAGGGGGAGGTCCTCGGGGACGATTTTGACGCCGTGCCGCTTATCGATCAGGCGCAGCGCGTCCTGGATGAGGGTGAGAGTGGTGAGCCCGAGGAAGTCCATCTTGAGGAGTTGGAGTTTCTCGAGGCCGCCCATATCGAACTGGGTGACAATTTCGTCGCGGTTGGTTTTGTAGAGAGGGACAAGGTCTTTGAGGGGTTGAGGCGAAATGACGACGCCGGCGGCGTGCACGGAACAGTTGCGCGCGAGGCCTTCGAGGCGGCCTGCGACTTCGAGCACGTCGGCGATTTTGGGATCCCTGTTGGCCGCCTCGGTCATACCGGGTTCCTGCCGGATGGCCTCTTCGAGCGAGATGTTGAGCACGTTGGGGATCATCTTGGTGACGCGTTCGACATCGGCGAACGGCACCTCGAGGACGCGGCCGACGTCCTTGATGGCGGCGCGGGCGCCCAGCGTGTTGAAAGTGATGATCTGCGCGACCTGTTCGCGGCCGTACTTTTCCGTGACGTACTTGATGACCTCGCCGCGGCGGTTCATGCAAAAGTCCACGTCCACGTCGGGGAAGCTGACGCGTTCGGGATTGAGGAATCGTTCGAAGAGGAGGCCGTACTGCAGGGGGTCGATATCGGTGATCTGCATGGCGTAGCTGACCAGCGAACCGGCGGCGGAACCGCGTCCGGGGCCGACCGGGATGCCCTGCGATTTGGCGTAGCGGATGAAGTCCCAGACGACGAGGAAGTAGCCTGAGAACTTCATGCTCTGGATCATTTTGATTTCGCGATCCAGGCGTTCGGTGTACTCGGCGAGATCGTGCTTGAGGATGCCCTTGATGCGCATGGCTTCGAGGCGGGGGCGGCGCTTTTCGAAGCCCTGGCGGGCGACGTACTCGAAGTAGGTGTCGGTGGTGTGTTCGGCGGGGATGTCGAAGCGGGGGAACGGGTCCTTGATCTTTTCGAGGCTGACGTGGCAGCGCTGCGCGATTTCCCAGGTGCGGTCGAGGGAGTCCTCGATTTCCCCGAACAACTGCATCATCTCTTCGCGCGATTTGATGTAGAAGTCGGGGGCGTTCCAGCGCATGCGGTTGGGGTCGTTGAACGACTTGCCGGTCTGGATGCAGAGGAGAATTTCGTGGGCGCGGGCGTCCTCTTTGCGGAGGTAGTGCGAGTCGTTGGTGGCGACGAGCGGAAAGCCGGTTTCCGAGGAGAGGCGGACGAGTTCGGGGGTGAGTTTTTTGTCCTGGTCGAGGTGGTGGTCCTGGACTTCAAGGAAGAAATTCTTGGCGCCGAAGATGTCGCCGTACTGGTGGGCGAGGCGGCGGGCATCGGCGTACTTATCGGAGAGGATGGTTTCGGGGATGTGGCCGCGGAGGCAGGCGCTCATAGCGATCAATCCCTTGGAGTGCTGCGAGAGGAGGTCGAGATCGATGCGGGGCTTGTAGTAGAAGCCGTCGAGGTAGGCGGTGGAGACGAGCTTGATGAGATTGCGGTAGCCCTCCTGGTTTTCGCAGAGGAGGACGAGGTGGTTGTAACGGTCGGTATCGCTGCGGGTTTTGTGGCCCTGCTGGGAGACGTAGACTTCGCAGCCAATGACGGGTTGGACGCCGGCGTTCTTCGCCGCGTTATAGAACTTAACCGCGCCGAAGAGGTTGCCGTGGTCTGTCATGGCGATCGCGGGCATTTTCTGTTCGACCGTGATTTTCATCAACTGGTCGATATCGCAGGCTCCGTCGAGCAGCGAATAGTCGGTGTGGCAGTGCAGATGGACGAAGGACATCGATACCGTAGTTCCCGGGGAGGTGACCTTTATTTTAGCGCCGCGGGATCACAGCGAGTCGCGCGCACCCGGGGCCGGCGGGTGTGGCCCCGGGGATCTGTTCGGGTATTGGGGGAGCGATTTGCAGGCTGGGGGCCCGCGCTACTCAGTTCCCGCGGCCACCGCGTCCGCCGGCGGGTTGGGGCGGGGGCAGGGGCTTGCGGGGCAGCATCTCGGGGCGCACGGCGGTGAGGTAGACGAAGCCGGTTTCGATGGCCGAGATCTGCATCAGGTCGGTGGCCGAGAGGCGGTCGTAGGTGTCCATGTTGGAGTGGTGGGTGAGGGTGCCGTAGTCCATGGTGTCCTGGATGAACTGGAAGCCGGGGAGGCCGACGGCGTCGAAGCTCTGGTGGTCGGTGCCGCCGGTGTTGCGGGCGGTGACGGTGGAGGCGCCGAGGTCGTGGAAGGGGGCCAGCCACTGTTCAAAGATCGGGCGCACCATATCGTTGCCCTGAAGGTAGATGCCGCGGATTTTTCCGGTGCCGTTATCGATGTTGAAGTAGCCGGCGATTTTAGCGTGTTCGGCGGTGGGCTTCATGGTCGCGGGGTCGGCGAAGTGTTCCTTGACGTAGGCGCGGGAACCGAGCAGGCCCTGTTCCTCACCGCTCCACAGGGCCATGCGGACGGTGCGGTCCATGTTGAGGTTGAGACTCTTGAGGATGCGCATGACCTCCATGGCGACGGCGCTGCCGGCGGCGTTGTCGGTGGCTCCGGTGGCATAGTGCCAGCTATCGAGGTGCCCTCCGACCATGACGATCTCGTCCTTCTTCGTGGTGCCCGGGATTTCGGCGATCACGTTGAAGGAATCGGGATTGGGATCGAAGCTGGCTTTGATTTCGAACTGGAGCTTGACGGGGACTTCGTGCTGCAGGAGGCGGGCGATGCGGTTGTAGTGCTCGGCGGCCATGACGAGGGTGGGGAGGTTGTCGTCGGCGTCGCGGTTCTGTCCCCCGCCGAAGAGTGCTCCGCCCTGGCCGAGCGTGGAAGTCTGGATGACGAGGGCCGGTTTCTCGCTCTTGAGGAAGGTCTGGATGGCCTGCGGTGTGAGGCCTCCGGCGCCGAAGGGGCCGCGTCCGCCGCGCCCGCCGCGTCCGCCGAAGAGGCCGGGGACCTGGACCTGCTCCATGCTCAACTCGGCGAGTTCGGCGTCTGTGTAGCGGACGCCCATCGGAGTGGTGGTCATCTGGAGTTCGCGCGGGGCGGAGACGAGGACGATTTTCCCGGCGAGCTTGCCCTTGAACTTGTCGAGGTCGGCCTGGGTGGCGAGGGGGGCGAGGACGGGCTCTCCGGTGAGCACGCCGTTGGTGCCGGGGGTCCAGGCGACAGGCATGGCGATGACCGGCTGGTACATCGGCGCGATCATGTGGCCGGAGTAGTATTCGAGGTTCCAGGATTTGCCGAAGGGGCCCCACTTTTCGAGGTGGACGTTGCTCATGCCGTACTGCTTGAGGCGTTCGACGACCCAATCGCCGGCCTGGCGATAGCCTTTGGAATCGGTGAGGCGGGGACCGTGGACGTCGGTCAGGTAGAAGGCGTGATCCATCACCTTCGAGTTGCGGCCGAGGGCCTCGGCCTTGATGCGGTGGATGACGTTGAGGTCGACTTTCTCCGGCGGTTGCGCGGTAAGCAGCAGGGGAGCCAGCAGAAGGAAGGGTGCGAGAAGGGTAGTTTTTCGCATAAGTCTGTGGGTGATTCAGGATAGCAAGAACCGAAAGGCGTGAAATCCGGGCGCGGGGTTACAGGCACGGGCGGCGGAGGCGGACCCTTATAATGAGGAATCCGCAAGGAGGAGCATGATGCGCGCGATCGGGTTGCTGGCACTGGCGTTCACGGCGGTGGCCGCGGACGGGGTGTGGAAGGTGGCGCCTCCGCCGCCGGACTCGTGGCAGCGCGATCGCGTGGCCGATCTCACGGCGCGGCGCAAGGCGGCGATGGCGGAAATGGGCGAGCACGGGATGATGATCCTGTACGCGGCCGAAGCGCGCAATTACGCGGGGGACGTGGACTGGCCCTACCGGCAGGAGAACAACTTCTTCTACCTGACGGGACTGACGCAGCCGGGGGCGACCCTGGTGCTGGTGCCGGGTGGAGAGAAGACGCGCGAGATGGTGTTCCTGCCGGCGGCGGATGCGTCGCGGGAGGCGTGGACGGGCCACATGCTCACGGCCGGGGAGGCGCGCGCGATTTCGGGGATTCAGGAGATCTACGACGCGTCGCAGTGGAACGCGTTTCTGACGGCGGTGATGCCGCGGACGCGCGCGTTCCTGATGCCCGGAGGAGGGCGGGGCGGACGCGGCGGCGTGACGGTGACGGGCGGGGACAGCGGGCCGGACTGGCGCGGGGATTTCGCGCGGACGATCGAGGATTCGGCGGGAGGACGGCTGGAGTTGTACATGATCCTGCCGCCGGTGCCGGAGGCGGTCGAGTATCGCCGGGAGCAGGAGTTCGCGGGGAAGGTGGCCGCGTCGGGCGCCGGGGTCGCGATCCGGGACGCGAGCGGGATTTTCGTCAAGCTGCGGCAGGTGAAATCGCCGCGCGAGATGGACATCCTGCGGCACGCGGTGGACATCACGGCGGAGGCGTTCCAGCGCACGTTCGCGGCGGCCGTGCCGGGGACCTGGGAGTACGAGCTACAGGCGCAGTTCGAGATGACGTTTCTGCGGCGCGACGGGCACTGGGGGTATCCGTGCATCGTGGCATCGGGCGTGAACGCGACCACGCTGCACTACGAGAGCAATCGCGACCGGATGAAGAGCGGCGACCTGGTGCTGATGGACGACGCGGCGGAGTTCGACCAATACAGCGCGGACGTGACGCGCACGATACCGGTGAGCGGGAGGTTTACGAAGGAGCAGGCGGAGATTTACCGGGTGGTGTACGACGCGCAGCAGGCGGGGATCGGGAAGGTGCGGCCGGGGCATCCGATGACGGGGGGGCCGGAGAGCGTGGGCGCGGCCGCGGCGGAGGTTCTGAAGAAGGGGCTGCACAAGCTGGGCCTGATGACGGACCCGGCGAGCGAGGAACAGTTGCGGGTGTGGTACTTCCACGGCATCGGGCATCCGATCGGGCTTAACGTGCACGACGTGGGCGGGCGGGAACTGGCGCCGGGGATGGTGGTGACGGTGGAGCCGGGGATCTATATTCGTCCGGACGCGCTGGAGCATCTGCCGAAGACTCCGGAGATGGAGAAGTTCGCGGCGGCGGTGCGGGGGGCGTTTGAGAAGTACAAGGGGATCGGGGTGCGGATCGAGGACGATGTGGAGGTGACCAACGGGGAGCCGAAGGTGATCTCGTCGGCGATACCGAGCAGGCTGGAGGATGTGGAGGGGGAGATCGCGCGGGTCAGGGCGGCGGCGAAGACGAAGGCGATGCCGTAGGGGGTCTATGCGCCCGGGAGGGCTGGGCGCGTGGTTGTTACGTGGTTTTGGAATTACGCTCTCGTATCGGAATACCGCCTGCTGACGCGCGCGGCTCTGGTCGGAGCCGCGGCCGTAAGGGAGCGTCCAGCCTCAAATACGTGACCGAACTTGTGAAACGGGCTACTTTATTCAGTTAGCCGGGGGTGACGCAGGATAGGGTTTGGGGGCTTGGGAGGAGTGCCCCCGGTGCTCTCCAGAACTGACCCGGGCAGCCATGGCTGCGAGCGGCAATCGGTGTAACCACATGAGTATTTGCGGGAACTTGATGTTGGCGTCGAGGCAGTTGCCGGTCTGCGGCGCAACGGAACGCTCCACCGGCGGCGTGACCAGGGCGGTGTAATCGGCATGTTTTGATCCGATTTCGATGACTGCGACAACATCGCGAAATGAAAGCGCACCGTCGCCGGACACGAAGACCACCCGCTGTACCCTACTGCGGAAAGTCGTCTCCAGCCGATGATCCAATTCTTCGAGAGTTAGCTCCTCGGAATTCAGACGCACCAGACCGGGACGCAACACCCGAACGAACTCTCCACGTATTAGATCCTTCCTGCAAGGCACCGCCAGCGCGATTTTGACCTGAAGGCCAACAGATCGATGGCGGGAAGCACCGGGATGCACGGTAAGGATGAAGAACGTTGCCGCCAGCAGGGGCGCGCTCAGCGCAAACCTCCGCATGCTGCTGTTATGTTAAGACGCCGACGGAGGGCGTCGCGTTCCCGAAGCTAAGAACCTCACTGGAAAGTAGCGTCGGCCGACCTTTTGGGGCGATGTCGGCGGCGATACCGAGCAGGCTGGAGGATGTAGAGGGGGAGATCGCACGGGTCAGGGAGGCCGTGAAGACGAAGGCGATGCCATAGGGGCGGTGGGCGCTGACTAACGGGAAGTTGAAGCCGGGCGGGTCTTGGGTACCTCGTCGAGTGTCTGCGGAAACTGCATAGGCGGGTCGTCGCGGCGCATCGCCGCCACGAGGGCATCCTGATCGACGGGGGTGAGACGGCCGCGGACGCGAGCCAATTCCGAGCACGACGACTGGAGCAGTCCGGCCGGCTGCGCCGATCCGACCGGCGACAGGACGGTGACGATTTCCGCCGGGGTGCCGGGTCCCGGCGGGAGATCGAGCTTGACGAAGGAAGACGCCGGGTACAACTGGGAGAACGTTCCATAGGTCAGTTCGGGGCGCGCCGGACAGGCTGCCACCGTCACCTGGTAGGGCCCGGAATCGTCCTGGTCAAAGCGCGAGAGCCGATTTTGCTTTACGGTATAGCCCAGGACCGTGGAAGGACGATCCAGTGTCAGGAAGACCAGGCTCAGGTCCGCGCAGGTATCCGACATATAGAATCCGCGGAGCTTGAGGAGGCCGGTGTAATACCAATAGGAAAGCGTTCTTTGCGTGCCTTTCGGACTTTCGCCGCTCCTGAATTCGTTGTCCACGGCGAAGTCGAAATGGGCCAGGTACGTCCGAGGGTCGACCGACCGGGCGTAGGTCAAATCATTGAGGATCTCGTGCCAGTAAGCGCCGCCGCCCCCGTACCAGCTTCCGATGTAGCTGGCGATTCGGGCGCCGGGTCCCACGATATGCCGCGTTGCGGCCCTTGCCACATCGGCTTCGTGAATCTGGGCGCGCAGTACAGGTGGGGTAAGCCGCAGATCCAGACGGACGAGGAACACCGCGAAGCCAAACGTCAGGACGGCGAGGAGAGCAGGCCGGCTCCAGGCGGCCCGCGGCGCGTGGCGGCAAACCCAATCCAATAGCACGGCGAGGCCGACGGCGGCGGCGGTCACAAAGATCTCAACCTCGTGGGTGAGGTAGACGATCTGCATGTGTTTGAGGAAGAGCGTGATCAATTCCAGCGGCAGAGCCGCCAGGGCCAGTCCGCGGGTGGCGGGAATTGACGCCAGAATGGCAGTGCTCCAGACGGCCAGCGGAACTCCGAGCGCAAGAAACGCCCTTACAAATGCCGGCAGAGCGTTCCACTTCGACCATGATTGATACATGGTGCCATGGACCTGGAGCGGCGAAGCCTGCTGATACGACACAGAGCGTACGGCCTCAAGTATGCTGCCGCCGTACGGAATGACATATAGAAGCAGATAGGGGATGAGGAAGAGGGCCGCGCCGGCGATCATCGCGAATACGGAGGGTCGGGCTCGCTTCCATCCCTGGCTGGAAATCGCCCAGACCAGATACACCAGCAACCCCACTCCGGCCACCGCGGCGTAGTAGTGGAGGCTGGACGCCCACGCCAGAAGAAACGCGCCGCCAAAGAGGCGACGGCGATCCCATCTTTTCAGCCTGCCTGACTCCAGCAGGAGCAGGGCCGCCATCCAGCAAGTCTGCACCGCGCCTTCCGGCCGGGTGCCGAACACCAAACAGACAAATGGCATGGCGGGTAGAAAGGCGGTGCCTGCCAGCAGCCCGACCTTCACCGGCGGCGAGAAGGGTCCGCTTGCGACAACAAAGACCGAGAACAGGAGGAAGAGGACGACCGGAGTGGCTTCGGCATAATACCAGGTGAGACCCAGCCGCATGAATAATCCGATGGTGCCGGTGTGAATCGGGGGATGAACGATCACGGGCTTGTCGGGGTATCCGTAGATGGGGTAAGTCAGATGTCCGTACCGGGCGACCATATATGACGGGTTGAACAAGCCCATCTCATCCATGTCGACGGCTCGGTTAGAGCTGAAGTAGGCGCTTCCCAGGACCAGTCCCACGGCCAGCAGGGCCATGACCAGCACGCAAAGGCGTTCGACCGGTGTCGCCTTCTCCTGCGAGTCGTCTATGGGAGGACCGGCCTGTTCCGCCGGTTCAGCCTGGGCAGGTGCCTGTGGCGGCGGGACGGAGGGCGGATCTGGGCAGGATCCTGTGTCGAGGCCAGGGGATTCATCCGAGGTGCTCATCGGCGCGGGTGGTTGGTCACCTGCTGCCGCCGTCCCGACGCGGCGCTGTCTTTCAGCCTTGCGGCTGGAGGGTCCCTTTCCCATAATTGCGACGCCTCATGTTAGCGCATCGAACGTTGCGGCAGGCAACGAATTGCGACAGAAGGCATAGCGTCTTCCGTAAATGGCTCGAGGCAGGATCAGTTCGCTGAACGTTCGCTGGAGGCCGCGGCCACGCCCTCCTCGATCTCCTTGAAGCCGAGAAGGTGATAGCGGGAGGAGATCTCGAACACCGCGACCGCGGCCTTTGCAAGATCAGTCATACGCAGCTTTGAGATGCCCTCGTTCCTGCCTATATAGGTGCTCCTGAACTCCTGGATGCGCAGCCCCTGGCGCAACCATAGCGCCAGAATCTCCGAGAGATAGATCGGACTGCCGTAGCGGTAAGTGCGATCGGCGGCGACCCGGGCGGCAGTCCGGCTATAGAAGCGAAAGCCGTTACTGTAGTCGCGAATCCGTGAGCTGATCAGGACGCGAACCGCATAACTGCAGACCTTACTCACCATCAGGCGGCCGAACGGGCGATTGGTGACCACGCTGCCCGGCATGTACTTGGAGGCAATGGCGACGTCGCAACGGCCCGATGCCACCAGGTCGATACCGTCGGCGAGTTCCTCCGGACGGTGCGACAGATCGCCATCCATCTCGACGAAAATCCGATGATTCGTATTCTCCAATCCCCATAGCATCAGAATCCGCAGGGCCGACCCCCGTTGCGAAGCGCGGCAGGTCTTCTTGCGGCAGATCAGATGGATGTGCGATTGCGGCCGTCTCATGCGTTCGCGCAGGTACTCGACGGTGCCGTCCGTACTGCCGTCGTCCACGATGCCGACCGTGAACGGCAGATCGCCCAGCGCCGCTTCGATTCGATCGAGTAGGATCCCGACATTGGCAATCTCGTTGAGTACCGGCAGAATGACGAACACACCGTCACGACGCACTGAAGCTGTCGATTTCACAATTTCCCCCCTGGCCGACGAAGCACCGCGCAGATCAGGATTTGCGTTCCCTGAAGCCGGTCGAAAAGCTGAAGTGTTCCAATCGCAAGCCGCGCGGCCGCGGATGCGGCTATGTCCGGCGACGGCAAAATCCGGGGGCGCAGGTCGAGCACCTCGAACTCCGACCGCCCGGCGAGGGCGCGCAGGCTGCCAGGCGTGAACAACTGAATGTGCTGTGGCGGGAACAGCCGCTCCAGCAAGGAAGCCGGGCGCCCGGCGGTGAGCAGCGAGAGGAGCCGGCCGAAGCGGAAGACCGCCGAGCAGATGTTTGGCGTCTCCAGGTAGAGAACGCCGCCCGGCCGGAGACGCGACCAGACCGCGCGCAGGAAGGCGTGAGGGTCGGGGACGTGTTCCAGCAGGTCGATTGCCGTAATGACCGGAAACTCCCCGAGTTCAGGGGGCGCATCCTCGACCGCGGCCCGCCAGACCTGGATCCCTCGCGCGCGCGCGACTTCGACGGCGCGCTCCGCAACATCGATGCCGAACGGAACCACGCCGCATTCTTCCTGTGCGGCCTTCAGAAACACGCCCGTATCGCAACCGATATCGAGGATCCGTTCCCCACGCAGGGCTGCCACGTCGAGCCCGACCGACATGCGGCCGAATACTTCGCGACAACGGCGGCGCTGAGCGGGAGTTACTTCACGCCGCAACGCAAAATAGGGATGATCGAAATACTCCGCGTTGTCGTGGAGCGCCGCCTGCTCCGCCGCTCCACCTCGCGGCAGATAGTTCCAACTTCCGCAGGAGCCGCACTCGCGAAGACAGGAGTTGCGGAGCCGGACAACGGCCCCGGCCTGTAGGGCACCCCCACAGACCGCGCAGATCTCCTGGCTGACGGAATCCGTCTGAGTCTGGACGCCGGAGTGGGCCACAAAGCTGATTAGAGCAAACCCCTCACCAAAGAATTATCCGTGAAATCACGCCACTGCGCCACACGTTACTTACCGCACCGATTCGGGCGCGTGAGTGGTTGACAGACGCCACATTCTAGCAAGCCGCGCACGCTTGGTGCTCGCCATCGCAGGTGAGCGGTGCTACTTGCTCCGGTGTTTCTCGCGCGTTCGTTCTCGATCGGCCCTGTTCGACCCGCAGACGCCGGAACAGGTGAGGCGGGATGTTGTGGTGCTCGAGAAGCTAGGGTTGATCAGGACAAGAGCAGAAGTGAACCCGGGCCATGGAGTTGTCAAAGTTGTGGAGCCTCTTGCCCAGAGGTATCACCTGAGTGCGACGCTTTGAGAGAAGGCGCACCGCGGAAGCGAATCGCTGCCGCGCAGTTCGCGAGGTGTGGCTTCGATGTCTCTGTCCGATACGGGGCGAATCGGCCGGATTATGACTTGATCGTTGCCAAGGGGGACAACCTCCTGAAAGTCTCTGTTAAGGGCAGCCAGGATGGCGGGTGGGACCGCGCGCTCATGCGGCCGGAACGACGGAGGAGATTCCTGAATCGTGGCGATTCTCGGTTGAGCAGATGCGGGCCGTTGCCCAGTGGCTCGGGGTGAATTGAGCGATCTCGGAGAGCTTGCGGCTATCGGGGCCGGGCAGCACATCCAACAGGTAATCCTTCAGCGTCACTCCGAGCCGCCGGCAAGATTCGACGAGGACCGGCTGGATACAGACCGCCAGTTGAATTACTCCCCATACTCCCCCTGTATCAGCGTATCGAGGCAATGCCGAGTTGATCGCAGATTTTGCGCGCGAGGCGATTGTCAATTTCAGCATGGCGGGGCACCGGAGCCTTCGCGCCCGTTGCCAATTCGTGCCGTTTCACTTCGGAGCGGTCCCGGCGTGAACCGATAGCGGCACCAACTCGATTAGATCAGCCTAGGGACTGTGCGCGTCCTCCTTCGGTACAGGGAGCGGCTTCCCCTCTTCGAGCAGTGCCTGGGCGAGGTCCTCGAGAGCACTCGCAATCATCAGGCTCGCGTCCGGCAGGTCGAAGCCTTGGGTCACCGCACCGGGGAAAATCGAGCGCCTCCGTCACGACCTTTCGCCCGGCACCCGCGGAAGATAGAACGCGACGTGGTAACGGAACAAAACTACATGGTAATACGGGCCTCGCGCGATTCGGGTCGGCGATGCGGTGCGGCGCGTGGGGGCAGCTCGCTGTTCGATCCAAGGGTCGGCCAAGAGGCCGACGCTACTTTCCGGCGAGTTTCTTAGCAGCTTCGAGGTAGCGGGCGGTTTTGGGGTTGTCGCGATTCCACTGGGGGGCCTGGTCGCTGTTGGCCATGTTCCAGAGGCCGAGTGCGATGCAGGTATCGACTTTGGCCATGTTGGCGTAATCGAGCTTGGGCCACTCGTCGCCGGCGGCGTGGTAGTCGGGGTAGATGTAGGCCACGGAGATGGTGGTATCGGGGATGCCGGCGTCGGCGAAGGTGACGTTGTCGCTCCGGCTGAAAAAGGAGTCGCTGTTCTTTTCGTGCTTCACCACCTTGATACCGGTTTCGGCGCCGGCCTTGGCGAGGGTGGCGGCGATATCGGTGTAATCGAAGCCGGTCAGGTTGAACTGGAGGGGGCGGGGGCCTTCGGTATCGTCGGTGCGGCCGAGTTGTTCGAGGTTGAGGTCGGCGATGGTCTGGGAGAGGGGGAAGATGGGGTGGGTGGTGTAGTAGCGCGCGCCGTAGCCGCCGACTTCCTCGCCGAAGACGGTGAGGAAGAGGATGGAGCGGCGGGGGCGTTCGCCGAGGGAGGCGAGGGCGGTGGCGATTTCGATGACGCTGGATGTGCCGCTGGCATCGTCGTTCGCGCCGTTGAAGATGTGGTCGCCGGGGCCGGTGCCGCGCACGCCCAGGTGATCGTAGTGGCCGGTGACGATCAGGTAGGTGTCCTTCAGGACGGGGTCGGAGCCGCGCAGGAGGCCGGCCACGTTGCGGGCTTTGGCGATTTCGATTTTCGGCGCGGGGATGCGGACGCTGACGGCGGCGTCCGGCTTGGCCAGCGCCTCTTTTAGCGATGGGTCGCTGACGATCACGGCAGCGAACTTCGGGGCGGGCTGCGAAGCATCGCGCAATGCCGGGCGCGACCCCATCGCGCGCGGCAGGTCGGGGTAAAGGATGAGGACGAGCGCCGGTTCCAGGGTGGAGAGAGAACTCCAGCGGCGCATGCCTCCGAAACCTCTTCCCGCGGACTGATCCACCACCAGCACCTTGCCGCGCACCTGCTCCGCGGTGAGGCCGTCGATCTCCGCCGGTGTGGCCTTCACCACGGGGGCGTTCTTCAGATCGGTAGAGACGGCTTCCCCGATGACGCCACTGGTCACGCGCACCGCGCCGCATGTGATTTCAAAGCCTTCCATATTGGGCGTGACGACGTTGTAAGTCGCAGTCTGGAAGTAGCCGTCGTCGCCGACGGGTTCGAGGCCGGCTTTGCGGAACTCGCTGGCGATGTACTCGGCCGCGGCGTCGAGTCCGGGGGAGGGCGTGGCGCGGCCCTGGAGGGTGTCGGAGGCGAGGAAGGCGACATCCGCCTTGAGGTTTTCGGGGGTGAGGCGGGAGGCGATTTGGGGGGCGATCGCCTGGGCGAAGCCGGTGGAGGCGCAGCACAGGAGGAATGCGAGGGAACGAAGCGACATTGGCCCTATCATAGCTACAATGCAGCCGATGTGGATGGCGATCACGCGCGAGGTGAGTCCGACGATCGGGCGGTGCGAGTTGACGCACTTCAAGCGGGAGGCGATCGACGTGGAGCGGGCGCGGGCGCAGCATCACGCCTACCGGGAGTGTTTGCGCCGGCTGGGGCTGGAGGTGATGGAACTACCGGCGGAGCCCGATTACCCGGACGCGATGTTCGTGGAGGACCCGGCGGTGGTGCTGGACGAAGTGGCGGTGATCGCGCGGATGGGGGTGGAATCGCGGCGCGGGGAGGCGGAGTTGCTCGCGCGGGTGCTAAAGGAGTATCGCCCGCTGCAGCGGATGAGCGAGCCGGCGACGCTGGACGGCGGCGACGTGCTGCGGGCGGAGCGCACGCTATACGTGGGGCTGTCGGCGCGGACCAACGCGGCGGGCATACGGCAACTGGCGGCGGAGACGAAGCCGTTCGGCTACCGGGTGCGGCCGGTGACGGTGAGCGGGTGCCTGCATTTGAAGTCGGGGGCGAGCTGGGTGGGGGAGGAAACGGTGCTGGTGCACCGGCCGTGGGTGGACGCGGAGGCGTTCCGCGGGCTGCGCGTCATCGACGTACCGGAGGGGGAGGAGCAGGGGGCGAACGTGCTGCTGGTGGGGAATACGGTGCTGGTGGCGGAGGGGTTTCCCCGCACGGCGGAGTCGCTGGGCAAGCTGGGCCGGGAGGTGCGCACGCTTGGGATCGGCGAACTAATGAAGGCGGAGGCCGGGCTGACCTGCTCGAGCGTGATCTTTCGGGTGGAGTAGGGCGGCGGAGCGCCGACCCTACTTGATGCGTTCGTCCTTCTCGATTTTTCCGTCGCGGACGTGGATGATGCGGTGGGCGTGAAGGGCGATATCGTGCTCGTGGGTGACGAGGACGATGGTGTTGCCCTTCTGGTGCAGGCGTTCGAACAGGGCCATGATCTCGTTGCCGGTGGCGGTGTCGAGGTTGCCGGTAGGCTCGTCGGCGAGGAGGATGGACGGGTTGTTGACCAGGGCGCGGGCGACGGCAACGCGCTGGCGCTGACCGCCGGAGAGTTCGTTGGGCTTGTGGTGCATGCGCTGTTCGAGATCGACGGCGCGCATGGCCATGCGCGCCTTTTCGATGCGCACGTCGGCGGGGATGCCGGAGTAGATGAGGGGCAGTTCGACGTTGTGCAGGGAGGTGGCGCGGGGGAGCAGGTTGAAGGTCTGGAAGACGAACCCGATCTCCTTATTGCGGATGCGCGCGAGATCGTCGTCGCTCATCTCGCTGACCAGATTGCCGTTGATGTAGTACTGCCCCTTGGACGGGGTGTCGAGGCACCCGATGAGGTTCATGAGGGTGGATTTGCCGGACCCCGACGGGCCCATGATGGCGCAGTACTCGCCGCGCTTGATCTCGATGTCGACCCCCGAGACCGCATTGATTTCCTGGTCGCCCATCACGTACGTCTTCCACAGGTCGTACGTGCGGATGACGATCCCGTCACGCTTCAACTGCTCGCCGCGTTGGACCGTTTCTCGTTCTGCTACCGCTGCCATGGAGTGATTCTCGTTTCTTTAGGACTTGGACGCGTCCGCCACCGGGGCTTTGTTATCCACCTTTACCTGGGCTTCGTTGGCGATGGTTCGGATCACCTGGTAGGTGCCGGTGACGATCTGATCGCCTTCCTTCAAGCCGTTCAATACCTCGATATCGGTGGCTCCGGTGATTCCGGTATCCACTTTCTGGAACACCGCTTTGCCCCCGCTGACGACGAAAACGCCCTGCAACTCCTCTTTCTTCGCCTTTTCGGCGGCCGGATCGGGCTTGGTGGTCGCCGCCTGGACGCTCTTGCCGTCCTTGGGTTTGGGTTCGAGCTGACCTTTCTGGCGAACCGTCAATGCCTGAATCGGTATAGTTAGGACGTTTTTGCGGGTGGCTGTGGTTATCTTCGCGGTGCAAGAAAGTCCGGGGCGAATTTCGTCGGGCGGATTATCGAGGGCGACGACGACTTTGAAGTCCTTGGCTTCCTGGCTGGAGACGGCGCTCTGGCTGGCGGCGAGACCGGTGGAGCGGAGGATGGCGGTGTTGCCGATTTCGATGACGTGTCCGGTGAAGGTTTTATTGGGGATGGCGTCGATGGTGACGTCGGCCTTCTGGTCCAGCTTGACGTTGACGATATCGGTTTCGTCGACCTTGATCTCGGCGGTGATGAGCGACATGTCGGCGATGGTCATGATCGTACTGGCGGCCGAGTTCTGCACGCCGGGGACGACGGTTTCGCCGACCCGGACGGGGAGGTTGGTGACCACGCCGTCGAGTGGAGCTGTGACGTTGCGCTTTTCGAGTAAGTCGTTGAAACGAATGAGGTTGGCTTGGGCTTGAGCGACCCGCCGCTGGGCCGAAGCGAGCTGTGCGGCGGTTTGTTCGCGCTGCGCGCGGGCCTGCACGAGGCGCATTTCGCTCTGGCGGATGGTGGCCTGCTGGGCTTCGTAGGTGAACTTCTTCATTTCGAAGTCCTGCTTGGCGAGGAGATGCTCGTTGTAGAGGGCGAGGGAGCGGTCGTAGTCGGCCTTCATCCGGTCGAGGTCGGCTCTGTCCTTGTCGAGACCCGCCTGAAAGGTGCGGATGTTCTCGTCCGCGGATTTGACGGCGGCTTCGGCGGCGGACGAATCGGCCTGAGCGGAGTAGACGCCGGCCTGCTGCGCTTTCACATCGGCTTCAGGCTGGGTATTTTCGATGCGGGCGAGCATTTGGCCCTTGCGGACGCGGTCGCCCTCCTTGACCAGGATTTCCCGGAGCTCGCCCTGGGCATTAGCTCCGATGTTGATGTAGTTTTTGGGCTTAATCTCGCCCGAGGCCGTCACGACGCTGGTCAGATCCTGCCGGACCACAGTCCCGGTCTGGACCGTCACCACGCCTTTCTTGCTGAGCACCGTGCTGGCGTAAACGCCGATGACCAGAATGAGGACCGCAAGAACGCCGATCAGAATCTTCCACTTACGTTTCACGGCAAAACTCTCCCTTTTTAGCTGTCACCCGCTTTAGACGCAAAAACCGCTTCGGGAGTTCATCTCTATTTTACACCCCGATGTCTTTGAAGCCGGGAAGTTTAGACGAACGATATCAATAAGGGTGACGGCGGAAGTGGTGGGGAATTAACAGTGAAGGGGGAAGGCAGGAGTCAGAGAGGAGTTGAGAAGGCGAGAAATGAGGAGGTGTACGTCTGGAGGGTCGGGAAAAGACTGCCCGAGGCCGGGGGTGTTTGAACGGACCCCCGGCCCCGCGAAGCTCTATCCTTTCAAGAGCGACAGCACCGCCTGCGGAGCGGAATTGGCCTGGGCCATGGCGGCCATGGAGGCCTGCT
>JAFDVU010000175.1 GCA_018268835.1 Acidobacteriota bacterium | reverse complement strand
TTCGGGCGTGCCAGCGCAGATTTCGGTTCGATCCCAAGGTCGGCCGGAGGCCGACGGTACCCAGGGAGAATGCAGGCCGGGAGGCCTGCGCTACTCGTACTGCAGGAGGCGGCGCTGGCCCTCGAGTTTGCGGATGGCGGTTGCGTCCTGGGTGACTTCGAGGCAGCCGAGGTAACGCTTCTCTTCGTCGCGCAGAGCGAAGTAGCGGATGTGGACGAAGCGGTCCATGAAGTCGATCCAGAACTCGGCCACGTTCTGGCGTCCGGCGCGGAAATCGTCCAGGATGCGGTTGACCACATCCACGCTGCGCGGCGGGTGGCAGTTTTGCACCTGGCGTCCGATCACGGCCTTGCTGCGCGCGAAGACGCGGTCCGGTCCCTCGCTGAAGAAGGCCACGCGGTCATCGGCATCGACGAAGGTGATGTCCACCGGCAGGGTGGAGAAGAGGGCGGTGAGTTGTGCGAGGGTGAGGCTACCGGTGGGCAGGTGGACCGCGCCTTCCGTGGTCGCGGACGCGGCGACTCCGGCCGGGCGATAGCCCTCGCGCGGTTCCACCAGACACCAGCCGTAACGGGGTGAAGACGCCCAGATCTCCGCCCAGTCGGTTTCGGTCAGCTTTTGCATCGCGGCCGGGAGGAGGATGTTCTCCTCCTTGTAGATCATCTCTTCGACGGCGCTGAGCGCGGGTTCGGCGTTGGAGTCCGGGTTGGCGCGCAGGCCCTTGAGGCGCGCGCGGACTTCATCGTCCTTGGCCCACATCACCTTCGACGGGCCATTGATTCCGTGGCGCTCCAGGCAGGTGAAGAGCAGGTGCTCCTTACGCTGGTAGTGCTTCTCGATATCCATGAGCTCGTTGACGGCCTGGCGGCGCTCGTCGGGGGAGGCGGCGGCGCGGACGCGCGCGACCACTTCGCGCAGGGCCTGGTTTTCGCGGCGGAAGGTGTCCGCGGGATGACCGGGCGGCAGCGGCGCGGCGGGCAGTTGCACGAGGACGTCGCGGGTCACCTGCGAGTGCAGATCGCAGAGGCCCTGGAGCTTTTCCACCGGCATGCCGCCGGCGATCAGCTTTTGCTCCATGGCCATGAGGGTGCAGGAATCGGTCTGGCCGACCAGGGTTTTCAGTTTGGCCCGGACCGTATCCGGGGATTCGCCGGCGTTGAGCCCATCGATGATCTCTCGCAGCAGTAACTCGCTCATGCTTCGAGATTAAGATGAGTTGGTCCGAAATCCTGTGACTTTGGTCACAAGCGGGCGGGGAGCTACCGGTAGCGGCCCTGGATGGAGTTGAGCCGGACCGCCAGGGGGTCCAGGAACGCGCGGGCGCCGGACCACAGGCTGACCTTGGTCCCGGGGACGTTGTCCCAGCGGACGGGCACTTCGAGCGCGAGGTAGCCGAGTTTCCGGGCGATGAAGAGCACTTCGACGTCGAAGCCGAAGCCCTCCAGTTGCTGACGCGAGAAGACCTCGCGCGCGGTTTTGCCTTCGAACAGCTTGAAACCGCACTGCGTGTCGCGGAAGGGGAGACCGGTGATCAGGCGCATGGCCAGGTTGAAGAAGCGGCCCATGAGTTCGCGGGCGGCGGGCTGGTGCACGCCGATCAGGGAGCGATCGACCGCGCGCGACCCGATCGCCACCTGCGCGCCGGCGCATTCCACCGCCGTCCACAGTTTTTCGAGCTCTTCGATGGGCGCGGAGAGGTCGGCGTCGGTGTAGAGGATCCAGTCGCCGCGGGCTTCGAGCATGCCGTGACGCACGGTGTAGCCCTTGCCGCGATTCCCGGGATTCTCGACCACGCGGACGCCGGCGGCGCGGGCGACCTCCGCGGTGCGGTCGCGCGAGCCATCGTTGACGACGACGATTTCGTGGAACTCCCAGGAGGAGGCGTCCAGGTAGCGCCGGATCTTGTCGAGGGATTGGCCCAGCCGGGTCTCTTCGTTGTAGGCGGGGATGACGATGGAAATGGATCGGCGCAAGCGAAGCTTTATAATAACTAATTTCCCCCCAAGGAGCTTTTTTTGTCCCTCGAAGACGATCTGTTGAAGCAACGCCTGGCACGGATTGGCGAGATCGAGGCGCTGGGCTACCGCGCCTACGGACGCCGCTACGAATTCACGCACACGATTCCCGGCATCCTCGCCGAGCACGGTGCGAAGACGGCGGAAGAGCTGGAGCCGCAGGTGCGTGTGCGCGTCGCAGGCCGCATCATGACCCTGCGGCACATGGGCAAGGCGGGATTCGCCCACCTGCAGCAGAACGGCGAGCGGCTGCAGATCTACGTGAAGAAGGACGCGGTGGGCGAACAGGATTTCGCGCTGTTCAAGATGGTGGACATCGGCGACATCATCGGGGTGGAGGGCTACCTGTTCCGCACGCGTACGGGCGAGTTGAGCATCCACGCCGAGAAACTGGACTTCCTTTCCAAGACGCTGCTCTCCATGCCGGAGAAGTGGCACGGCCTGGAAGACGTGGAGACGCGCTACCGGCAGCGCTATCTGGACCTGATCGCGAATCCCGATTCGCGCAAGGTGTTCGTCACACGCGCGAAGCTGATCAGTTCGCTCAGGCGGCAACTGGAGGCGCGGGGCTTCATCGAGGTGGAGACGCCGATGATGCAGCCGCTCTACGGAGGCGCGGCGGCGCGCCCGTTCGTGACGCACCACAACACGCTCGACATCGACCTGTACCTGCGGATCGCGCCCGAGCTGTATTTGAAGCGGCTGGTGGTGGGCGGGATGGAGCGGGTGTACGAAATCAACCGCAACTTCCGCAACGAAGGTCTGAGCACGAAGCACAACCCCGAGTTCACGATGCTGGAGTTCTACCAGGCGTACACGGACTACCAGGGGCTGATCGATTTCAGCGAAGAGTTGCTGCGGCAGTCGGCGATCGACGCGACGGGATCGCCGTTGGTAGAGTTCGCAGGCAACCAGATCGACTTCAGCCGGCTGGCGCGTTTCACCATGCGGGAGGCGATCGTGCACTTCTGGGAGGGCGAGGGCAAGCCCACGCTCGAGGACGTGGCCAACCCGGCGTGGCTGAAGGAACAATCCGGCGCGGCGACGCCCGGGGAAGCGCTGGCGCAGATCTTCGAGCGTACGGTGGAGCATCAGTTGATCCAGCCCACCGTGATTTACGAGTATCCGGTGGAGACCTCGCCGCTTTCGAAGAACAACCCGGACAACCCGGCATTCGTGGACCGCTTCGAAATCTACGCCGCGGGGATGGAGATCGGCAACGCGTACACGGAGCTGAACGATCCGCAGGAGCAGCGCCGCCGCTTCGAGATGCAGTTGCGCATGCGCGAGCGCGGCGACGAAGAGGCGCACCAGATGGACGAAGACTACGTGCGCGCGCTTTCCTACGGCATGCCGCCGACCGGCGGAGAAGGGATCGGCATCGACCGCCTGACCATGATCTTCACCGGGGTGAGTTCCATCCGCGACGTGATCCTGTTCCCGCTGCTGCGTCCGGAAGGACCCATTGACCTGGTGGCCAGGCTGCGGGAACTGGATCAGTGACCTCGCGCTTCGAACTGTTCGTGGCCGCGCGCTACCTGCGGGCGCACCGCAAGGAGAAGGTGATCAGCATGATCACCGCAATTTCGGTGATGGGCGTGGCCGCGGGCGTGATGGCGCTGGTGCTGGCGCTGGCGGTGACGAACGGCTTCCGCAACACGCTGGAGCGCAACCTGCTGGGCGCGATGGCGCACATCAACGTGATCCCGCGCCAACCGGGCGACGGGATCGAAAACTGGCAGGTGTTGAGTGAGAGACTGGCGCACGTGCCGCACGTGGTGGCGGTCTCGCCGGTGCTTTACAGCCCTACGTATTTCAGCGGCCCGCTGCTGCAGAAGGGCGGGGAAATCAAGGGCGTGGAAGTGGATCGCGAACTGGCGATCAGCACGACGCTACGCAAGCTCAAGGAGGGGTCGGTGGACCGCCTGCGCGACCCCAACGCGTCGCCGCCGGGCATTGTGCTAGGCGCGGACCTGGCTTCCGACACCGGGATGGTGGTGGGGGCCAACGTCGAGATCCTGACCGATGAACTGACGCCGGTGGGACCGCGTCCCGTGCGGCGGCGATTCAAGGTGTGCGGCATCTTCGATACCGGATTCTACGAGATCAACGACAACTGGGCGTACACCGCGATCGGCGCGGCGCAGAAGGCGCTGGGTACGGATCAGATCAACCAGATCGAGTTGAACGTGGACGATCTCAACCGCGCCGACACCATCGCCGGAGAGATCGAGAAGATCGCGGGAGCGCGCTACACGACCACCACCTGGATGGAGCGCAACCGGCAACTGCTAGGCGCGCTGCGCATGGAGCGGATGGTGACCATCATCGTGATCAGCCTGATCGAACTGGTGGCCGCGCTGAACATTTTCATCACACTGGTGATGGGGGTGATGGAGAAATACCGCGACATCGCGATATTGATGTCGATGGGCGCGCGCCTGGAGCAGGTGCGGCGCATCTTCATCCTGCAAGGCGTGCTGATCGGGATCGTGGGCACGATATTGGGATTGGGCGCGGGATACACGCTGGCCTTCTTCGCCGAGAAGTACCGCTGGATCCCGCTCGATGAAACCGTGTACTCGATGCGGTTTGTGCCCTTCGAGCCGCGCGGAGTGGACGCGCTGTGGATCGCCGCGCTGGCGGTTTTCGTGAGCTTCCTGGCGACCCTGTATCCGGCGCGCAACGCGGCGCGGGTGGCTCCGGCCGAAGTGCTGCGGTACGAGTGAAGCCCGGTCAGTAGACGGGGATGGTCACGGTTTCGGTAATGCCGTCCACGACGATGTTCACAGTCATACTAGTGGTGCCGGTGCGGACGTCCACGGCGTAGGTTCCCGGGATCGACCCGGCGCGGTAGGCGCGGACGGAGCCGCTGGCGCCGGTTACGCGCGGCGTGGTGGTGCCGGAGTAGGGGAGACCGGCGGCATCCACCACGCGGAAGACCACGGCGGCGGTGGAGGTGGATTGCGGCGAATCGTGCCAGTCCTGGTAGAGCACGCTGACGCCCGCGGGTGTGCCGCCCGGCGCGGCGAACCAGTAGGGGATGCGGACCACGGTGCCGTTGTTGGTGGCGGAGGCTTCGATGTAGCCGGTGTACTCTCCGGCGGCGAGGCCGTCCGCGTTGAGCGCGAGGGTTACCGGTTGGGTCGCGCCGGCGTCCACACTCACGGTGGTGTTCGAGAGCGACGGCGCCGGCATGCCGTCCGCCGCCGGGACGACGCGGAGGGTGAATGTGTCGGCCGCGGTGCCGAGGTTGGTCAGGTTGAGCGGCAGGGAGGCGGTGAGGGTCGCGCCGGTGCCGAGGTTGAGGGAGGCCGGCTGCGCGGAGATGGTGCCGGTCATGGCGGCGGCGAGGTTCAGGACGCCGGCGCCGGCCTGCGAGACGGTCGCGTTCCGCCCCTCGGCGGCGGTCGCGGTGGAGGCGCTGTTGATCAGCAGGGAGCGGTATTGCGGGCCGGTGAGTCCGGGACGCGCGCCTTTGAGCACGGCGGCGGCACCGGCGGTCAGGGGCGCGGAAAAGCTGGTGCCGGCGAGATCGAGGAAGCCGTCCGCGCTGTACAATTCGCCGTCCGAATAGTTGCGCTGCGCGGCGGTGACGATCTCTTCGCCCACGGCCACTAGGTCGGGTTTGAGCGCGCTGCCCACGCTGGGTCCGCGGCTGGAGAAATCGCTGACGTCGGTGCGCGCGGCGAAGGGGGTCGCGCCGGAGAAATCGAGCGCGACCTGGAGACCGCTGTTCGCGGCGGCGCGCGATTTCAGATCCGCGCCATCGGCCTGGTTGAGAAAGAGCGCGGGCAGGGTCGCGGTGCCGACGGTCACGCTGCCGGTCGAAAACGTGGTGCCGCCGGGATTGTTGTAGACGATGGCCGCGGCGGCGCCCGCCGCCTGCGCGTTGGTCAGTTTGACGGCGAAGGTGCAGGTGCCGCGCCCGATGAGGACGATCTGGCCGGCGGCCGCGCCCGCAGGCAGCGCGGAACAGGCGAGGCCGGTGGGATCCACCTGGGTGACATCGAACAGGGCACCGCTGACGATCTGCCCCGGGTTGGCGCCGCCGCCGGAGTAGGCCATGTAAGCGGCGCCGCCGTCCGCGGTGATTCCGTAGGCGAGGGCGCGGTCGTTGTGGATGGCGCCCAGCGTGATGGCGTCGGGCGAGCTCGCGAAATCGGCGATGGTGCCCGCGCCCGGGCCTTCGTTGCCCGCGGATACGGTGACGACGACGCCGGCCTGCGCGGCGCGGGAGAGGGCAGCCATGCCGACCTCGCTGCGGTCGATGTCCGAGTAAGAGGCGACGTAGCCGCCGAGGCTGAGGTTGATGACGTCCATGCCGTCGGCCACGGCGTCGTCGATGGCCTTGGCGATGACGTCGCTGGTGCCGCCGTTCGGTCCGAGCACCTTGTAGTTGCCGATGTAGGCTTTGGGGGCGACGCCGGTGAGGGTGCCGTAGGGGCTGGGGGTGGTTCCGCCGGCCGCGGCCATGGCGGTGCCGGTGCCGTGGCCGTCGTGATCGTCGGCGTCGGGTTCGCTGCCGGTGCCGTAGAGAGACGTGTAGTTTTTGGCGACGACGATTTTGGCGTTAGTGAAAGCGCGGTCGGTGTCGCTGAGAACCTTGGGGAAGCCGTCGAGGGCGGGCAGCGGATCGCTGAAGCCGGGATGGTTGACGTCGATTCCGGTGTCGAGGATCGCGATCTTCATGCCGGCGCCCGCACCGTTTTCGCCGAGGGGCAGCAGGTTCCACGCGTCGATCACTTTGTGCAGGGGCAGTGCGTGATCCAGCGATTTGCGCACGCGGCGCACAGAGTGGACTTTCACCGCGCCGGGCACTTGCATCAGTTCCGCGGCGCGGTCCGCGGGGATGGCCACGATCAGGCCGTTGAACACCGTGTCCAGGCTGGCAATTACGGCGCCGCCGTGCGCGGCGACCGCTCTGCGCGCTTCGGCCTGCGCGGCGCGCACGCTTGCCCGGCGGGCCGCGAACGCCGCCGAGCGCGCGGTGAGGTGAGCCGCCGCCGGGTCTCCCGACAACTCGAGGACGTACCTGCCTGGAATGGTCTGGCCGAACATCGCGGCCGTCAAGGTGAGCGCGAGTAAGACGAGCCTCATGACGCAAGATCGCCTTCCGCCGCGTCGTCAGGAGGTGCGGCAGTGCGCCACCGTGCGCCGCCGGCGAGGTCGCTGCTCTGCCGCCCGGGTTGGGGATAAGTCCTGATAAATGCGTGCCGCATGGGATTACGCAGAGTCACGGAGCAACTGTTATGCCAAGCCGGGGTCCTATCTGGCGGCGGGCAGCGGATGGTCGGTGTTGGACATATCGGCAACCGCCTTCCAGCTTCCGTCGGCCTGTTTCATGTACACCGTAAGGTACTTTCCCTTGTCCGTCACGGGCTGCTTCGTCTTCTCGTCGGACATCGTCATGCTGTAGGTGCCGATGACATAGACCATGTCACCGCCTTTGGAAGCCTCGACCTTGGTGGGCTCAAAGCTCATGGCGTAATTGGGATCGGCCATCATTGGTTTCAACGACTCCTTGATGGCTTCTTTTCCGGCCACAGCCGGGGCGTTGGGTTCGAGCACGATCGCGTTGTCGGCGTAGTGGGACACGAACTGATCGGCGTTCTTGGAGGGGAGGTCTTTCGACCAGGCGGTCTCGATGTCTCTTACGGCTTTGACGTCGGCGTCTCGCGTATCCGGAGCGGCTTTCGGCGCGCAGCCGGCGATCCAGGCCGCCAGGAATACCAATAACAGCAGTGCCGCATTCCTGAGCATGGGAAACCTCCTTTGATTTGGTCGATTCCGGATCGAGTATACACGCGGAGGGTGTAAGTGTGATAGGGGAATGTTTATGCGTTCCGCGCTCTTCGCGTTTGCCTTGCTGTCGGCGGTTCCGGCACTCCGCGCCCAGGACCGGTTATCCTTCGACACAGCATCCATTAAGCTGCACAAGGGGGAGGTGACGTTTTCCGCCGATCCCTCTCCGCGCGGGCGGCGGGTGACGGCGACCGCAAGCACGCTGCTCGATATGGTGACTTACGCGTACGGGGTGCGGTACGACCAGATCTCCGGCGCGCCCCCGTGGGCAGGCTCCGAGCACTACGACGTGGAGGCCGCCAGCGAGGGCGAGGGGGCGCTCACGGCGTCGCAGGCGAAGGAGATGACGCGTTCGCTGCTGGCGGAGCGATTCCAACTGAAGATCCACCGCGAGACGCTGGAGGTTCCGGTGTACGCTCTGGTGGTCGCCAGAGGCGGGCCGAAGCTGAAGCCGGCGGCGCCCGACGCGACCGGCGGCAACTTCGTCCGCAGCGGGGAGAAGGGCCTGCACATGGAGGCCACGAGGGGAACGATGGATCAACTGGTGCGGCAACTCTCGTACACCGCCGGGAGGGTGGTGGAGAATCGCACCGGGCTGGCCGGGTATTACGCCTACACGCTGGACTGGTTTCCCGCGAATCAGATTCCGCCGCCCGACCTGGACGCGCCCTCCATGTTCGCGGCGGTGCAGGAGCAGCTTGGGCTGAGGCTGGAACAGGCCAGAGGGCAGGTGGAGAAACTGGTGATCGACCGCGCGGAACGGCCCTCGGCGAATTGATACGGCCGCGGGATCACACCTTGTAGCGGCGGATCTCGGCTTCGGATACCTCGCTCGACATGCCGGGCGCCTCGGGGGCGAGCATCTCGCCATCCACCAATTTGTGGGCGCCGCCGGTTTCCATGTAGATGGCGTTGGGCATGGCGAGCAGCATGTTGAGGTTGGTGGCGCTGCCGCCGTGGCTGGCGAGTTCGAGTCCGTAGGCGTCGGCCACGGCGGCGATCTCCATCCACTCGGTGACGCCGCCGGCGCGGCGGCTATCGGGCTGCACCACGTCCGCGGCGCGGCGGGCGATGAGGTCGGCGAAGGCGTACTTGGTCGCCAGGTTCTCGCCGGTGGCGATGCGGATATCGAGGGAGTGGGCGAGTTCGGCGAAGCCTTCCATGTCGTGCGGCGGCAGCGGCTCTTCGTACCAGAAGCAGCCGAGTTCCTGGTAGACGCGCCCGCGGCGCAGCGCGTCGTTACGGTTAAACACCTGGTTGGCGTCCACCATCACGCGCTTGCCTTTGCCGACGGTGTCGAAGGCGAGGCGGATGCGGCGCACGTCGTCATCGAGATCGCCGCGCCCGACCTTGATCTTCACCGCGTGATATCCCTGCTCCATGGCCTGCGCGATGGAGCGCTTGAAGTGCGAGAGATCGGCGTCGTCATCGTAGTACCAACCGCACATGGAGTAGACCGGCAGGCGGTCGCGGAAGGCGCCGATCATCTTGTAGACCGGCATGCCGGAGTGCTTGCCGAGGATGTCCCACACGGCGATATCCACGGCCGCGATGGCGAACTGCACGACGCCGCCGACGCCGTTGTATTCGAGCGCCTTCCACAGGTCGGCGCGGATGCGGCGGGGGAACGCGGGGTCCTGGCCGAGGATCACCGGCTTGACTTCCTGTTCGAGGATGGTCTGCACGACGCGCGGTCCGCCGGCGATCATGCCGAAGCTGACGTCGGCCCATCCGGTGATGCCGGCGTCGGTGCGCAGCCGCAGCACGACGCTGCCGCTATCGACGCTGAGTTTGTGGATGGCGTCGTAGATCGGGGTGCCGGGCGGGCGCTTGAGGAGGTCGGTTTCGAGGGCGGTGATTTTGAGCTGCTTCCGCTGGTCCGCCGCCGTGGCCAGGCCGGCCGCCGGCAGCGCCGCGGCGGCTTGAAGGAGCTGTCTGCGGTTCATGGGGCTAACGTATCACCTTGCGGGCAGCACGCGCCGGCCTTCGATGCGGTAGCGCCCGCTGAGCACGAGCGCGATGGCCTCGGAGTAGATGCGGTGCTCCTGCTCGAGGATGCGCGCGGAGAGCGTATCGGCGGTGTCGTCGTCCAGGACGGGCACGGCGGCTTGCAGGACGATCGGGCCGGCGTCGAGGTCTTCGTCCACGAAGTGCACGGTGCAGCCGCTGATCTTGACCCCGTGGGTGAGGGCCTGATGCTGCGCGTCCAGCCCGGGGAAGGCGGGCAGCAGGGACGGGTGAATGTTGAGAATCCGCCCCGGGAAGGCGCGGATGAAGCGCGCGCTGAGGAGCCGCATGAAGCCGGCGAGGCAGACCAGATCGACGTGGTTGCGCTGGAGTTCGGCGACGACGGATTGATCGTAGACTTCGCGGTCGAGTCCTTTGGAGGGCAGGCAGACGGCGTTGAGGCCGCGGGCGCGCGCGGTGGCGAGGCCCCTGGCTTCGGGGCGATTGGCGATGACCACCGCGATTTCGGCATCGAGCGCGCCGGAAGCCACATGGTCCGCGATGGCCTCGAAATTCGAGCCGCGGCCGGAGATGAGGATGCCGAGCCGCTTCACCGGTACTCCACGCGCGGGCGTCCGCGCTTGACTTCGACGACGCTGCCGATGCGCCATGGCTTTTCGCCGATCTTGCGCAGCACCTGCTCGGCCCTGGCCGCGCCGCGCGCGCCGACCGCGAGGATCATGCCGGCGCCGAGATTGAAGGTGCGCCGGTAATCGTCCAGCGGGACATCGCCGATGCGGCGCAGGACCTCGAAGAGCGCCGGAATCTTCCAGCTTGCGGCATCGATCTCCACGCCGAGGCCCTTGGGGAGCATGCGCGGTGTGTTGTCAGTGATGCCGCCGCCGGTGATGTGGGCCGCGCCCTTGAGCAGGCCCGCGGCCATCAAGGCGCGGATCGGCTTGAGGTAGCTGCGGTGCACGGCGAGGAGGGCGTCGGCGACCGTGCATCCGACTTCGGGGAGCACGGTCTTGGGGCCGAAGCCGGCGACTTCGAAGAGCAGCTTGCGCGCCAGCGAGTAGCCGTTGGTGTGGAGGCCGGTGGAGGGCAGCGCGAGCAGCGCGTCGCCGGGACGAATGGCGGCGCCGGTGAGCAGGTGGCGGCGTTCGGCGGCGCCCACGATGAAGCCGGCGAGATCGTATTCGCCGGCATCGTACATGCCGGGCATCTCGGCGGTCTCGCCGCCGATGAGGGCGCAGCCGTTGGCCTTGCAGCCGCGGGCGATGCCGCGGACGACGTCCGCCGCGACGCCGGCGTCGAGCTTGCCGACCGCGAAGTAGTCGAGGAAGTAGAGGGGCTGCGCGCCTTGCACGGCGATGTCGTTGACGCAGTGATTCACCAGGTCTTCGCCGACGGTATCGTGCCGTCCGGTGGCGAAGGCGACCTTCAGCTTGGTGCCGACGCCGTCGGCGGAGCTGACCAGGACGGGGCGCCGGAAACCGGAGAGCTGATACATCGCGCCGAAACTTCCGATTTCGGCCAGCACGCCGGGAGTGAACGTCCCGCGTGCGGATTTCTTGATCGAGGAAACGGCACGATCCGCCTCGTCGATGTTGACGCCGGCGTCGCGATATCGAACGCGTGGTTTAGTGGGCAAATTTCAGTATACGCGGCCCGGTTTGCGCGGGAAAAGGCTGCGCTACCATGTAACCCAATAGGAGGCCGTGTCGCCTTCGTGTATCCGTCTTTATGAAACAACTACTCACAGCGCTCTTGGTCTGCGTTGTATGCGGCTTCGCGGAGACCCCTCCGGCGGTGGCCATACACAATGCGAGGATTGTGACGGTTTCCGGTCCGGTGATCGCGAAAGGCACGGTGGTGGTGCGCAACGGGCTGATCGAAGCGGTCGGGGAGAACGTGGCGGTTCCGGCCGACGCCATGGTGGTGGAAGGCGAGGGGCTTACGGTGTATCCGGGTCTGTTCGACGGCCTGAGCACGCTGGGGCAACCCGCCGCGGCGGCCGCACCGGCAACGAACGGTGGGCGCGGCGGGCGCGGGCAGGCCACGCCCGCGGTTGCCACGGGCGCTCCGGCGGCCGCGGCGACACCGATTCCGCGCGGGCCGGAGGACCGGCCGCAGACTACCAGTTGGGTGAAGGTGGCCGACGAAATCAGCGGCACGGACCGGCGCATGGAGGCCGTGCGCAGCGCTGGATTCACTACGGTGGCGTCGTTCCCGACGCGCGGCATCTTTGCCGGACAGGGTGCCGTGATCGACCTGCTCAGCGACGAAAAGCCGGGCGAGATGGTGGTCGCCTCGCCCGTCGGGCAGTACATTTCGATCACGCGCACGGGCGGCTTCGGCGGCGGGTTCCCGAGTTCGCTGATGGGCTACATCGCTTATATCCGGCAGATCTACATCGACATGGAGTATTACCGGCGGGAGAAGGCGGCGTACGCGAAGGATCCGCGGGGAAAGCAGCGGCCGGATTACGATCGCGCGCTGGAGGGCCTGATGGATTCGCCGCGGATTCTGCTGCCGGCGAATCGCGCGGTGGAGATCGAACGCATCCTGAGCCTGGCGAGGGAACTGAAGCAGCCGGCGGTGATCTACGGCGGGCGGGAGACGTTCCGGGCGGACGCCATCGCGGCGTTGAAGAAGGACAACGTTCCGGTGCTGGTGAGCATGAAGTGGCCGGAAAAATCGCGCGATGCGGATCCTAACGAGGGGGACAGCCTGCGCACGCTGGAGACGCGGGAGAAGGCGCCCGAGGCGCCGGCGGCGCTGGCCCGGGCGGGCGTGAAGTTCGCGCTGTACAGCGACGGACTGGAATCGGCGCGCGATCTGGAGCGCGCGGTGAAGAAGGCGATCGACGCGGGGTTGACGCGCGAGGACGCGGTGCGCGCGCTGACGCTTTCGCCGGCCGAGATCTTCGGCGTGGCGGACCGGGTGGGCTCGATCGAGAAGGGGAAGATCGGCAACCTGTTGGTGACGCGCGGCGAGATCTTCGACGAGCGCACGAAGGTGGAGATGATCCTGGTGGACGGGCGCAAGTACACGCCGGCGGCTGCGGCGCCGTCCGGGGGACGTGGTGGAGCGGTGACCGACGGTGCGGGAAACGGGGAGGGGATCCGATGAAGAAGCTGTTGCTCGCCGCCGTGGCGGCCATGGCGCCCCTGAGCGCCCAGACATACGTGATTCGCAATGCGACCGTGATGACGGTGTCCAAGGGGACGATCCGCAACGGCTCGGTCGTGGTCAAGGACGGGAAGATCGCGGAGGTGGGAGAGAAGGTGACGATCCCGCCGGATGCGAAGATCATCGACGCCTCCAACCAGTATCTGATGCCCGGCATCATCGACTGCCACTCGCACATTGCGGGCGATGGAGGCATCAACGAGGGCTCGACGAGCGTGTCGTCGATGGTGGACATCAAGGACATCATCAACCCGGAGGACATCGCGATCTACCGCGCGCTGGCCGGCGGGGTGACGACGGCGAACATTCTGCACGGCTCGGCCAACGCGATCGGCGGGCGCACGCTGCCGCTGAAGATGCGCTGGGGCAAGGACGCGCAGGGGCTGATCTTCCAGGGGGCGACGCCGGGCATCAAGTTTGCGCTGGGCGAGAATCCCAAGCGCGCGGGAAATCCCACGGGCCTGCCCATCAACACGTTGTCCGCTCGCTATCCGGCGACGCGCATGGGCGTGGAGGACGTGATCCGCGAGGCGTTCAACGAGGCCAAGGCATACAAGGCGGAATGGGATGCCTACGACGCGAAGAAAGCGCGCGGGGAACAGGCGACAGCGCCGCGCCGCGACCTGCAACTGGAGGCATTGAAGGAGGTGCTGGAGGGCAAAAGGTTCGTGCACGTGCACTGTTACCGGGCCGACGAAATCCTCATGATGATCCGGCTGGCGGACGAGGTCGGGTTCAAGGTGCGCACGTTCCAGCACGTACTCGAAGGGTACAAAGTGGCGAAGGAGATCGCGGCGCACGGGGCGGGCGCTTCGACGTTCAGCGACTGGTGGAGTTATAAGGTGGAGGCGTTCGACGCGATCCCGTTCAACGCCGCGCTGATGACGCGCAAGGGCGTGCTGGTGAGCATCAACAGCGACGATGCCGAACAGATGCGGCACCTGAACCTGGAAGCCGCGAAGGCGATGAAGTACGGCGGGCTCAGCGAGGATGAAGCGCTGGCGCTGGTAACTCTGAACCCGGCCAAGCAGTTGGGTATCGATCAGGAAGTCGGCTCGATCGAAGTGGGCAAGGACGCCGACCTTGTGATTTACGACAAGAACCCGCTCTCGGCTTATTCGAAAGTGCAAAAGGTACTGATCGACGGGAATATCTACTTCGACCGCGACAACGAAGTCACCGCGTGGAAGACGAAGGAGGCGGAGAAGCAGAAGCTGATCGAGAAAGAGCGGCAGAGCCAGCCGCGCGGCGGGCAGGGGATCACCACGAGGAGGCCACAGCAGTGAAAGTCACGGGATTGCTGATCGCGTGCGCGCTGGCCGCATTCGGCGCGGACAACACCGTTACACTTCTGCGCAATGCCGACGTCTATCCGGTAACTTCGCCGGAGATGAAAGGCGTGAACGTACTCATCGAAAACGGGAAGATCGCCGGCATCGGCGCGAAGATCGCCGCGCCGAAGGGCGCGCGCGTCATCGACGCGAAGGGGCTGCGTGTGTATCCCGGGATGATCGATTCGGGTACGGAACTGGGGCTCTCGGAGATTCCGGCGGAGCGGGTCACGGTGGATACGGGCGAGCTTGGGGAGTTCATGCCGCAGTTGCGCGCCATCGTAGCCGTCAATCCGGACAGCGAACATTTCCCGGTGGTGCGGGTGAACGGCATCACCAGCGCGATGACGTTTCCCTCATCGGGGACGCGCGGCGGCGGGCGCGGCGGCGGGCAGGCGCAGTACATCGCGGGACAGGCGGCGCTGATCCACACCGAAGGGTGGACGTGGGAGGAGATGGCGATCGACCGGTCCGCCGCGATGCACGTGATCTTCCCCTCGGTTGGGCGGGGTGGGCGCGGCGGGTTCGACAGCGCGATGACGGAGATGTTTCCGGGCGCGGCGGGCGGCGGTTTCACGCTGGCGCGGCGCACTTACATGCAGCAGGTGGACCGGCTGAGCGAGTTTTTCGATCGCGCGCGGCAGTACCAGAAAGAGCGTGCGGCGAAGTTGCCCGGCTTCAAGCCGGACCTGAAACTGGAGGCGATGATCCCGGTGCTCGAGGGCAGGATGCCGGTCGCGGTGGCGGCGAATCGCGCCGATGTGATCCGCGACGCCATCGCGTTTGCCGACAGACAGCACGTGCGCATGGTCCTGCTGCAACCGCGCGAAGCGGTCAAGGTGGCTTCCGAATTGAAGGCGAAAAACATCCCGGTGATTGTGGGCCGCGTGATGGCGCTGCCGGATGAAGAGGACGCGCCCTACGATCAGAAATTCACCGAGCCGGGAGAACTATACAAAGCGGGTGTGAAGATTGCGTTCGGCACGTTCACCAACGAGTTCGTGCGCGACTTACCGTACCAGGCGGCGATGGCGGTGGCGTATGGGCTGCCTTACGAGGAGGCGCTCAAGTGCGTGACCATCAACGCGGCAGAGATATGGGGTCACGGCGCGGAGATCGGCAGCATCGAGAAAGGCAAGTTCGCGGACCTCATGGTGACCGATGGGGACCCGCTCGAAATCCAGACGCAGATGAAGTATCTCTTCATCAAGGGCGACAACGTCCCACTGGAAAACAAGCAGACGCGGTTGTACGAGAGATATAAGCAGAGGCAGTGACGCGCGATCTATAGGGCGATATTCGGCTTGATGACGCCGACGCCGATAGGCCGCATGATGTCGGTCAGGCGCTGAAACATGGTTTCGTCTTCGTAAGTGCCGACGATGGCGCCGCCGGATCCGGCGAAGTTGGCGGTGGCGCCGGCGGAGCGGGCTGCGTGGACCATTTCGAGGTTGCCGGGGTCGATGCGGTAGAGCCGGGCGCGCAGATCGAAGTTAGCGTCGATTAATTCATGGAGGCGACTGTGGCTGCGATCGAGCAGGCAGCGCCGCCCTTCTTCGGCATAAGCGGCCCAGGTTCGCATCGCCTCGACGACGTCGGGATCGCCGCGGCGCCAGCGTTCGCGCAGGTTATTGTGAAAGATCTCGGTGCCCTCGCTGAGCGAAGTGCGGTAGGCCACGTAGACGTCGGGGAGCAGTCTGGGGTCCAAGGATTCGTATTCGCCGTAGCCGCGGGATTCCATCAGGGCGCGGGAGAAATCCATGTAGACTAATCCGCGATAGGCCTGCACGACGCGATCCTGAAGTCCGGCGGCCACGTCGAGTTCGCGGGTCTCGGTTTCGAGCACGAGGTTGGCGAAGACGGGCA
>JAFDVU010000174.1 GCA_018268835.1 Acidobacteriota bacterium | reverse complement strand
CAGCAGCGCGGCGGCGCGACCCCACCCGCCGGGGCAGGCGGAGGGCGCGGCGGACGCGGCGGCTTCCAGAACCTGCCCATGCGCGTCGAAAAGGAGCAGGTCGCCGGCGCGCTGAAACTGCTCGGCCTGGAGTTCCAGGATTCCGAGATCGACATGATGATGCGCGGCGTCAACCAGGCGCTCTATAACTACGAGAACCTGCGCAAGGCCGATGTGCCGCTGGGCGTCGAACCCGCGTTCTGCTTCCATCCCGGCCTTCCCGGCCGCACGCCTCTCAAAGGCCCGCAGCGCTTCGAAACCACCATCGCTCGGACCGCCGGCAAGGCGCCCGCGAACCTGGAAGACCTCGCTTTCGCGCGCGTGGTGGAGATCGCGCCGCTGGTGCGGGCGCGCGCCGTCTCGTCCACGGACCTGACGAAGATGTACCTGGAGCGGATGAAGAAGTACTCGCCGAAGCTGCTGTGCCTGGTCACACTGACCGAGGAACTGGCGCTCGAGCAGGCGGCGCAGGCGGACCGCGAGATCAAAGCCGGCAAGTATCGCGGACCGCTGCACGGCATCCCGTTCGGACTGAAGGACCTGTTCGACACCAAGGGCATCCTCACCACCTTCGGCGCCGAACCGTACCAGACGCGCGTGCCGGAGCGGGACGCAACCGTGGTGGAGCGCCTGCGCGACGCAGGCGCCGTGCTCATCGCCAAGCTCTCCATGGGCGCGCTAGCGCAAGGCGGACTCTGGTTCAAGGGCATGACCAAGACGCCGTGGAACAACCAGGCCACCTCCAGCGGATCGAGCGCCGGGTCGGCTTCGTCCACCGCCGCCGGGCTGGTCGGCTTTTCGCTGGGTACCGAAACGCTGGGCTCCATCGTCTCACCCAGCCAGGCGTGCGGCACCGTGGGACTGCGCCCGACCTACGGCCGCATCAGCCGCCACGGCGCCATGGCGCTGAGCTGGACCATGGACAAGATCGGCCCCATCTGCCGCGGCGTGGAGGATTGCGCGCTGGTGCTCAACGCCTGCTACGGGCCGGACGGCCACGACCGCACCGTGGGCGCCGACCCCTTCCACTGGGAACCGCGCCGCCCGCTCGCCGGCATGAAGATCGGCATCCTGCAAAAGGATTTCGACCGCTACACCGGCGACCAGAAGGCGGTCTACGACCAGGCGCTCGCGGACCTTAAGAAGGCGGGCGTCAACGCGACGCCCGCCGAGTTTCCGGAGGACGGACCCACCATCCGCTTCCTGCTCAGCGCCGAAGCCGCCGCCGCTTTCGACGACATCACGCGCGACGGCCAGGTGCGCAACCTGCGCGGGCAATCGCCCGGCGATTGGCCGAACACGTTCCGCACGTCGCGCCTGATTCCGGCGGTGGAGTACATCCGGGCGCAGCGCGCGCGCACGCAACTGATCGAGCGCTTCGAAAGATTCATGGCGGATTGGGACGTGCTCGTCATCCCGCCCAACTCGCTGCTCACCACCACCAACCTCACCGGCAATCCGCAGGTGGTGATGAAGTGCGGCTTCACGGAGGCCACCCGCGAGGACGGCAGGAAGGTGCAGGTGCCGCGGTCCATCAGCTTTCTGGGCCGCATCTACGAAGAGGGCGCGCCGCTGCGCGTGGCCCTGGCCTACGAATCGGTCACCAATTGGCACAGGATGAACCCCGTGCTGGAGGCATAAGCAATGCCGCAACCCGCCGCGATCTCTCCGGAAACCTATCGCGCCCGCATCGCCAAAGTGCAGGAGGCGATGAAGGAGTTCGGGCTGCGCGCCATCGTGCTCGAATCCGGCCCCGCCATGCTGTACCTGACCGGCGTCCGCTGGGGACGCAGCGAGCGCACGTTCGCGGTGGTCCTGACCGCGACCGGGGACCCGGCTTACGTGCTGCCCGGCTTCGAAGAGGAGCGCGCGCGCGAACTCATCAAGGTGGGCGACGAGATCCATATCTGGCAGGAGGATGAGAGCCCGTTCGCGCGCGTGGCCGAGATCCTGAAGGAGCGCGGGGTCGCGCTGGGCCGCGTTGGCATGGAGGATTCGGTGCGCTTCTTCGTCTTCGACGGCGTGCGCAAGCAGGCGCCGCGACTGCAATACGTGAGCGCGCAGCCGGCGCTGAAGTCCGCCGGCGTGGATCTGACGCCGCCCGCCGGGCGCGGGGGAAGGAAGCAGTAGGGCCGGCGGGCTTCCGGTTGGTGCGGGCGAGCTTGCGCTCGCCTATGGGGCAGGCCGGGAGGCCTGCGCTACTTTTTTAGCAGTTCTTCGAAGAAGGTCACGGCGCGGAGGTCGCGCGAGGTGGACAGCAGGTTCATCGCGTGCTTGCGCGTCTCGGCGTCCCTGGTCTCTTTCGCCAGTTCGATCAGCGAGGGCACACCTTCGCCGTTGGGCAGGCCGGCGAGCGCGCTCACCGCGCGGCGGCGAACCTGCGTGTCGGCATCGGCGCGCGCCAGTTGCACCAGCAAGTCCCGCGAGTCCGGACGCCGGTAGCTGCCCAGGCACGCCACGGCGCGCACCCGCACCACCGAGGGTTGCGCGGGGTCGAGATAGTGGCGGAGCGCCGCGTCCGCCGCGGCTCCGGAGTGGACCGCGATGGCGGTGAGCGCGCCATCGCCCGCCCGCTCGCGCCGGTCGGCGAACCCGCGGAGCAGCGCCACACTCTCCGCCGGATTCACTTCGGTGAGCCAGTGTACCGCCAGGCCGCCGGCATCGATCTCGCAGTCCGGCGAGAGCGTCCGGATGCGCACGACTTCCCCGCCCTCCACGCGGAACAGCACCACCGCGTGATCCGGCGGCTCCAGGTGGATCACGCCCGGCTGGCTCCAGCCGTCGCGCACGTAATCGCAGCCCAGGAACGCGCGTACGCCGGCGACGCTGTAACCGATCCACGCCGGCTGCGCGGAGACCAGGGGCCGGAAGGTCGCATCCAGGCCCGCCGCCGCGGAACGGGTATCGGTCTGCGCGTTGACGAGCAGCTTCGGCTGCGCCGCCAGCGGCAGCGTCACCGCAATCAGCAAGAGCGCACGCGTCATTTCAGCAACTCCTCGAGATACGACGCCGCGTCCTTATTCCGGGACGCCAGATTGGAGATGCGCTCCACGATGCGCAGCTTCATCTTCGAATCCTTCTCGGCGCGCGCCAGCGAGATCAGCGCGGTGGCGTTGCGTTGCCCGTACAGGCTGTCGAGGATGGTGTTCTTGATCTGCGGGTCCTGCTCGGTCTGATACATCTGCGCGAGCGCGCCGGAAGTATTCGCATCCTTCTGCGATGCGAGTATTTGAATGGCCAGCCGCCGCAGCTTCGGATCCTTCTCCGTGCGCGCGACTTCGAGCAGCTTGTCGGCATTGCCGCTGCCCCACATGCGGGACAGGATCTGCTCCTTGCCCTCGGACGTGGTCTCCGACGCATAGAGCTGCCACAGTTCGGCGCCGCCCTGTACGCCGCCCAGATAACTGATCGCCATGCCGCGCAGCTCGGGCGATTTCTCGCTCTTGGCCACGGCCAACAGGCGGTCCTTATCGCGGTTGGAGACGTAGGCGTTGAGCACCGCGCGCTTGACCTCCACATCGTTGGAGGACGAGTAGATCTCCTGCAGGATCTGCCCGGCATTGGCGCGGCGCCGCTCGTTGAGATACTGGATGGCCTTCACCTGAAGGTCCGGGTTGCCTCCGCCGCGAGCGATCTGCTCCACCACCGCCTGAGCCTTGGGATTGCCGCTCTGCGCGAGCACGAACAGCGCGTTACGCTTCACCCGCGGGGACGCCGACGATTTCAACTGGCTCTCCACCAGCGGGATGGCGCGCTCGGGATCGCTCATCATGATGCCGTTGAGCGCCAGCAGCTTCAGCTCTTCATCGGTCTCGGCTTCGGGCGACACCGGCTTGCCGAGATCGAGTTCGAGCGCCTTGGCATCGTCCAGCCAGCGGCTGGCGGGATAGGTCTTGCGCAGTTCCGCAATCGCCGCCATCGCTTCACTGTTCTTGCCGACTTTGCGGAGCGCGTAGGCCTTCCAGTAGAGCGCGCCATCGGCGCGGGGACCGCCTTTGGCCGCGGCTTGCGTGAAGGCGTCGATGGCGTCGTCCCAGCGCTTGCCGTCGAGCGCGCTTTGACCGCGCTGATAGAGCCGGTCTTCGTTCATCTGGCCGAACGTGCGCGCGTTAATCCTCGTACTGATCTGGGGAGCGAGCGCCAGGCCCTTCAACCGGGCCAGATCGGGAGCGTTGCGCATGGCCATGTCGCGGGCGGCTTCCAACTCTCCACGCCGGGCTTCTAGATCGCCGCGCATGGCCTCGGCCTGCGCGCGGGCCGCTTCCACTTTCTCCTGGATATCCACCTGGATGTCGAGCGAGTCGAGATCGGGCGGCAGCGGCGGCAGCGGCGCTATGGCCGGCAGCGGCGCCGGAGCCGGACGCGCCGCGGCGGGCGGTTCCGGCGGAGCCGGAGGAGCGGGCGCCTGCGCGAACGCCAGAGCACCCGCCTGCAAGGCTGCAATCGAAAGTAGTGTGCGATAGGTCATGGTTCGATGTCCTTCTAAAGTTTGCTTCCGGCCCTCTCCGCGGCCGTGGTTTCCCGACTCCGGACGTTGGCGCCCAGAACCCGGATCTTGAAAATGATGCCTTCGGCCTCCAGCCTTTGGCGTAATTCCTCCAGCGCGCGCGGCGTCATGCGGCTGGGCTGGTTCTTAATGTCCACGAGTACGCGCTCGAGTTCTTCGAGCACGCTATCGATGCGCGTATCGCCGGTGTGGGCCGCGGTCTGCCGGTAGAGCCGGGTCTCGGCCACCAGGTCGCCGGCGCGCTCCTGTTCCGCGCTGATGTCCACCGGCCCCTTAGCGGTGGTGTTGGCCAGTTCCACCAGCACCATCTGCGAGCGCTCCAGATAATCGCCTACCGCCACCAGCAGGATGCGTTCCGGCCCCTGCGCGTCCGGCGCCTTGGCCGTGATCGCGGGTGTGGGCCGCGTACCGGGATAGAAGCGTCCCGCGAAGAACGCCGCCACCAGCAACCCGGCCAGCGCGACGCCAGCGGCGGCCCAGCGCAGCGGGGGCAGCGTGAAGCCGAGCCAGCGGCGGCGCGCGGGCAGGCCGGGTTCGATCCGCTCCCACACGCGCGCGCCGTAATCCTCGCCGCGCTCCGGCACGGGCAGCGCGTCCACCATGTTCAGCGTGCGTACCAGCGAACCGTAGAGCGCGCGGCACTCGCCGCACTCTTCCAGGTGCCGTTCCACCGCCAGCGTACCCTCCGGCGCGGGCGTGTCGTTCTCCTCGCCGTAGTAATGCAGGATGAGTGTTTCTTCGCTGAGGTGTGTCATCTGGCGCTCCCTAAAGGCTCCAGTGCGCGTCTCAATTTCTGGACCGCGCGGAACACGCTGTGCTTGGCGGCGCCGGGCTGGCAGCCGAGCACGCGGCCCACTTCCTCGATACGCATGCCTTCGAAATGGCGCAGCACGAAAGCCGTCCGTTCCGACGCGCTCAGCTCGTTCATCGCGCCGGAGAGGCGCTCGCGGACCTCGCCGCTCATCGCCATGCGGTCCGGCGCGGGATCCGGCGCCGCCGCCGTGGACAGCGGATCGTCCATCTCCGGATCCGCCGATGCCGTGATTTCGCCGCGCCGTTTGCGGGCGCGCACCAGGTCCAGCGAGCAGTTCACGGCGATGCGGTAGAGCCACGTGCCGAAACTGGCGCGTTCGTCGAATCTGCCGAGTTGGCGGTAGGCCCGCAGGAAGCTCTCCTGCACCACGTCCTCGGCGTCATGTTCATTGCCTGTCATACGATATGCCAGCCGGAACAAAGTACGGCTGTGACGCTCCACCAGCACCCGGTACGCGTCGGCATCTCCGGCGCGCACCCTGGCGACCATCGCTAAGTCCGTCATTTCCATCCGGCTGTTGGTTAGACTGTGGGGGACGGGGCTGGTTAGCAAAGACACTGTCCAGGGTCGCCAGCCGACCGAAAATGACGCCCGCCACACCCGAATCCGCCGGCCCGCTCCCGCTCAACCGCGTCTACCGCCGGGACTGCCTCCGGGCCATGAGCCTGCTGCCCGACGCCTCCTTCGACCTGGCCATCGCCGACCCGCCCTACAACCTCAGCAAGGGCAACAACTGGAAGTGGGACAACTCGGCGGACCTGCCCGGTTTCGGCGGCAACTGGAACAAAGTGATGGCATCCTGGGACCGCCAGCCGCTCTCCGTCTACCTGGACTTCACCATAGGCTGGATCCGGCAGCTCAAGCGCGTCGTCCGCCCCACCGGCTCGCTGTGGATCCACGGGACGTATCACAACATCGGGATCATCAACTTCGCGCTGCAGTTGCTCGAAGTGGAGATCATCAACGAAGTGGTCTGGTTCAAGCGCAACAGTTTCCCCAACCTCTCCGGGCGGCGCCTCACGGCCAGCCACGAAACCATCCTCTGGGCCCACACCGGGGGACGGAAGCGGCAGTACTTCTTCGACTACGAACGCGCCCGGGCGCTTTCCGCGCCCGAAGACCAGCTTAAACAAGGGGGCAAGCAACTGCGCACTGTGTGGGATATCCCGAACAACAAATCCCGCGAGGAACTCCGCGACGGGAAGCACCCGACGCAGAAGCCGCTACGCCTGCTGCGCCGCATGATCGATATTTCGGCGCGTCCCGGCACCCGCTGCCTGGTGCCGTTCGCCGGTTCGGGCAGCGAGTGCGTGGCCTGCGCCGGAGCGGGAATCGCCTTCCTGGGCTTCGAAACCGATCCCGGCTACTTCCAGGTCTGCCGGAAACGCCTCGCGGCCGCCGGCCACCCGTTCGAGGACGGGTAACTTCAAGGAATCCCCATGCGCCTACCTTCTTCCATGCCCCAGGCACCCGACCGCAACCAGGCAGCGCGCTATCTGCCACTGCTGTTATTGCTGTTCGCCGGAAGCGGCTGCTCCGCGCTGATCTACGAAACCGTCTGGTACCAGTTGCTGGAACTGGCCATCGGGATGACCGCCGTGTCGCTCGGCTTCCTGCTGGCCACCTTCATGGGCGGCCTCTGCATCGGCAGCCTGCTGCTACCGCGCAGCCGCTTCGCGGAGCGCCATCCGCTACAGGTCTACGGCTTCCTGGAACTCGGCATCGCGATCTGCGCCATTCTGGTGCATTTCTACCTGCCGCTGGTGAGCCGCATTTACGTTGCGGGCGCCGAACACGGGATGCCCGGCGCGCTGCTGAGGGCGTTCATCGCCGCGGTCTGCCTGTTGCCGCCGACGACGCTGATGGGGGCGTCGCTACCGGCGATCGTGCGCTGGATCCGGAACACGCGGCACGGCGTATCGTGGTGGGGCCTGCTGTACGGCGCCAACACGCTGGGCGCGGTCTTCGGCTGCCTGTTGGCCGGATTCTACCTGCTGCGTCTCTACAACATGGCCACCGCGACGTTCGTGGCCGCCGGCATCAACGTGGCGGTCGCACTGGTCAGCTTCGCGCTCGCCGCGCGCACGCCGGAACAGACCGCCGCGCCCGCGGAAGAGCAGACGCCCGCCTCCACGGCCGAAGTCGAGGCCTCCGCCGCCGACCCCTGGCCGGTGTACGTCGCGATCGCGATCTCCGGGGCCACCGCGCTAGGCGCCGAGGTGGTGTGGACCCGACTCCTCGGCTACCTGTTCGGGCTTACGGTCTACTGCTTCTCCATCATCCTCGCGGTCTTCCTGATCGGACTCGCCATTGGAAGCTGGTTCGGCTCGCTCATGGTGCGCACCGTGCGCGCGCGCCTCGCGCTCGGCTGGACCCAGATGGCGCTCACGGCCGGCATCGCCTGGACCGCGTGGATCGTCGCCCGCTCGCTGCCCTGGTGGCCGATCAACCCGCTGCTGCAGATCAGCCCCTGGCACACCTTCCAACTGGATATGGTGCGCGCGCTGTGGGCCGTGCTGCCGCCGGCGATTCTGTGGGGCGCGAGCTTCCCGCTCGCGGTGGCCGCGCTCTCCGCGCCGGGCCGCGACGGCGGACGCGTGATGGGCGGCGTCTACGCCGCGAACACGGCGGGCGCGATCGTGGGCGCGCTCGCCACCAGCCTGTTCCTGGTGCCGTGGATCGGCACGCAGCAGACGCAGCGCGTGCTGCTGTGCGCGGCCGCGGTGAGCGCTGTGGTGGTGCTGCTGCCCTACGTGCGGGCGTCGAAGTCCCTGGCGATGGCCGCCGGACTCGCCGCCGCCGTGATGGGCGCGGCATGGCTCTCCTCGGGCATCGCCGCGGTGCCCGGGGAACTCATCGCGTACGGCCGCCGCATGGCCGTCAACTACGGCAAGTCCGAGGTGCTCTACACCATCGAGGGCCGCAATTCGAGCGTGGCCATCACCCGCTGGAACGATGGCGCCACGGAGATCGACGTCAACGGCCACGTGGAAGCCACCACCGAACCCTACGACATGAAACTGCAGCGCATGGTGGGCCACCTGCCGGCCATCCTGCATCCGAATCCGAAATCGATTCTTGGCATCGGCTTCGGCGCGGGCGTCTCGGCCGGCACGTTCACGCGCCATCCGGCGGTGCAGCACATCACGATCTGCGAAATCGAGCCGGTGATCCCGCCGACCTCGACACGCTTCTTCGGTCCGCAGAACTACCGGGTCTACGAAAACCCGAAGACGCGCGTGGTCTTCGACGACGCCCGCCACTACCTGCTCACCACCAACGACAAGTTCGACATCATCGCCAGCGATCCGCTGGACGTCTTCGCCAAGGGCACCGCCGCCATCTATTCCAAGGAATACTTCGAAAGCGTCAAGCGGCACCTCAATCCCGGCGGACTTTTCACCCTCTACGTACCTCTCTATGAAAGCGACGTCCGCACGGTCAAGAGCGAACTCGCCACCTTCTTCGCGGCCTTCCCCTATGCCACGATCTGGGCCAACACGATCAACGGGCAGGGCTACGATATGGTGTTCATGGGACACCTGGAGCCGCCGAAGATCGACGTGGACGCCATCATGGACCGCATGGCGCGGCCGGAATATGCGCCCGTGGTCGAGTCCCTGCGCGAAATCGGAGTCCGCTCGCTCAATGACCTGCTTTCCACCTACGCCGGACGCAACGCCGATCTCGGCAAGTGGAGCGCGGGCGCCGAAATCAACACCGACGCCGACCTGCGCCTGCAATACCTGGGCGGCTGGGGCATCAACTCGTCTCTCGAAGACGTGATCTACCGCCAGTTGCTGGCCTTTCGCCAGATGCCCAACGATCTCTTCACGGGGTCCGGCGACCGGGTGGACTCCGTGCTGAGCGCGATCATGGCAACGGCGCGGTAGCGGGCAGGTCGAGTTCCACCTCGAGCCCCGGGGTGAGATTGCGGGCGCGAATCGAGCCCCGGTGCAGTTCGATCGCGCGGCGCGCGATCGAAAGCCCCAGCCCGATGCCGCCGCTGGTACGGTTGCGGTCGGTATCCACGCGGTAGAACGGGTCGAACAGCCGGGGCAGCGCCTCCTCGGGCACGCCCGGACCGTGATCGCGAATGTCGATCACGGCGCGACCGTTACGCCGCGCCAGCGACACCTCAACCGCGGTGGAGGGCGGCGAGTGGCGGATCGCGTTACGGATCACGTTCTCCACGGCGCGCCGCAGCAGTTCGGCATCGCCCGCCACTGTGACCGGCTCCGGCGGATGGTATTCCACGCGGCACCCGTGCGAGGTGGCTTCCAGCGCGGAATCGTCCACCAGTTGCCGCACCAGCTCATCCAGCCGCACGGGGTCGCGCCGCAAGCTGGACGGATCGCCCTCGGCGCGCGTCACCTGCAGCAGTTGGCCCACCAGCGAATTCAACCGGTCGGCCTCTTTTTGGATGCGGTTGAGCGCGGTATCGAGTTCATCGCCGGACCGCGCCAGTTCCACCGCCACGGCAAGGCGCGCCAGCGGCGAGCGCAGTTCGTGCGAGATATCGAGCAGCAGCCTCCGCTCCGCGGTGAGCAGGGTCTCGATGCGCCCAGCCATCGTGTCGAACGCGCGGGCAAGTTCGCCCAGTTCGTCCTCGCGCAGCGAACCGGCGCGCGCCGTCAGGTCGCCGTGCCCGAACCGCTCCACCGCCTTCTGCAGCTTGCGCACCGGGCGAGTGAGGTAGAGCGCCAGGGAGTAGCAAAAGAACATCGCCGCGGCCATCACGAACAGGTGCTCGGGCTGGATGAACCAGCTTCCGACGCGGCCGTGCGGCACGATGAAGAAGAACCAGTAGCGGCCGTCCTCGCTGGGCCGCGCCACCACCGAATCCGCGCGCAGGATCGCGTAGAACGCGCGCTGCCGCGCGTGCCGGATGAGGTCGGAACGGTCCTGGTTGGTGATCAGGTCGCGCCCTTGCGCATCGGTCAGCACGCCCTGCGCATCGTAGACTCGCTGCAGGGTTTCCAGGAAGGCCTGCAATCCCGGGCGTCCGCCGGTCTCGTACGCCGCCCTGGCCTCCTCCAGTTGGAAGGTGACCAGCCGCGCCACCGGCGAGCCCTCTTCGTCGCTCTGATTCACGCTGAGCGCGGAGATGAACGCGCTGCCCACGACCGTGATTACCAGGGCGCACCAGAACCAGAGCAGGATCTTGGCGAACAGGGACTTCATTCGGCCCCGGCATCCTCCGGACCGCGGCTGAACTGGTAGCCCACGCCGCGGATGGTTTTGATCAGCGAATCGCCGTTCTCCAGCTTCTTGCGGAGGTGGCTGATGTGCATGTCGATGGAGCGGTCGAAGGGCGTCGCCTTGCGGTTATAGAAGTTTTCCATGAGCGAGTCGCGCGAAAGCACGCGCCCGGCGTTGCGCATCAACAGTTCCAGGATGTCGAACTCAAACGTGGTCAGGTCCACCGGCTTGCCGCCGGCAATCACCTCGCGGGTCCCGGGATCCAGCGTGATCCCGCTCACCTCAACGCGCGCGCTGAGCGGGGAGGTACGCGGCTCGTAGCGGCGCAGGACGGCGCGGATGCGGGCCACCAGTTCGCGGGGATTGAACGGCTTGGGCAGGTAGTCGTCCGCGCCCAGTTCGAGCCCCACGATGCGGTCCACATCTTCGCCGCGCGCAGTCAGCATCATCACCGGTACTTTGCTTTTCGCGCGCAGGCGTTTGAGGATCTCGAAGCCGTCCAGTCCGGGCAGCATCACGTCCAGCACCACCAGGTCGATGCCCGGTTCGCACGCGTGCGCCAGTCCGCGGTTGCCTTCGTGCTCGGTCTCCACCGTGAAGCCCTCGCGGCGCAGGAATTCACCGAGCAGAGAAGTCAGTTCCGTATCGTCGTCCACCAGGAGGATGTGCACGGCTTGAATTTACCACGCTGGACATACCGCGGTAACGGTATCAGGGCGTACGCAACAGTTCGCCGTAGCTCCGCCAGGCGGCCTCCGCGATGGCGGTCCAGGCGAAGCGGTTCTCCACCGTGCGGCGCGCGTGTGCAGCGATGGCGGCGCGCAGTTCCGCGTCGCTCAGCAGCACGCCCACGGCCGCGGCGAATTCGGCGTCGCCGTCGCGGATCAGCAGGTCGGCGCCGTCGGCCAGGTCCAGCCCGGCGCATCCGGCGGGCGTGGACACGATCGGCCGGCCGCACGCCATGGCTTCCATCACCTTGATGTTGGTGCCCGCCGATACCGCCAGCGGCACCACCACCACGCTGGCCGCGCGGTACAGCGGGCGCAGATCCTCGACGAAATCGTGTAGCCGGATGCGCGGGTCGAATCCGCCCCGCGGCCCGCCGCGCTCAAGCCGTTCCCAGAAGTAGTCGTGGCGCGGACCCGCCACCACGCGCAGCACGGTTTCGGGGAAGCGCCGCCACACCAGCGGCATGATCTCATTGCGCAGACGCTCGAACGCCAGAATGTTCGGCAGGTGGCGGAAGGAGCCGACGTAGAGCACCTCGGACGCGCCCACCGGCGCCTCGCCGGGCTGGAAGCGCTCCGTATCCACGCCGTTGGCGATGGCGTAGGTGCGCGCCGCGTCGCGCCCGGAGGATGCCGCCGCCAGCGCGCGATCGCTCTCGCTCACCGTCCACACGCCTTCGTAGCGCGCCAGCCAGCGATTTTCGAACTCCAGCCAGCGCCGGTACTCGCGCCGCGCCCGCCGCGAGGGCTCTATCCCGGCCAGTTGGCGATAGAGGCTGTAGGTGATGTCGTGCTCCACCAGGATCGCCGGAACGCCGGCCGCCGCGTCGCGCAGGGCCGCCGTGTGGGTGTATTCGAACTGCACCAGGTCCGGCCGCCACTCGCGGCACATCGCCGCGATGCACGCGCGCAGCGCGGGACACTCGTGCTGGCGCGCCTGCCCGGGGATCTCGTCCGCGACGGACGCGGTCTGGTCGATATCCACGATGCGGACTTCGCCGAAGACCTCGTGCAGCTTGTCGTACTGCACGGTTTCGCCGTGCTCGCGCACCGCGATCAGGGCGAAATCCACGCGAGCGGCCAGCGCCCGGCACAGGTTGTAGATGCGCACCGCGCCGCCGTGCGAAAGCGGATAGGGCAGGAAGGGGCTGACCACCAGCACTTTCGGCCGGGCGCCATTCGGCGCGCCGCGGGGCCGAACCGAAAACGCGATGTTGCCGCGCGCCAGCAGCGCATCGCGCGGGCCCAGCGCGCGCAGCCGCGCGTCCGCCGCCACCCGCAGGAAGAAGGCGGTCTCTTCCACCGGCAGGTCCGGTTGGGGGGCCAGCGGCTTCTCCTGCCCGGCGCTGTAGCACTTCCATCCCGCGGCCGCCGCTTTCCAGAAGAGGAGCATCCAGGCTTCCAGGGGGAGCGAAACTTCGGGCACGCCCAGCGCCGCCAGTTTGGCGAGGTCCACTACCACGGTGGAACCCAGCGGCGCCAGCACGCGCGTGTACTCGCCCGGTGCGAGCGCGCGGAACGGCGCCGTGGGCAGCAGCACCGGTTTCCAGGCGCGATAGTTCCTTTGGCGCGAGACGGCGAACGTGTCGGCATCGTCGAACAGCGGCAGGAGGTCGTCGAGAGCCGGCGCATCCTCCTCGCCGGCACACCACACCAGCCAGCGCGCGCCGCTCTCCCGCGCCAGGCGCGCGACCGCGGGGCCATCCCACTCATCGCCCCGCTGCCGGTAGACCACCGTCCCGCGGCCGCGCGACGCGGCGGGCACGCTCACGTCCAGCGACGCGTTCCCGTGGACGCGCGCGAACAGGCGCCGCTGCGGGTATCCGCAGGCGCGCAACACCATCGCCGCGGCGAATAGTCCGGCGGCCAGCACGCGGTCTTTGGCGCGCGTCAGCGGCTCGCTGCGCCAGACGTGGAAGCGCGCCAGGTCCCACCAGTCGGTCGCACGGGCCCTCGCGTCCTGCGTGCGCTCCCGCACAACGTCGCGCCAGTGGGTCGCGACGGCTGCCGGAGTCCCGGGCAGAAAATCGCCGTTGCCATTCAGAAACAGGGTGCGAAACGGCGGCACAAAGAAGGGGCTGAGCTTGAGCAGCACGCTGCCGCCCCGCTGCCAGGATCCCACCGCCAGCGCCGCGCGCAGGGGCCACAATTCGCGCTGCGCCGCCGCCAGCAGGCGCAGCCGCCGGGGATGCACCACTACGCGGTCGCAGAGTCCGGCTACGGCATCCGGCGGCGCCGCCGTCGAATACAGCCAAACCGGAGTTGCCGCGGCGCCGCCACGCACGTGCCGCACGGCACGCATGGCGCTGTCCGCATCTTCGGCAAATATCGCGACGACGCGCGAAGACGAAGCCGGAGCCATCTCGGCTCGAGTGGATTCCTTATACATGGCGCTGGCGCTACAAATCACCCCGACGCGAATCGTGATGAGACTTACGTTTCCGGAGAGTCTAACACGCAATCCAGCGTTTTTGTAAGAATCCGTAAAGATTCACAGGTGAAAAAGTTCCGGTACGCCCAGTAGGGGAAATGCCGCTACTGCAACGTGTTACGGCCGAATCTAGCGGCAGTCGTTGGCGCGCACGGTGTTCCAGCCCGCCTCGATACCGGGCGCGCGCGCGATGCAGCGTCCGGCCATTTTCCACCCCGTGATGCGGTTGCGCTCGATGAGGTTGGCGCGCGCCGGCGCCGGACGCTCGGCGCCCCGCCCCAGGTAGATCCCGGACTCGAGCATCTCCGGTTCGCCGGGCGCGTAATAGCAGCCGAACCGCGCCGCATCTTCGTTGCAGTGCGCCGTGTTGAGGTCCAGCAAAAGGTTGCCGCGCACCACGTTGTGGCTGCCGATGACGAACACCCCACCGAACTTTGCGCCCTGGATCAGGTTATCCTCGATCGCCACGTTCCGCGATTGCATGTCCGGATTGGTGTTGTTCATGACCACGCCGTAGCCGCCGAACGGGTACGCCGCCGCGTCCCGCCGGTTGATGCACACGTTGCCGCGCACGGTGCCATCGTGGAAGCCGTCGAGGTCGAAACACTTGCCGTCGATCTCGCGAAAGTCGTTGCCCGCGTACACGCTAAGGTCCACGTTGCCCGCCGTGTCCACCGCCACGGGAATGGCGCGATTCTCCACGTCCACGTCTTCCACCGGAAACCCGATCCACGCCCCCTGATTGCGCTCCACGCGCACAGCGGTCGCGTGCCCCACCTGCAGCGCGTCGCGCCCGATACGCTCCAGGCGATTGCCGGCGAAGACACCGCGCGCGTTGCGCGGCGAGGTATAGAGCGAGTGGGTCCAGATGCCGTTGCCGCGGATGTCGCGCAGTTCGCAGCCGGTCACGCGGAAGTCGCGCGTACCCTCTTCGAGCAGGATGCCGCCGGTTGTGTTGTTGCGACCCGCCGGGTTGCGCGAACCGCTCCCGGAGACGCGAACGCGGTCGATCGTCACGTTGCGTCCGCGGCTCACCAGCACGGCGAATCCGGCGATCGCGCGGAAGGTCACGTTGCGCACGACCAGATCCGCCGCGCCGTCGGCGAGCAAGCCGTTGCCGCGGGTGAAGCGCGCGAACGGCGTATCGTACCCGGGCAGCCCGGCGCGCACTTCGAGGGCGTCGCGATTGCCGTCCACCACCAGGTCGCGCACCCGGGCTCCGTCGCCATCCACCACCAGCACGGCGCGCCCTTCAAAATCCGCCGCGGCGCGCAGTACGCTGCGTCCGGGGATGCCGCGCACTTCCGCGCCGCCGGCGATGTGGATCTCGCGGTGCACTTCCGTCACGCCCGCCGGGAAAACACGCAGGCGCGGCGAGGGTCCGCGCGGCGCGATCCACGCGGCAACCGCCACCACGAGCGCGGCAGCCGCAAGGCGCGGGAGCAAGACTACGCCACCTCGATCGAAAGCGGCGGGAAGCGGCGCTTGCCCAGCCGCACTTCGACCTCGTGCATACCGCGGCCGATCCGCGCCGGCAGTTTGAAATTGAATTCGTAGCGGAGCGTCACCGGGTCGGCTCGGAAGGAGTCGATCTCTTCGGCGTCCATGCCGTCCACGGTGGCGTGGAACGTCTCCGCCTGGGTCACGTCGTGCATCGTCACCTTGACGCTGCGGGTCACGACGCGCGTACCGGAGAGCAGGTTGACGCCGTCGGAGATGCCGGCGATGCGCGGCACGCACGGGCCAGGCGTCATGATCCGCACCCACGCCGGTTCGCAGAGGGCTTCGCCCAGATAGTGGATCTCCACCGGCACCAACCCGGTGCGGATCCCTTCGGGGAGCGTGGCGTTCACCTGGGTCACGGCGTCCTTATCCGGCTCGCCGATGTAGACCAGGCGGCACTCTCCACCATCGGCCAGCACACGCATGTTCAGCAGGTCGCACTCCGCCGGCAGATGATACACCCACAGGGAGACCGCGGCCATGGGACCGGCGGCGGGCGCCACGGCCTCTCCGGTGACCGCGTTGGTCAGGTTGCGAATCGCCGGCCGCGCGGCAGAGGAGCGCGGCAGCGCGCACCAGCCGGCGGGACGCTTGCGGCAGGTGATCCACATGTACTGCGTCCAGCTCTGCTCAATCGCCAGCAGTTGCAGGTTCTGCTCGCGCGCGAACGCGTGGATCTCCTCCGGCGCGATGCGCACGCCGCTCCACGTGTCGTACTGCTTAGCGTGGGGCGGGAGTCCGTTCAACTGGCAGCGCAGCACGCCTCCATCCTTCAGAACGCGGCGCGCTTCGCGCAGGTATTGAAACACCACCTCGCCGCTCGGAATGTGCTGGAACACGGCGTAGCTGTAGACGAAGTCGAATTTGGCGTCGGGGAAGAGGGCCAGATCGCTGCCGCTGCCGTGATGCGCGAAGGCGTTGGGCGTGTCCTTGAGGCGCTCCGCGGCCAGCCGGATCATTTCGTCGGAGACGTCGACGCCGTGAATCTCGGCGAAGTGCGCCGCCATGGGCCGCATGAGGCGCCCCGGTCCGCAGCCGATTTCGAGCGCCGCGCCGCGGGTGGGCACCCGTTTCAATTCGCCGGTGAGGGCGCGCACCACATCGCTTGCGGTGGCGAAGAACTCCTCGTCGTCCTGCCCGCGCCGCCCGAACGCGACGTAGTAGTAGGCATCCTC
>JAFDVU010000173.1 GCA_018268835.1 Acidobacteriota bacterium | reverse complement strand
ATCACGGCCCGTTCCAGCACGTTGCGCAGTTCGCGGACGTTGCCGGGCCACTCGTGCCGCTCCAGGGCGTCGAAGACGGCGGGAGAAACCTCCGCGACTGTGCACTCGTGCTTGCGGTTGAGATCGCGCACCAGGTTCTCGGCGATGGAGCGGATGTCCTGCTTGCGCTCGCGCAGCGGCGGCAGGTGCACGTGGAAGACGTTCAGCCGGTAGTAGAGGTCCTCGCGCAGGTGCCCGCCGCGGACGGCTTCCTCGGGGACCTTGTTGGTAGCGGCGAGCACGCGTACATCGACCTCGAACTCGCTCTTGCCGCCGAGGCGCCGCACCTTGGAATCCTCCAGGATGCGCAGCAGTTTGGCCTGGGTTCCCATGGGCATCTCGCCGATTTCGTCGAGCAGTAGCGTGCCGTCGCGCGCGACTTCGAAGCACCCCGCGCGGCGTTCGCTGGCGCCGGTGAAAGCGCCCTTTTCATGACCGAACAACTCGCTTTCGATCAGGGTTTCCGGCAACGCGGCGCAGTTGATGGCGACGAACGGTCCATGGCGCCGGGGGCTGAGCGCGTGGAGCGTGCGCGCAACCATTTCCTTGCCGGTGCCGCTTTCGCCGGTGATGAGCACGCAGGCGCGGCTCGGTCCGGCCTGCTGCAGGAGCGCGAAGATTTCCTGCATCTGCGGCGAGGAGCCCACCATTTCGCCGAGCGCGCCCTTGTAGCTGAGTTGGCGTTCGAGCGCGCGCTTTTCGGCGCGCAGCCCGGCGTGATTGCCCGCGCGCCGGAGCAGCACTTCCAGGGTGGCCGGAGCGATCGGCTTTTCGAGGAACCAGTAGGCGCCCAGTTCGTGAACCACCTTGACGGCGTTTTCGATGTTGCCGAAAGCGGTGAGAACGATCGTGGGCGGCATGTCGCCGGTGTCGCGGAGGCGCTGCAGGAAGCCGAAGCCGTCGAGGTTCGGCATGTTGAGGTCGGTGATGACCACGTCGGCGGCGAAGCGTTCGAGCGCGGCGAGAGCTTCGTTCCCGTCGCCGGCGGTCTCCGGCGCCATGCCCCAGGCGGAGACCATGGCGGCCAATCCGCTGCGCTGGCTGGCTTCGTCGTCGACAATCAGGACTTTCAAGGGTTGATTCAAAAAGACGGCTCCTTCCGGCCGCCCGCGCCGCGGAGCGGGGTACTCGTACCCATTCTACGCCGGAGTATGGGCGTTTCTGTCAGCTTCGTTCTATTCGTTCCATTCCCCAGTCTCGCAACCGGGGCGATCCGGGCAGGAGGCGTCTCCTTCGGCCGCTTCAATGGCGCCCGGTTCCATTTTGGTGAAGTCGCGAAGTGTGCCTCGCTCTGCCGCGTAGCCGATTAGCGAAATGTTAAGATTGAGATCGAACGCATACGGCCACGCCGCCGCGAGGTGCCCGAGTGCACCGGGGATGAGATGTGGGACGACTGATCGGAGAAGCACGGCGACGAATCCTGGGCAACGAGCTGCTTGCCCAGGGCGCGGGCGCGGCCAGCGCGGCGCTGGCGGCCTTCATCCTGCTGCTTCTGCTGGGCAGCGAAATCCTCTCCTGGCCGGTGGTCGTGATGGTGCCGGTGGTCGCGTTCGCAATTGGCGCGTGGCGCGTCCGGCGGCGGATGCCGTCCCGCTACGTAGTGGCGCAGATCGTGGATGCGCGCCTTGGCCTCAAGGACGCGATCTCGACCGCGGTTTATTTCGAAGACGCCGGCCCGGACGCGCATGCCGATGCCGGGTTGCTGAGCACGCAGCGCGAGGAGGCCGAGCGAACCGCCGGATCGGCGGATGCGCGGGCGGCCATCCCGATCGCGATGCCCCGCGGAATCTATGCCGTGGCGGTGCTGACGGTAGTGGCGGCGAGCCTTTTCGGGCTGCGCTACGGCCTGGAGCGGCGACTGGACCTGAAGCAGCCGCTGGCCGCCTTCCTGCCCGAGGCGTTTCACTTCGGGCGCCGCACCGAACAGGCGAGCGACCGCGCGCGCAACCCCAAGCAGCCGCCGATGACGCCGGACGAATCCGGCGAGGGCGTCCAGAAAGATCAGCAGGCGCAGAGCGAGCATCCCCAAGACCAGCCCTCGCAGAACGAGGCGCAGACGCCTTCGGAAGCCGGCCCGGATGCGGACGCCAAGACCGCGGGCAAGAACTCCAAGGAACAGCCCGACACCCAGATGGCCACCGATGATGCGTCCGAGCAGAACGGCGACAACCTCGGCCGCAATTCCGACGATAAGCAGGACGGGCAGCAGGGTGACAGCAAAAGCGCGCAGAACTCCCAGCCGGACGCGGGCAACAAGCAGGATGCCAACGAGAGCGGCGAGAACTCCAGCCTGATGGACAAGATGAAGGATGCCTTCCAGAACCTGCTCTCGCGTGTGAAGCCGCCGCAACAGCCGCAGCCCAACGGCAGGCAGCAGGACCAGAAGGGGCAGCAGGGCCGTTCGCAGCAGAGCGCCAAACAGCAGAACGGCAAGCAGGGGCAGCAGCAGAACGCCGGCCAGCAGGGCGACAGCCAGGAAGGCGAGAACGGCGAGCAGGCCAAGAACGACGAAAACGCGCAGCAGCAACAGAAAGGCCAGGGCCAGAGCGATTCGCAGCAGGCCAGCAAGCAGCCCGGCAGCGGCATCGGCAGCCAGGACGGCGACAAGGCCATTAAGAACGCCGAACAACTCCAGGCCATGGGCAAACTCACGGAGATCCTGGGCAAGCGTTCGCAGAACCTCACCGGCGAGGCCACCGTGGAGGTTCGGCAGACCAGCCAGCAACTGCGCACCAACTATGTAGAAAAGGGCGCGCAGCATTCGCAGGCGGGCGCCGAGATCAGCCGCGACGAAGTGCCGGTGGCGCTGCAACCCTACGTGCAGCAGTACTTCGAGCAGGTGCGGAAACAGACCGGAACGGCGCCGGCGGCGTCGAAGAAGTAGTCTCGCGCAGGCCCAGGCAAGGTCTGCGCCATCTTGACGAGGACAACATGCGGGTTCGCGAACTGGCCGAGTGGCTGGGAGCCACTTTCGAAGGCGACGGCGAAAAGGAACTGAGCGGAGTGGCGGCGATCGAGACGGCGACCGCCGGCGAAGTGGCGTTCGTGGGATCGCGTAAGGCGGCGGCGCACGCGCAGGAATCGGCCGCCGGCTGTCTCATCGTTCCGGTGGACTGGCCGTCGCCCTCCTACCGCACCGTGATCCGGGCGGCGGAGCCGCGCACCGCGTTCGCGCGCGCGATGAACCGCTTCTATCCCACCGCGGAGATCAAGCCCGGCGTGCATCCCACCGCCGTGATCGGCAGGGACGTGGAACTGGGCGCGATGGTGTACGTGGGCCCGCACGCTACGATCGGCGACGGCACGCGCATCGGGGTCGCGACCTCGATAGAGGCGGGCTGCGTCGTCGGCAAGCGCGTGTCGATCGGAGAAGGATGCACGCTGCATCCCAATGTGACGGTCTACGACAACTGCGATATCGGACGCGGCAGCGTGCTGCACTCGGGCTGCGTAATCGGCGCCGACGGGTTCGGCTACGTCATGGAGCGCGATCGCTGGCACAAGTTTCCGCAGGTGGGGCGCGTGGAGATCGGCGACTTCGTCGAGATCGGCGCCAACTCCTGCGTGGATCGCGCCGCGCTCGGGGTCACGTCCATCGGCGAGGGCACCAAGCTCGACAACATGGTGCACGTGGGCCACAACTGCCGCATCGGCAGGCACGTGGTGGTGGCGGCGCAGACCGGATTTTCGGGCGGCGTGGTGGTGGAGGACTACGCGGTCATCGGCGGACAGGTGGGGATCGGCGATAAAGCGCGGATCGAAGCGCGCGCCGTGCTGGGGTCCGGCTGCGGCGTGCTGACCTCAAAGATCGTGCGTAGCGGGGAGACGGTGTGGGGCACGCCGGCGCGCCCGCTGAAGCAGCACCTGGAGCAACTGGCGAACCTGGCGCGCCTGCCCGAAATGCGGCAGGAACTGCTGGAACTGCGGCGGCGCCTCGCGGAACTGGAGGAACGGCGCTGATGCTGCTGGTAGTGGGCGGACACTCGCGCAATATCGGCAAGACCAGCCTTGCCGCCGGGCTCATCCGGCGGATGCGGGACCGCCGCTGGACGGCGCTCAAGATCACGCAATACGGCAGCGGGCTGTGCGACCATCATCAGGGCGACGCCGCGTGCGGCTGCAAGCCGGAAGAGGGCGCCGAGTTCGCCCTCACCGAGGAGTACGAACCGGGGAAGAGCGATAGCGGACGCTTTCTCGCCGCCGGCGCGTCACGCAGTTTCTGGCTGCGGGTGCCGGCCGGAGAACTGCCGCGCGCGGGGCGGACCCTGGCCAAGATCCTGGCGCAGAGCGAGAACACGATCGTCGAATCCAACAGCGTGCTCGAACTGGTGCGGCCGGACCTGTTTCTGATGCTGATGGATTTCGGCTGCGAGGACTTCAAAGCCTCCAGCCTGCGTTACATGGACCGCGCCGATGCCTTCGTGGTGGTGGATCGCGGCATCAACGCTCCGCTCTGGGATGGCGTGGCGCGCGGTTTGTGGGACGATAAGCCGCGTTTTCTAATCAACCCGCCGCGCTACGTAACGCCCGAACTGGCCGGGTTCGTCACCGCGAAACTGGCCGGCGCCGCGGCGCGCTGAGCGCTGGCGCAATTGAGTTCGGCCGCGGCGGCGAGCAGCCGCGCGGCTTCCTCCACCTGCCGTTCGATGAGATGGACCTGTTCGCGCACGCGAGGGTCGGCCGACTCCGTCATGGATGCCAGGCACCACGCGCTGCACTCGATGTTACCAAGCGGCTGGCGCAGATCGTGAATGAGGCCGGCGAGGAGCCTGTCGGATGGGTCCGGGGAGTTCATAGCGCACCGAGATCCAGCCAAGTATAGCGCGGAGACGCGTGCTGCGGCTGTGCCGAAAGGCACCGAAAGGCACCGGCGATCGGATCGGCGGCGCTACCGGGTGACGACCCGGTTGCGGCCGGAGGCCTTGGCCTCGTAGAGCGCCTCGTCGGCGATCCGCACGACGTCCCTGCTCGGCGTCCTGGCGGTGCAGGTGAGGCCGAAACTGGCGGTCACCCGGAGATTGCTTCCCTCGAAGAGGAAGGGCACCGAAGCGATGGAGTCCCGCAGGCGCTCGGCCTGGCTGAGCGCGTCGGCTGTTCCACAGCCGGGGAGCACCACCAGAAACTCCTCGCCGCCGTAGCGGCCGATGGTATCGTAGGCCCGCGACGCACCCTGCAGGCGGCGGGCGGCTTCGCGCAGCACCGCGTCGCCGGCCAGGTGGCCGTGCGCGTCGTTGACCGACTTGAAACGGTCCAGGTCCACCATGAGTACCGAGACCGGCTCGGAGGCGCGCGCGGCCCGGGCCAGTTCCTGATCCAGGCGCTCGAGGATGGAGTTGCGGTTCAGTACACCGGTGAGTCCATCGTGCGTCGCCTGCTGGCGCAAGGCGTCCTGCAGGTCCAGGATGCGCCGTCCGGCGCGGATGCGCACCCTCAGTTCGTGGGCGTTGAACGGCTTGGTGAGATAGTCGTCCGCGCCCGCGTCCATGCCTTCGACCAGATCCTGCGACTCCGTGCGTGCGGTCAGCAGCAGAATATAGACGTAGGGTTCGCGCCGCAGGGAGCGAATCCGGCGGCAGATCTCCACGCCGTCAAGGCCGGGCATCATCCAATCCAGCACCGCCAGGCGCGGCGATTCTCCGGACTCCAGAATCTTCCATGCCTCCAGGCCGTCGCGCGCCATCACCGCCTGGTAACCCCATTTCACCAGCATGCTGCGCAGCATGGACTGGAACACCGGATTGTCTTCGGCGGCCAGTACGCGCATGGGAACCTTCGCGGAAGGAGAGCAGCAGATGCTTTCGTATTCGAGGCTGGTTAACAAAGAAGTCTACCCGAGTGCTCTTATCGGCAGGCGGGAGGTGTTTCAGTAGGAGCGGACACCACTTCCGGCTCGGGAAGGCGGCCGCTGGCATCCATCCACGCCCAGGCTAAGGCGGTAGCCCCGCCCAGGGCGCCGGCCACCAGACCGATCGTCCTGGCCGAGTAGTACTGCGATGCGATCCCCGCCGCGGCCATGGACACAATCATGCACGCCCAGCGCATCGACTCCATGGTCGAAAACACCCGTCCGCGGAACTGGTTCGGCGTATGCCGCAGCAGTTGCGCGTTGTTGAGCACGCTGGTGACCGCCATGCCCACCCGCGACATCATCATCCACATCAGCGCCGCCTCCCACGACACCGCCTGGCTGAACAGCATGTATGCCGCGCCGTGCAGGATGTACGAAACCGTGACCGCCCGCTTCTGCCCGGAGAAGGCGGCGCGCTTGCCGATCCAGTGGCCGGCGGCGCCGCCCACCAGCAGCCCGATGCCGGCGAATCCCCAGATCGAGCCGATGCCCGCCGCTCCGCGGTGAAACACCTGCTCCCCGAACAGCGCGAACAGGATCTGCGCGGCGCCTCCGCCCATGGCCCATCCCACGTTGATGGTCGCGATCCCCACCATGAGCGGTACCGACCACATGTAGGCCAGCCCTTCGCGATACTCGTGCCACGCCGGGGTGTGATGCGGGGTGGAGCGTAAAGGAGCGCGAAATCCGCCGGGCACCTTGATGCGGCTGATCGCCGCCGCGGAGAACACAAACGAAAGCGCGTTGATGACGAACGCCGCCTCGTAGCCCAGACCCGCCGCGCTGTATCCGGCGAGCAGCGTACCCAGCGTGAGCGTCGCCCAACCGGTGACCTGCGTCAGCGAGTTGGCCGAGTGCAACTCGGCGGCGTTCGCGATGGTGGGCAGAATCGCCGCGCGCCCGGCGGTGAAGAACGGCGAGGCGAACATCAGCCCCGCGCTGAGCAGGTAGAGCAGCCACGGCCGCGGTTCATGGATGGTGAGCACGAACGCCAGCGCCAGCACCGCGCGGATCAGGTCGCTGGCGATCATGATCCGCTTGCGGTCCAGGCGGTCCAGCAGCACTCCGGCGACCGGTCCGGCGAGCACCGCGGGAATGGCGCGCGACAGCATCACGCCGGAGACCACCATCCCGGAGCCGGACTTCTCCATGACCAGCGCGAAGACCGCCACGTTGTTGAAGTAATCGCCGATTTCGCTCACCACCTGCGCCATCCAGGTATTGCGGTAGTTGGCGTTGTCGCGGAGCAGGGCTGCGGGACCGGACATCGGCTGGTTCATGTTCGAGCGGCGCCGCCTAGGCAGGCGTCTCCCACACCGGATTGTTCAGCCCCGCGATGGCGCGGACGCCGCCTTCGTGCAGGTCCAGCACGACGATCTCGTTGGCGCCTTTTCGCAGCCAGCAACCGGGACAGAACAGCGTCTGCTGCGGCCCGATGCGCCAGTAGCGGCCCAGGTTATGGCCATTGACCCAGACGTTGCCTTTGCCCCATCCGCGCAGGTCGAGCCAGGTATCGCCGGCGGCCGCGAGTTGGAAACCGCCGCGATAGAACGCCGGTCCCGCCGCGTGCGCCCGCCGCCACTTGATGCCGCGCAGGTCCTTGAGCGGCAGCGAGTACATGCGCCACCCGGTGAGTTCCTCGCCGCCCAGCGTCACCTTTTCCGTGATGCCCTTGTGGTCCTCCAGCAGCTTGGGTCCGAAATTGATGCGGCCCATATTTTCCACCAGGATGTCCAGCGGCGCCGAGCCGGAGAGCGTCACATCCAACCCCGTCTCGCCGGCGTGCCGGTCAATGAACCCGAGGGTGCGCGCGCCCTCGCGCACCACTCCGTAATCGCGCAGTTCCTTCACCTCCAGCCGCTGATTCGCCGCCTTGCGCGCGGTGGTGCGGTAGAGCACGAAGCCGTAGTCCTGCGCGAGCGCTTCGAAGGTGAGGGGACGCTCGGCGGTGCGCGGCTTGCCCGGCAGCGCATCGAGCGGCGCGGATTCGTCCAGCGTGAAGCGCGGAATTTCGATGATGGGGAGCGGCGCCGGCGGATCGGGCAGCGTCTCTCCCGCGGGCAGGTGCTTGCGGATGGCTTCGCGGAAGAGCGCGAACTTGGGCGCGAGGCGTCCGCCTTCGTCGATCGGCGAATCGTAATCGTAGCTGGAGATATCCGGCTCGTAGCCCTTGCTGCCGCGCACCGTCCCGTAGTTGGCGCCGTTCATGAACCCCGGGGTGCTGCCGCCGTGAACCATGTACAGGTTGAAGCCGATGTTGCGCTCCAGCATCCACTCGATGCCGGCCAGGTGCACGGCGTTGTCGCCGGTATGGTGACGTTCGCCCCAGTGATCGAACCAGCCCACCCAGTATTCGCCGCACATCCGCGGCACGTTCTGGCGGAAGCGCGCGAAGTTGGCGAACTCGCGCTCCGGAGCGCCGCCGAAGTTGATCACGCTGGCGACATCGGGCAGGGTGCCGCCTGCCAGCATCGAGGGGCTCGATCCGTCGGACGTGTACAGCGTTACGTCGATCCCGGCGCCGCGGATCATGCCGCGGATCGCGTTGAGGTAGTCCTCGTCCTTGCCGAACGATCCGTATTCGTTCTCCACCTGCAGCATCAGGACCGGCCCGCCGCGCGTGATCTGTAGCGGCGCCACGTGGGCGAGCAGCGCCTTCATGTAGCGCGCCGCGGCGGAGAGGAACCGCGGATCCGTGGTGCGGACCTTGATGTCCGGCGTCTCCCACAGCCACGCGGGGAAGCCGCCAAATTCCCACTCCGCGCAGCTATACGGTCCGGGCCGCACCAGCACCCAGAGGCCTTCCTCCTGCGCGGTACGGATGTATTCGGCGAGATCCAGGTTGCCCGTGAAATCGAACTGGCCCGGGCGCGGCTCGTGCATGTTCCAGAAGGAGTACATGCAGAGCGTGTTCAGCCCCATGGCGCGCATCTTCTTCATGCGGTCGCGCCAGTAGGGGCGCGGCACGCGCGCGTAATGCATCTCGCCGGAGCGGATGACGAACGGCTTCCCGTCGAGGACGAAGCGGTCGCCCTCGATGCCGAACGTGTGTTTTGGCGAAGGCTGGCCGAGAACAGGGCCGGCGGCAAGCAGGGCGAGCGCGTCGCGTCGGGTCATGTCTTCAGGGTAACCCTGCGCCTACCCCCGGCTGAAATCGAGCGCCAGCATGGTCTTGCCGTCGAGCACGTCGCGTCCGCCGGTGCGCGTCAGGCGAAATCCTTCCCTGGCGAAGGCGGCGGTGAGTTCCGCGGGGTCCAGCAGGGCCATCCGGACCTCGTGCAGTACCCCGAGCGTCCCAGGAAGCGGGCGCGGAGGAAGCACCGCGGGATTCCGCTGGATCACGGCGAACACGCGCCCGGCCCGCCGCGCGAGCGACGCGACCGCGCGGCGCCAATCCACGTGCTCCAGCACCAGGATCGCGATCGCCAGATCGAACGGACCCTTCAGACGCGAATCCTCGATGTCATCCACCGCGATCGAGATGTCGCACCCGCTCAGCCGTTCGGCGAGGCGATCCAGGTACGCCGGATTGATATCCGTGAACGTCGCGCGGTAGGCGGCGATGACGGCGGGAGCGAAGTAGTCGAAGCACTGGCCCGCGCCCGCACCGGCGAAGAGGATGCGCCCGCCGGCGGGCGGAGCGTGATCGCGGAAGAGTTCTTCGAGCAGGGACGCGTTGGCCTCCGCCTGCCCGACGGCGGCCATGTGGCGTTCGTAGTCCTCGGCCGAGATGTGCCCGGCCCAGGCTTCGCGCAACGACCCGGGCAGCGGCTTCACCGCCGCACCGCCCGGCCGGGAAATACGTTGGGTACAATCTCGCCGCGATTCACCACCAGGGTGCCGCCCACCAGGACGTAGGGGATGCCCTCGGAGTACTGCGCGGGCTTCTCGAAGGTGGCGCGGTCGGTGACCTTCGCCGGATCGAAAACCGTGATATCGGCGTCGGCGCCGGCGGCGATGCGCCCCTTGTTCGCCATCCCCAGGCGCTCGGCCGGCATAATCGTCATCTTGCGCACGGCCTCCATCAGGGAGAGCGCGTGGCGTTCGCGCACGTAGCGCCCCAACACGCGCGCGTAGGTGCCGGCGGCGCGCGGATGGCCCTTCCCCTCGTTGAGAATCCCGTCGCTGGCGATCATCACCATCGGATTCCCCATCGCCAGTTCCACCATGTCCTCGGGGATCGAGTGGATTGCCACCATGCCGCCCAGCTTGCGATAGCGCGCAAAGCTTTCGGCCGTGAGACGCTCGCCGGTCGCGGCCCATTGCAGGTCGTGGTACGTGATGGCGCCCTGGTGTTCCTGCCAGCCCGGGCCGAACACGGCGCTGGAAATATCGGTCATGCCGGCGGTGTACGGATACGCTTCGGTGGTGACGTCGAGCCCCTTCTTGCGCGCGGCGGCGATCATCGCCAGGCACTGCGGCGTCTGCCGCAGACACATGCTGGTGATGTGCACAATGTGCACGCTGGCGTGGGTGGCCGCGGCATCGTCGATCATCTCCCGAACCGAGTCTAGCGCGCCCGGCGCGATGGGTCCGCCGTTGCGTATGTGGACGTAGAGCACGGCCTTCTCCGCCGCGGCGATGCGGAACAGTTCCAGCACCTCCTCCCGGCTCATGTGCGGGATATAGGCGATGCCCAGTCCGATGCCGAGGGCCCCGTCGTGCAGTCCGCGGCGGATCAGCGTGCGGATCTCCCGCAGTTCCGGGGCAGTGGCCGCGCGCTCCACCGCCTTATCGCGCGGCAGCAGCGTACCGGAATCGTGCATCACCGCGATGCGCGCCGGGATGTCCCCGCTGGTGGCGCCGAAGTTGATCAGCGACCGCCCCTCGCGTTCGCGATACCACGGGATCACCGGGCTGACCCCGACCTCCAATTCGAGCGCGGTGGTGACGCCGTCGCGCGCCTTGAAACGATAGTTCTCCGGAGTCTGCCCGTGGGAGTGCAGGTCGATAAATCCCGGGGCCACGACCAGTCCGCGCGCGTCGATGGTGCGCGCGCCGGTCAGCGGAGTAGCCGAGACCGCCGCGATCTTCCCGGCGCGGATGCCGATGTAACGGACGGCGTCGAGATTGGTCGCCGGGTCGAGCACGCGGCCGCCGCCGATCACCAGGTCGTACGGTTGCGCCGAAAGCGTGCCGGCAAAGATCGCCAGCGCCGCCAGGGAGGGGACACGGATCATGCCGTGATTGTATCGCGCGCGGCACCGTTGCCTTTTTTCCACGCCATTCGTATCGCGCGTCACACTCTCGCCCCGCACCGTTTCCTCCGCGAGGGTCGCAGAGGGGTTCACCCGATTCCGTGATCGCCCGCCGGCACTACAATCCTCAACAGAATTGTTTCCTGCCGCGCCGAACGGCCGCATCCGGCGCGGCCCTCAGAAGCCGTCCCCTTTTGACTGACTGCAGGGAGTGGATCCTATGAGCGATAAGAAACGTCCCCACGTAAGAACCGAAACCGAATTTGCCTACACGGACAAATTCGCCGGAAAGCAGCGTCGTTTTACGCCCAAGTCCGACGAGATCATGGCGACCTTCAAGGACAGCGCCACGCCGGACGTTGCGGTGGAACTGATGCGTTCGACGCACCTGGAGATCAGCCAGGGGGTCAGCTACGAGCACGGATTTGCAGCTCTCAAAACCGGTCCCGGCCGGGACGCCGGCGCGGCGGTGAAGGCCCTCGAGGCCGACCCGCGCATCGCCAACGCCATGCCCGTCATGATCGACGGAGAAGGCCTGGTGCGCTATTTCCTGCCCGACGAATTCACGGTGCAGTTTCGCAACGTCAACCGGAATCAGGCTGAGGAGACGCTGCGCGCGAAGGGCTGCGCGATGGTTTCCGGGCAGCGTACTCCGGGCTACTACACAGCCAGCGTGCCGGAAGGCAAGGGCCTGTTCGAGACGATCGCCGAATTCAACAAACTGGATACCGTGCAGTTTGCCGAGCCAAGCGAGGTAGGCTTCAACGACAAGCTGCTGTATCTCCCCGACGACCCCGAGTTCCCCAAGTTGTGGGGCCTGCATAACACCGGGCAGGTGGTCAACGGCGTAGCCGGCGTGGCCGACGCCGACATCGACTGTGCCGAGGCCTGGGACTGGACGCGCGGCGACCCGGACGTCATCGTCGCGATCATCGACACGGGTGCGGACCTCAACCACCCCGACCTTCAGGCCAACATCCTCCCGCGCGGCGCCGAGGATTGGGACTTTGCCGATCCGGCCGACGGCGTGCCCGACGATATGGATGGCCACGGCACTCACGTCGCCGGAACCGTTGCCGCCGTGGACAACGTCATCGGCGTGGTCGGCGTCGCTCCCAAGTGCCGCCTCATGCCGTTGCGCGTGAACCTCACTACCGGCATGAACCAGAACCGCGCGGACGCGATCAATTACGTTGCGGCACAGGCCGCGGCGGATCCCAACCGGCGGTTCGTGATCAACTGCAGCTGGAAGATGAACGGCGATCACGCCGGTGTCCACAACGCCATCATCAACGCGGTGAACAACAACGTGGTGGTCGTGTACGCGGCCGGCAACGCCAGTGTGGATATCGGGGTCACGCCCCAATACCCGGCCGTCTACCCGGAGGTGATTGCGGTCGCGGCGACTGACCAGAGCGATCATCGCGCCTCCTTCTCCAACTACGGCGCGCCCGTCTCTGTCTCGGCTCCGGGCGTCAACATTTACTCGACGTTCCCGGATGACACCTACACCTACCTGGACGGGACTTCGATGGCTTCTCCGCACGTCGCCGGCATCGCGGCCCTGATCCGCTCCCGGAACCACACCCTGAACGTCGCGCAGGTGCGATCGATCCTGGAATCGAGCTGCGATGACATCAACGCCAGGAATCCCGGATTCGCGGGCAAACTGGGCAGGGGCCGCGTGAACGCCTATCAGGCCGTCAAGATCACGCCCGCCCCGCCGCTCCCGTTCCGCCTGTTGAATAAGTACCCCTTCCCGCAGAAGAACGCGGGTTCGAGCAGCGCCCTCGGCTTCGCCCGGCGGTTCCCCATGCGGCCCGTGCTCCGCACGGCCTTGCTCTTCCTCACCCAGCAGCCGTGGTCGGAGCGGATCTATTATCTGAATCCGCTCAACGGCGCCGTGATGGGCTCCGTGGACCCGGTGGCGAATGACACCATTGGCAGCCTCGAATTCGACGGACGCTTCATCCGCGTGGCCAACGTCACCGTCGGAGCCGGCTTCATCAACAGCATCGACCCGGTGACCGGGGCTCAGGTGGCTTCCATGCCCGTGCCTCCGGGCCGCGGCGAAGGCATGGCGATCGGCGCGGGGTTCATCTACTACTCCACCGAAAGCCTGATCCACGTCATCAACATCGCCACCGGCGCCGTAGTCCGCTCCTTCGCGCCTCCCGGAGGCACATGCCACGCCCTGGCGTGGGGGCGCGGATTCCTGTTCAGCGGCAATTCCGCCGCCGGAGTGATCACCGTGTTCGACGCGGTCACCCTGGTGGTTCACGGCACGATTGCGGCGCCGGGTGCCGGCCCAGCCAAGGTCGAAGGCCTGGCGTTCGACGCCCTGACTAATCAACTGTTCATCGCCAACCAGAGCGAGAACACAATCTACGTAGGCGTTGTGACGCTTTAAGTCTTGCCCCCAAAGACCCGGTGGACCGGTCCCGCCGGCCACCGGGCTTTGCCGCGATGAGGGAAGACACCCGAGAGCTGTTTTGCGCCGGATGCGGCAGAATTACCCGCATGAGCACTCCAGTGAAGGCCATTCCCGAGGGGTACCAGGCGGTCATCCCGTATCTGGTGGTGGATCACGCCGACCAGGTGATCCGGTTCATCAAGCAGGCGTTCGGCGCTACGGAGACCTTCGCCATGAAGAACCCAGACGGCAGCGCCGGGCACACCGAACTGCGCATCCGCGATTCCGTGGTCATGCTCGGCGCCGCGCGCGAACAGTGGAAAGCCCTGCCCGCCATGCTGTACCTCTACGTGGAGGACGTCGACGCAGTGTACGCCCACGCTCTGGAGGCGGGCGGAAAGTCAATTCAGGCTCCCGCCGACCAGTTCTACGGAGACCGCACCGCCGCGGTCGCCGATGTGAGCGGAAACCAGTGGTGGCTGGCTACGCACAAAGAGGACCTTTCGATGGAGGAACTCGAACGGCGGCATCGGGCGGCGCGCGGCGGCGCGTAGGCGCGTCCCCTGCGGACGGCGCATCGCTGCGATACCATGTCCGCTGGATGAAACTCACCTTCTGGGGCGCCGCCGGCGCCGTAACCGGATCCATGCACCTGGTCGAAACGGCCGGCAAACGGATCCTTCTCGATTGCGGCATGAACCAGGGGCGCCGCAAGGAAAGCGACTACAAGAACCGCCACCTGCCGGATGAGGCCGCTTCCGCCGACGCGGTGATCCTCTCCCACGCCCACATCGATCACTCCGGAAATCTGCCCACGCTGGTCAAGGCCGGCTTCCGCGGCCCCATTTACTCGACCTCCGCCAGCATCGATCTCTGCAAGTGGATGCTGCGCGATACGGCCCACATCCAGGAGAAGGACGCCGAGTTCCTGAACAAGCGCCTCGAACACCGGCGCGCGCACGGCCAGGAGAACGGCATCGTTCATCCTCTTTATACGACCGAGGACGCGGAGAAAACCCTGCCGCTGTTTCAACCGGTCGAGTATCACGTCCCGCACAAACTGACCGACCGGCTCACCTACCTGGCCTACGATGCCGGGCACATCCTGGGATCGTCCTCCATCGTGATCCACGATCATTCTAACGGCGCGCCTGTCCGCCTGGCCTTTTCGGGGGACGTCGGACGTCCGGGGCTGCCCATCATCCGCGACCCGGAGCGTATGCCGCCCGTGGATTACCTGATCATGGAGAGCACCTACGGCGGCAGGCTGCACAAACACACCGAACACGTCATCAACAAGCTGGAGCAGGTGGTGATCCGCACGGCGAAGCGCGGCGGGCGCATCATCGTGCCGGCGTTCGCCGTCGGACGCACCCAGCAGCTCGTGCTCCTGCTGCACGAACTCTTCAACGCGCAGCGCATCCCCAACATCCCCATCTACGTGGACAGCCCGCTTGCGGTGAACGTTACCGACGTGCACCGCGCGCACCCCGAGTGCTTCGACGAGGAGACCCGCGAATTCCTCAAGAACGGCGAGGACCCGTTCGGCTTCAGGCGCCTGCAATATATCCGCGAAGCCAGCGAGTCCAAGGCGCTCAACGACCTTCACGGGCCGTTCATCGTGATTTCCGCCAGCGGCATGTGCGAACAGGGCCGCATCCTCCACCACCTGCGCAACAACATCGAGGATCCGCGCAACACGGTGCTGATCACCGGCTTCCAGGCGGCCGATACGCTTGGCCGCAAGCTGGTCGAAAAGTGGGGAGAAGTACGAATCTTCGGCGAACCCCACCGCGTGCGCGCCGAGATCTCCAGCCTGGATGAACTCAGCGGACATGCCGACCAGAGCGAACTGCTCCCCTGGCTCGAGCCCATGCTCCCCACCCTGCGCAAGGTGTTCCTGGTACACGGCGAACCGGAGCAGTCGAAGACTCTGGCCGGGCTGCTGGCCTCCCGCTTCAAGCTGGACGTGGTCTGCCCCCGCCCGGGCGAGAGCTTTGAGATCGGTTGAATGTAACCGAAAGGGCCATTGGCTCCATCTATACTGTAAGGAAGCGAAAAAGGAGTACCGTACTTGAGTTCCACACCTACGTTCATTCCGCCTCAGCCCCCGCCGCAGCGGTCCGGCATGATGACCGCGCTGGTTTCCGGCGCAATCATCGCCCTGGTTGCGGCCAACATCTTCCTGTACGTCCAGATCAGCGGCGTGCGCAGCGACCTTGCCAAGGCGCGAGAAGACTTCATGACCCAGATGAGCAACCTGCGCGACGCCTCCTCGGCGACCACCGCGTCCCAAAGAGCGCATCTGGAAACGCTGAAGCAGGAACTGGCCGCCGCGCGCGAACAGGCTACTTCGCAGGCGCGGACTCTGTCCAGCCAGGCCAAGGCCGAAGCCACCGCGCGCGCCGAGCAACTGGCCAAGCAGATCCAGGCCGAAGAAGCGCGTGCCCGCCAGCAGGTCTCCTCGGAGATCAGCGAGGTGAAAAGCTCCGCTGCCGCCGCCAACACCAAGATCGCCGACGTCTCCACCGATGTCTCCGGCGTCAAGACCAAGCTCTCCCAGACCGATGCCGATCTGCAGAAGACCATCGCCGACCTCAAGAGCGCGCGCGGCGACCTGGGTGTGCAGAGCGGCCTCATCGCCACCAACGGCAAGGAATTGGAGGCGCTCAAGCGCCTCGGCGAGCGCAACTACTTCGAGTTCAAGCTCGGCAAGACCAAGCAGCGCCAGCGCGTGGGCGATATTTCGCTGCTGCTCAAGAAGACCGATCCCAAGAAGAACAAGTACACCATCGAGGTGATGGCGGACGACAAGCTCACGGAGAAGAAGGACAAGAACGTCAACGAGCCCGTGCAGTTCTACACCAGCAAGGCCCGCCAGCCCTACGAGATCGTGGTCAACAGCGTGGGTAAGGACCTGATCTCCGGCTACCTGGCGACCCCCAAGGACCAGACCGGCCGCTAACCTCGCAGGCGGCCGGGCGGGACCCCCAGGCTACTCCAGCGCCATCGCGGAGACCTGGAGTTTATCCGGCCGCTTCACTTCCACCCGCAG
>JAFDVU010000172.1 GCA_018268835.1 Acidobacteriota bacterium | reverse complement strand
AGGCGATCGACATGCGGACGGAGGCGCAGTTCCGCGAGTTACTGAAACAGGCGGGGCTGTAAGGGCCGGTTCTCTCGGAAGTCGCCCTTTGGAGGCGTGCCTGGTGAAGCAGTGCTTCGATCGGGAAATTCCCCACACGCCGTTGAAACTGACTCTGCAGAGGCCCACCGCGAGACCGGAAACCGTCAATCCGGAGAGCGGTGATTTCCCTTTTCCCGCTCCCTTGCCAGGTTCCCAATTCGCCCATAGCGTGCATGAAGACGGAACCGTGCTCATTGCCGCCGACCTCGACAAAGGTGATCGCTCTTTGGCCGGGCCACGAGTCTGTGGAGATCACGCCGCTCAACGGCAAGCCCGGCCGCTACCGGCCTGGTGATAGTGTGCTCGCCTTTCCTCAAAATCGCTGACCAGGACTATGCCGGGTGGTTGCACGAGCGAACGCGCTCCGCCTCAGCGTTGGCGGGTCTTGCACCCGCGCTGACCGGGCTCTCCTCTTCTGTCTTCTTGAATCGCGTGGGGAACAAGTAGACCTTCGGCTTCACTTTGCAGGCTCGCCAGCACAACCGCAGCGCGTCGGGCAGCTTGGGCGCGAGCGGCAGTTCCCGATCGCGCGGTGGCCGTGTCGCGCTGGGGTGCGAGTGCCCGCCGGCCGAGAGGCGATTCCTCGAAAAGCGCCTGGCCGCGCTTTAGCGCGCCGGCAGTTTCTGCGCCGAACGCACCGGCACCTTGAGGTTGAACAGCGCGATGCGGCGGTTGAGTTCGTCGATGCGCCGGACGCGTTCGTCGCCGGAGACGCTATCCAGGCGGCGCATCTCGCGCTCGATGGCGCGCCCCTCGGCGATCCATTCCGGTGTGATCCCGGCGTTCTTCATCAGGCGGTGGGCCATGCGCTGCGCCGGATCCTGTCCGAGGTCGTCCTCGGCGGGCAGCGGGCGGCCGGCGCCTTCCAGATGGTCGAAGACGCCTTCGTCCATGGCTTCCTGAATCTTGCGGTCGGCGATCACACGGAAGATGTCCACAGCAACATTTTATCCGCGCAACCCCCTTGACACGGAGTCGAGTGGCTGCTAATTTACTAGCAGATGCTAAAAAATCAGCAGGACCGGAATCCGGTAAACGCGCTTGCCTCCCTCAGCCGCCGCGAACGGCAGATCATGGACATTCTCTTCCAGCGGGGCAAGGCGTCCGCGGCCGAGGTGCGTGAAGCCATGCCGGACGCGCCCAGCTATTCGGCGGTGCGGGCCATGCTGCGCATCCTCGAAGACAAGGGGCACGTGAAGCACGAGGCCGAAGGGATCAAGTACGTCTACGTGCCTTCGGTGGCGCGCGACAAGGCCAAGCGGAGCGCGGTGAAGCATCTGATGGACACCTTCTTCAACGGCTCGGCCGAACACGTGGTGGCCGCGCTGCTCGACGTTTCCTCGACGCAACTTTCCCGGGACGAACTGGACCGCATGGCGCAGCTCATCGCGCGCGCCCGCAAGGAGGGTAAGTAAATGAACGCCTGGCCGATTCTGGTTAGCCTCACGATCAAGAGCACGGCGGTGCTGGTTGCCGCGGCGATGGCATCGCTGGCGCTGGCGCGCCGTTCGGCGGCGGCGCGGCACCTGGTGTGGACCGGCGCGTTCGCCGTTCTGCTGGCGCTGCCCGTGCTGACGCTCGCGTTGCCCTCGTGGCCGCAGCGCTTCGCCAACGCAGTGCTCCCGGGCACCACCTTCACCGTGCAGGCGACGGCGTCCGGCGGCGCGGCAGGCATGGTTCGCGGCGCGGCTGCGCCAAGGGCGGCGGTCGCCGCCGCGGCGGGACGTCCGGCCTTCGATTTCCGGCGCGCGATCCTGCTGCTGTGGGCCGCGGGCGCGCTGGCCGCGTTCCTGCACATGCTGGCGGCGTACTTCGCGCTCGCCCGGTTGCGTGGCGGGGCCTTGCCCGCACCGTGCCGGGGCGGCGAATTCGGCATCCCCGAAGACGTCGAGCTGCTCGAAGCCGATCACGCCATGCCGATGACGGCTGGCGTCCTGCGTCCCGCCATCTTCCTTCCCAGCGATGCGCGTTCGTGGTCCGCGGCGCGGCTGCGCATGGTGGTATTGCACGAGTACGCGCATGTGCGGCGCGGCGATGCGGCGGCGCAGTTTCTCGCGCGCGCCGCGCTGTGCCTGTTCTGGTTCCATCCGCTGGCGTGGTTCGGGTGGCGCGAAGCGATCAAGGAGCGCGAGCGCGCGGCGGACGACCTGGTGTTGCACGCCGGCGCCGAAGCCACCGACTACGCCGAGCATCTGCTGGAGATCGCGCGCGGCATGAGGGCGGTGCCCGCTGCCGGCGCGGCCGGGATCGCGATGGCCCGCCCGTCGCAGCTCGAAGAACGCCTGCGGGCCATCCTGGATGCGCGCGTCCGGCGCGCGGGACACGGACGCGCGGCGCTGGCCGCGTCGCTGCTGGTCGCGCTGGCGCTGGCCACGCCACTGGCAACGGTGCGCGCGCAATCGCAATCCGAGCAGGCCGCGCCGCCGGACGTCCCCTCCGTGATCTTCCGGGCCAACGCGCAGAAGAACCACGAAATCCTGGATCAAGCCGCGGTCACGTACGAAAGCCTGCGCAAGTTCGACGAAGCCCGCAAGCTGCGCGAAGCGGCGCTGGCTCTCCGTAAGCAGGAGGGCACGGCGTCCTACGCGGAAGGCCTGGTGCAACTCGGCGATCTCGCGGCCCGGACGCGCAACGGCAAGGAGGCGCTCGAGTACTACCGGCAGGCGGCCGCGCTGGGCGATATGCCGGAGACTGTGCCCGCGCTGATCGCGCTCGGGGTCGACGCCGCGTTCGGCGAGTCGCGGGACTCGCAGGCGGCGGCAGGTTACCTGGATCGGGCGCGCAACGCGGCACGCGGCGGCAATCAGATGGGCCGCGCGATGACGTGGCTCGCGGTGATCAAGCAGGACGACCCGGCGCAAGCGGCCGAGGCCGAAAGCCTCTACCGGACCGCGCGGTCGCTCGAGGAACCCGGATCCTCCGAGCAGGCGCTCACGACGGACCTGCTGGCGCGCCTGCTGCGGCGGCAGAACCGCGACGCCGAAGCCGGACAGATGGAGCAGGAAGCGGTCACCATGCACCGGACCCTGGTTGCCAGGCTGTCCGCTCCGGTCCTTCCCAGCGTGGAAGGTCCGCGCAAGGTCGGCGGCGGTGTTACCGCGCCGCGTCTTCTCCACAAGGTCGAGCCATCTTACAGCGACGCGGCGCGCGCCGAGGGGTATCAGGGCACGGTGCTGCTGAAGGTCGTGGTCGATGTGGACGGCCGCGCCAAGGACGTGCAGGTGGTGCGGCCGCTCGGGCTGGGGTTGGACGAGAAGGCAGTGGAAGCGGTGAACTCGTGGGTCTTCAGTCCGGGCAGTGTGAATGGCTTGGCGGTTCCGGTGCAGGCGCAGATTGAGATCAACTTCCGGTTGCTGTAGGGCTACTTCGGCGCGACGCGGAAGTCATCGAAGTACGTCACCGAATCGCCGGCGGTCCATAGCCCGACTTTGCCGGGGGCGGCGAACGTGCCGTCCTGACCCTGCAGCACGCGGCGGTGATCTACGTACACCTGGAAGCGCCTTCCCTTCACGGACACTTTCAGGATGCTCCACTGATTCGACGGCAGCTCGTGCCGCACCGCCGCCATGAGCGGGATGCGGCGGCCGTTTTCCACCTTGAAGACCTGGATGTTGCGGTCCAGTGCATTAGCCCGTGCGAGGTAGTAGTTGTTCTCGTCGCGGTACCGCCAGACGATGCCGGCGGTCTGCATCTCGCGTCCGGAGACCGGCTTGATGCGGACGCTGATATCGCCGTCGCGCAGGGAGGCTTCCTCCCAGATGGCCAGGGGGCAGTGCTCGCCGCTTGTACGGGGCGCGATCCGCGCCAGCACGTAGGGAGGCGTGGGCGCACTCCGGTCGCTGCGGATCTCCCACTGCGGACCGGGGCCGTGGGTGGTAATCGGAACCGTCCAGCCGGGCGGAGTTTTCCCCAGTGGGGCGTTATCGAAATTGACCACCCGAACGGCGGAGGCGGTAAGGCCGAAGGCGAGGAACCCTGCGAACAGCTTCATGTTCAGCAGCGGAGAGTACACTGCTTGTCACCCTTGCTTCATTCTTGCACACTACGCCGATGCCAGGGGTTTCGCCGCCGTGCGCCGCGACTTTACCCAGGTGTTCACAACGGTCGCGGCGACAATGACGACGCCGCCGGCCAGCGCCCACGTGTTGGGCCGTTCGGCGTGGAACAGCCAGGTCCACACCGGATTCATCGCCGGCTCCAGTTGCAGGATGGTGGTGGCTTCGAAGGCGGGCACGCCGCTGATCCCGCGGGTGAGGCACCAGTAGGCCAGCCCGATCTGCGCCGCGCCGAGGTACAGGACCACCGCCGCATCGGCCGCGGAGATGTGCGTCACCGGCAGCGCCATGGGCAGCGCGATCAGGAACGCCGCCAGGTTGCCCTCCGCGACCGTGGCCAGAGCGAGATCTCCCTGCTTCTGCCGGCTCAGCCAGCGCAGCCCGGTGAGCATGGCAGCGTAGGCGACCCCGCTGCCCAGAGCCAGCACGTTACCCAGCGGCGGATTCGGCGCCGTGGCCACTGCGCGATCGTGGCCCGTCGCGAACAGCCCGAGCCCGGCACCCATACAGAGGATGAAGACGATGTCGTCGCGATGCACCCGCTCCTTGAGGATCAGCGGACCGAGCAGCAGCACGTAGATGGGCGCGGTGGCTTGCAGGAAGATGGCGTTGGCCGAGGTGGTCAGGCGGTTGGCCAGGGCGAACAGGACCAGGGTCGCGGCGTAAGCCAGCACGACCGGCGCCATGCGCCAGTTCCATCCGCGGCGCGTGCCCGGCAGCACGGCCAGCAGCACCACCGCCGCGACCAGTGAGCGGAAGCCGGCCACCTGCCAGCCGGTGAGGGTCGCGGCCTTGAGCGCGGCGCCGCCGGTGGAGAACAACAGCGCCGCGGATGCCAGCAGGAGGCGGTGGCGGACGGAGGATTCCAACCCGCTACGGTAGCATGCAACTGCCCGGTGCCGCCGGATCGGCGGGGGGCATGGCCCCACACTCGAAGATCGGGCAACGACCTCGTCAGGACTTCGTCCATGGTTGCGCCGGGCACGCATTCCAGCCTCTTGCCGCAGCGAGAGCGCACCAGTTGTTGCTCGTCAGATACACTCGCTTCTGGTGTTCCGTCACCATTCAGGTCGGCGAGCCCCACGGCGAATCGGTCCTTCAAATCCCCGTCAAAGCTCTGAAGGAACGCTCGCAAGGATTGCGTGGTCCGCGAAGAGGAGTCACGCAGGTTCCGATCCGGCTGAGCAGAGGAAGGTGCCGCTACAGTCCCTTCCACGACGAGTCCAGCGTAATCCAGCGGTCGCCCGCGCCGGTCTCGCTTTCGTCCATGGCCAGCGCGCCGTGGCCTTCGTCGCAGACCATCTCGGTGGTCACGGGATCGAACACGCTGGCCCACGACCCCACCGTCACGGGAGAAGCCAGCCGCCGCAGGCAGACCGGGCACCGCCGCCGCTGATCCGCGAAGACCCAGATTACGCCGCAGCCGAAGGCCCCCAGGAACGCCAGGGTCCAGGCCAGCCAGCCGATCACCAGTCCCGCCTCGGGGACGAATCGGTGGGTACGCAGCGCCGCGTTGCCTTCGATCCAGAGGAGCGGCACGACGGTCGCCACCGCGGCGAACTTCGTCAGCAGGTAGCACCAATAGCGCCAGCCGTAACGGCCGAGCGAGAGCCGGCCGATCGCGATCAGCATCAGCCCCACCATGAAGGCCATGACCAGGGGTACGAAGTGGCCCACCAGGAGGTCGGCGCGCGGATCGTAGCGCAGGGCGCGCGGCTCGATCTTCCAGGCGACGAAGGTGTAGATCACGCCGCGCGTGCCCTGGAACCCGCGGGAGAGCACGGCCAACAGCAGGAGCGCGGCCGCGGCCAGGGACAGTACGAAGCCTGGACCGCCGGTCCAGTGAACCAGGCGGGCACGCTCGAAGCGCGTCCAGAACGCGCGCGCCGCCGCGTCCCGGCACAACCGCGCGGTCTCGCTGGGGGCGTGGGCCGGGAGTTCGCCGCGACCGGCCAGAATCCAGAGGTTCTCCAGGCGCGTCAACCACAGATCGCGCCAGGCATCGCGCGCGGATCCGGGCGCGAGCAGGGCCGCCGCGCGCAGCAGCCAGACGGCCGGCGCCGGCGGACGCACATCGCTGTGCACGTCTACGTCTCCTCTCTTATTCGACGCCGATTTGCCCTATGATGTTCCACAGGCGGGACACTACTTGATCGAAACGCCGACGTCGACCTTCACGCTGCTCGAAGCGGCCCGGGCCGGGGATCGCCAGGCGTTGTCGCGCGCCTTCGAAAAATATCAGCGCCGTCTCACCGTCCTGGTCTACTACCGGGTGGCCCCGGAAGCGCGCCGTTTCGAGGAGGTGGAAGACCTCGTGCAGGAGACGTTCCTGCGCGCGTGGCGCGACCTGGACCGCTTCCGGTGGCAATCGCCCGACAGCTTCTTTCGATGGCTTGCGTCGATAGCCGGGCACGTGGTGATCGATCAGGCCCGTTATCGCGCGCGCGAGTGCCGCGCCGGGGAAGAGGTGCCGCTGCGAAGCGCGAGCAACCCCGGCGGAGCCGACCCGGCGGACATCGCGACGCCCAGCCGCCTGCTGGCGCGCAAGGAGGCTGTGGAGCGTCTGCTCGCGCGCCTCGACGAACTGCCCGCGGACTACCGTGAAGCCCTCGTACTGGCCAAAATCGAGGGCTGCACCACGGCCGAGATCGCCGGGCGCATGGGCAAGTCGCGGGAAGCCGTGGCGCTGCTGGTCTACCGCGCGCTCAAGCGCCTGCGCGCGAGTGCGCCGGAGCGTGCCCGATGAACGACGATCCGTGTGAACGCGAACTCGCGCGCGCCCTGGGCGATATTCTCGACCGCAAAGTGGAGCCCGAATCCGTGCCGGAACTGGCCGCCGAAATCGAGACCCTCAACGAGATCGATCGCGTGATCGAAGCCGACAGCACACTGCCCGGGAGGCTCAGCGGCCATCGCATCCTCGGCGAAATCGGCTCCGGCGGCATGGGCCGCGTACTGCTCGCGCTCGACGAAGCGCTGGGCCGCAAGGTGGCGATCAAGACGCTGGCCGCGCGCTACGCCGAGGACGCCGGATTGCGTGCACGTTTCATGCAGGAGGCGCGGGCCATGGCGCGGGTGAGCCATCCGCATGTCGCCCGCATTTACAACCTCGGGCCCGCCGGCGAGACGCCGCACTTCGTCATGGAGTACCTGGAAGGCGCGCAACTGACGCGCGCCGCGGCCGGGCTCTCGTTCGGACAGAAGGCGGAGTTGATGCTCAAGGTCGCGTCCGCGGTTCACTTCCTGCACCAGCAGGGGATCGTGCACCGCGATCTCAAACCGGCCAACATCCTGGTGGGTCCGGACCTGGAGCCGAAGATCCTGGATTTCGGCCTGGCGCTGGATCTGGGTGGCGGCGAGCGGCTCTCGCGCATCGGCGAAATCGCCGGCACGCCTGAATACCTGTCGCCGGAACAGGCCTCCGGCGCGGCCGCGATCGACGCACGCAGCGATGTCTTCGCGCTCGGCTCCCTGTTCTACGAACTGCTCACCGGCGAGGTGCCGTTCCGCGGCGAGACGGTGGCCCAGTTGTTGGCGCACATCCGCGAGCAGGATCCCGCGCCGCCGCGGCGGCTGCACGCCGCGATCCCGCGCGACCTGCAGAACATCTGCTTCAAGGCGCTCGAGAAGGATCCGGCGGCGCGCTACGGGTCGGCGCGGGAAATGGCTGACGACCTGCGCCGCTTCCTGGCCGGCGAAGCGGTCCACGCTGAGCCGCCGGTGTATGCGCGGCTGATCCGCGGCAAGGTGGCAGAGCACCTGCGCGACCTGGAAGCGTGGCGGCGCGACGAGATAGTCAGCGAGGCCGAGTACGAGGGCATGCGCAAGCACTACAACCGGCTGCTCGAGCCCGAAGACGCCTGGATCCTGGCGGCGCGCCGGCTCACGCTGCCGCAGGTGACGCTGTACCTGGGCGCGTGGCTGCTCGCGGTGGGCGCCGCGTTCCTGACCAGCTTCCGCTATCCCGCGCTGGCCGGCGCGCCGTCGGTGGTGCTGGTGTGGGGCTTCACGCTGCCGATGGTGTGGGTCGGGATCCGCGAGTGGCGCGGCGGACGTTTCCGCGTGGCCATCGCCTACCTGCTTGCGTTCTGCCTGCTGGCGCCGATAGCCTCGCTGGTCACGGTGGAAGAGCTACGCCTCTTTGCGGTGCTCACCCGCGGCGACCTCAAGTTTGAGTTCTCTCACCGGATGGGTTTCGCGCGCGAGGCCACCAATGCGCAATTCTGGTGGGCGCTCTTCGCCGGACTCCCGATATGCACCTGGATGCGCCGCTTCACGCAGGCCCCTGTCTTCTCGCTCTTCTTCGCCGCCAATGCGGCGCTGCTCTCCCTGGCCACCCTGCTGCGCATGGGTCTGATCGATTGGGTGGACCGCGATCCCGGCCGCGCCTACCTGCACCTGCTGCCGATCGCGCTCGTCTTCCTGGCCGCGGGCTATGCGGTGGAGCGGCTCGGCCACCCGGAGGATTCGTGCTATTTCTATCCCTTTGCCGTCGGGTTCACGTGGGCCGCGCTTACCGGCGCGGTCAGCTACTACGAGCCGTACGCCAACTGGCTGAGGACGACCTTCCCCTGGACGCGCGGCCAACTCGAATACCTGTTCATCGGGAACGCCGCGATCTATTTCGCGCTGGATCGCGTCTTCGAACGCGCGTCCTCTACGCAACTCCACGCCGTCGGGAAGACGTTCCGCTTCGTCATCCCGGGACACGTGCTGACTTCGCTGCTCCTGCTGGGCATGCACGCGAAGGGTCGAACCGAGGAGCGCGTCTTCGAATGGCTGTTGCCGGCCATGGCGCTGGCCTTTGTCTTCTCCGCCATTCCGCGGCAGATGAAGAATTTCTTCGTGACCGGGCTGGTGTTCTTCGCGGCTGGCGCCTACCGCCTGCAGGAGAACGTCTTCCCGGGGCGTGCCGGGTGGCCGGCGGCGCTATTGACCGCGGGGCTCACGCTGATGATCGCCGCCGCCTGGTACGCGCCGCTCCGGGTGGCCCTGCTCGGCCCGAAGAAATTCCTGCGCAAGCTGCAATCCTGAGCCCTCCGCGCCGCTATACCATGCAGGAGGATTTCAGAACATGCGACTTTCCCTGCTGATGGCAACCGCCACCCTGCTGGGCTGTACCGGATGCAGCGACCTGATCTCGGTGAACGCCTTCGCGCCCGATAACCTGGTGATCCAGGACGCGGCGCTGCCCGGCATCTGGGCGGACGACGACCAAATCTACGTCGTGAAAGCCAAGGATGACGGATACACCATCGCGGTGCTGCCTGCCAAGGACAACGGAACCGCACTCAGTTTCACGGCGAAGCTCTTCCGGGCCGGCAACGCCGAGATCCTCGACCTGGTTCCCGCGGGCGACGACGCGTTCCGTCTCGCGGTCCACACCCCGGTGCGGATCTGGGTGGACGAGCACACGCTGCGCTTCACCTACCTCGATTCGAAATGGCTTCGCGAACAGGTACGCGCCGGCCTGACTTCGCAGGAATTGAATAAACGGACACTGATCACTTCGCCCGCCGCGACTCTGACGCGGTTTCTGCTGATCCACGGCGGCGATGACCGCGCCTGGGAGGGCGACCCCGCCGGGCTGGTGAGGCAGTAGCTACTTCTGCCCTTGCACGACCGGAAGGTCGGGATCGCGCTTCACGGTGCCGCTCTTGGCTTCGTCGATGTCCACGCCGTACGCATCCAGTGTCTTGCCCAGCACCTGGATCAGCGCGTTCTGCGAGTGCGCGTACTGGTTCTTGGCATCGACTTCGGATAGCGCGCGCGCGGTGCTGTCGCGCTGCACGAGGACGACGTTGAGGATCGTGCTCGTGCCCAGTTCGTACTTGCGCCTCTCGCCGGCCAGGGTGAGGTCCTGCAGGCGGCGCGCTTCGACGGCGTTATCGTAGGCAACTCGCGCCTGCGCCAGCGCCGTCTGCGCGTTGATCACGTTGAGCTTGATGCTGTTCTGCAACTGGTGATCCTGGATCTGCTGCTGGCGGTAGTTCAACTCGTCGGTGATCAGGTCGGCCTGCGCGGCGCGGTTGCGAATCGGGATATTGAGCTGGAAGCCGGCGCTGTAGTTGGGGAAGTTGCGCGAGAAGATCTGGCTCAGGAAGTTGCCGTATCCGCCCAGGAAGAAGCCGTTGACGTCCTGCGGGGTGCGGGTGCGGTAGCCGAGGACCTGCCCGGTGGAGGTGGTGATGGGGACGGGGAGGGTATTGACCTCGCCCGCGAGGCCGCTGTTGGAGAGGTTGGCGAACACGCTCAGGGAGGGCAGGAGGTTGTTCTTGGTGCCCAGCATGCTGATCCGCGTATCCTCCAGGCCGATCTGGCTCTGCTCGATTTCCGGCCGCTTCTGCATCGCTTCGGCGACCAGGTCCTGGGTGGGGATCACCGCCTCTTTGGCGGGCACATCGAAATGGTCCAGGGGCACGATGCGGGCGCCGACGATGGCGGGGTTGTTGAGTCCGCTGCGCGTGAGCACGCTTTTCAGGATCATCTCCTGCTGCAGTACCTGGGTTTCGGCGGTGGTCACGTCGCGCTGCGCGTTCTTCATTTCGGCTTCGGCCTGAATGATATCGATCTCGGCCAGCGCGCCCAGTTCGGCGCGGCGCTTATTGTCCTCGAAGAGGCGGGTGTCCAGGTCCAGGGTCTGCTGTTTGATCCGCAGGCTCTCGTCGAAGCTCACCAGGTCCCAGTACAGGTCCGCCACGTTCTTCACCGTGGCCATCACCTGCTGCTTGAAGGCGAGGTCGCTGATGTGCTGCTGATTCTTCGCGATCCGGATGGCGCGGTTGTTGACGCTGACGCCGAAGCCGTTGAGCAGGTTCTGGGTGATGGAGAAGCTCAGCGAACCCTGGGTGACGCCGTTGAAGTCGCTGTTGTAGGAATTCTGCCGGAAGCCGAGAACGTTGCCCATGCCGAGCGAAACGCTGGTGCCGGTGAGGAAGCCCTGCTGGATTCCGTAGTTGATGTTTTTGTAGGACGTGACCAGGAAGTTGGTGCCGGTGACGAAGGTGCTGGTCTGCGGCGAGGTCTGGTGCTGGAACTGCGTGTTCAGGAACAACGTGGGGTCGAGGTTCGGAATCGCCGAACCGGCCAGCTGCACGCTCAAGCCACTGAGCACGCCGCCCGTACCGCCGCCGCTGCTGGCGCCGGTCGAGCCCAGCGAGTTGGCCCCCGCCAGCACGCCGAGAGACGCGGATGACGGACCCTGCGAGATGCTGTTGCTCACGTTGCGCAGCAGTTGTCCGGCGCTGGCGCGCAGCAGGTTCGAGTCGCTCAACTTCGGGCTGATGCGCGCGTTTTCGATGTCCAGGTTGTTTTCGAGAGCCAGTGCGATGGCGTCGCGCAGGGAGAGGTAGATCTTGCCGGCGCGCATCAGCCGCTCGATGCGCGTCGAATCCGCCCAACTGACGGCGGCGACGCCGCGGGGACGGTAGTTTCTGGTGATTCCGTAGATGAAGCCGCCGGGGGTGGCAGGCTTGATTTCCGGCGTCTGGCCGAAGATGGGCGACGCCATCATCACACAAAGCAGGACGGCTACGGTTCGATGCATTCGAGACATGGGTACGCTTATCCTCAATCCACCATTATTGCTGGTTCGATACACGTATACGTAATTCAGGACGCCAGGGTTCGATTGTTATTAACATTCCGGGGGCTGCCGCGAAACCCGGGCGGCGCTAGAGTGGTCTACAGAGATATGCGGAAACTGCTGATTGCGCTCGCCCTTCTGGCCGCCGCAGCCTGGGCGGCGAACCTCAAGTTGTACTTGAAGGATGGTTCGTATCAGATTGTCCGCGAATACAAGGTGCAAACCGACCGCGTACACTACTATAGCGTCGAACGCAGCCAGTGGGAGGACATCCCGCTGGACCTGGTGGACCTCAAGCGCACCGAGACCGAAGCCGCCGATCGCAAGGCGCAACTCGAAGCCGACGCCAAAGTGATGGCGGACGAGGAAAAGGTGGAGCGCGAACTGGCGAAAACCGTGTCGCGAATTCCGCAGGATCCGGGGGTTTACTGGGTCGCCGGGAACGAGACCAAAATCCTCAAACAGGCCGAGTCCACGGTCCGCACCAACAAGGGGCGCAGCGTGCTGAAGCGGCTCTCGCCCATCCCGGTGGTGAGCGGCAAGGCCACCCTGGAACTGCAGGGCGCCCACGCGACGGCGGTCTTCAAGGATCCGGAGCAGGAGTTCTACATCCAGCTATCCGACCCGGAGCGCTTCGGCATTGTCCGGCTCACCGCCAAGGGGGCCGTGCGAATCGTGGAAAACCTCACAATGATGCCGGTGACCAACGAGGTGGAGGAAGATCCCGACCTGGTACCCATCCTGCGCCAGCAACTCGCCGACGGGTTGTACAAGATCTGGCCCAAAGACAAGCTTGCTCCAGGGGAATATGCGGTCGTGCAATTTACCGCGGGCAAGCTCAATATGCAGATCTGGGACTTTGCGATTCAGTGAGCCGCGCCCGCGGCCGACGCCGCGTGATCGTTGCCGCGCTGGATCTGGACGGCCCCTCGTGCGGCGGGGCTATATCATTCGGCGAACTCCGCCGGTGTGAACACCGGGTAAACCCAGTTTTATCCGGGCACGCTTCGAGTGGGGCACGGAAGGGAAAACGCCGTTGCCTGCGTCCCGGGAACCGGATGCCAGCGCGCGTCTCGCCGGAGATCTCTGCCATCAGGCTGCGCAGGATCGCAGGTGTGGCTTCCCGCGCACACGCCATAGGCGATTTGCGACTCCCAGGGTACAATGAGGAACCTGCTCGCACTCAGCAAGCGTATCGAGTTCCCGCTTTCGGCGGGAGAGGAGAGGATGATTCATGGCAATCGATATGAGAAATGCGCTGGCCTCGTGGAAGAAGGCCAAGCCGCTCACCCTGACCAAGACCGGCATTTCGGAGTCCTTACGGACTTTGCCGGCCGACCCGGCGGCGAAGGACCTTCCGGCGATCGAGAAAGTTGCCAAGACCATTGAAGCGGCAGTCGGCAACAACAAGATCAAGGCCGAGAAGAAGGCTCTCGCCTGCGTGACGGAAATCAATACATACCTGAAGAACTTTCTTTCCGGCGTGAAGACGAGCCGCGTGCAGGCATCGAAGGCACTGAAGGACCTGCAGTCCGCGGCCCATGACTTCCACGCTAAGTCGGCGGCGGGAACGGTGGCTGCCCTGATCCCTTACGAGACCACCGTTGGCCCGCATCTCAAGGCGTTCAAGTCCGCTACGGACGAGGCCTTGCTCCCCACCGAGACCATCCATAAGGCGGAAGGCGTCGTGGACGCGATGAATACGTGCGTCAAGAAAATGCGCGTCCTTGTCACACCGCCGACGGACCCGGCAAAAGCGATCAAGGATGCGAAGCGACTCTACGAGGCGGAGCGCGTGGCGCTTCTGGCTGCGGCGGACAAACTGCCCGGCATCGCCTCATCAATATAAGGCCTGACAGAGTCTTTGTTTTCCGTGGCCGGGCCGCCGGGATTTGAACCCATGACCTCTATCACCCAACCGGCAAAAATCAACGCAGTATAAAAAGGGCGCCTCTTTCGAGGTAGGCTTTGAGCGTCGAACCCAGCACACGGAAAGGTGTGCCCTGAATCGCTTCCAGACAGTTCGGCGCGAATCAGAGGACTTAGCAAGAGGTCACTGGGACTCCGGTGGGCGCCACGGGGCACCTCGGCACCGGACTGGCCCGTGGCGTGCCTTTCCGGGCGCGGTTGCAGGCTGCTCGGATGGCGTCTTCTGGAGCAGACAACAATTGAGTTTCCTATAAGGATGCTGTCCACGTCGAGCGGTGACCGCCCACGCGGCTTCGCAAGCCCGCGGCAATTCGATTCGGGGGATCCCTACAGGCTGTTACACTAGCGCGAGGTGGAGAGCTACGCGCGGGGGGCGGAACTGCCGCTCCTCGATCTGACGATATCGGAGGCGCTCGGGCGCATGGCGGCGCGCTGGCCGGAGCGCGATGCGCTGATCGTGCGCCATCAGGAAGCGCGGCTATCATGGCGGGCGCTGGACGCCGAGGCGACGCGGGTCGCCCGCGGGCTTGCCGCGATGGGACTGGCGCCGGGCGACCGGGCCGGCATCTGGGCGGTCAACTGCGTGGAATGGCTGCTGTTGCAATACGGCGCGGCGCGCGCCGGCGTCGTGCTGGTCAACGTGAATCCCGCTTACCGATCGCACGAACTGCGCTTCGTGCTGGAGCGGTCGCGCATCCGGGCGCTGTTCCTGCACGCGCGCGATGCGCGAACGGACTACCGCGCCATCCTCGAGGAATGCGGTCCACCGGAACACGTGGTGTGGCTCAACGATCCTTCCTGGGAGCGCATGCTCGCTGCCGGCGACCCGGCGTGGACTCCGCCGCCGGTGACGCCTGAGGCTGTCGCCAACATCCAGTACACGTCCGGCACCACCGGCTCGCCCAAGGGTGTACTGCTCACCCACCACAACATACTCAACAACGGGCTGATGATCGCGCACGCGCTGCGCGCGGGAGAGCGGGACCGCATCTGCGTCCCGGTGCCCATGTACCACTGTTTCGGCTGCGTGATCGGCAGCATGGTCTCGCTGACCACGGGCGCCGCGATGATCCTGCCCTCGGCGCAGTTCGACGCGCGTGCCGCGCTGGAAGCGGTGGAGCGCGAGCGAGCCACCGCCATCTACGGCGTCCCCACCATGTTCATCGCGGAACTGGAGCATCCCGAGTTCGAGTTTTTCGATCTCTCCAGCCTGCGCACCGGGATCATGGCGGGTTCCACGTGCCCGATCGAAGTCATGCGCAAGGTGTGCGAGCGGATGCACTGCGGGGAGATCACGATCGCTTACGGGCAGACCGAATCCTCGCCGGTGATCACGATGTCGCGGGTGGACGATTCGCTGGAGACTCGCGTCACCACCATCGGCGGCGCGCTGCCGAACACCGAGGTGAAGATCGTGCATCCGGAGACGCGCGCGACGGTACCGCTGGGCGAGACCGGCGAACTCTGCACGCGCGGCTACCTGGTGATGAAGGGTTACGACGACGAGCCTGAAGCCACCGCGCAGACCATCGACGCCGAAGGCTGGCTGCGCACCGGCGACCTGGCCAGCATGCGGCACGACGGCAACTTCGTTTTCCGCGGGCGCGCCAAGGACATGATTCTGCGCGGCGGCGAGAATATTTACCCGCGCGAGATCGAGGACTACCTGCACACTCATCCCAAGATCGCCGACGTGTACGTGTTCGGACTCCCCGACCGGCGGCTCGGCGAAATCCCGGTGGCGTGGGTCAAGCTGCTGAACGGCCATCAGGCGACCGAGGGAGAGATCCGCGATTTCTGCCGCGGCAAGATCGCCTACTTCAAGGTGCCGCAATACGTGCGCTTCGTGGACACGTTTCCCATGACCGTGACCAAGAAGGTGCAGAAGTACCTGATGCGCGAGCAGGAGATGCGCGAGCGCGGCCTTAGCGAACCAGAGCCAGCGGGCGCAGGGGAGCCCCCGTCGCCCCCCGAAGCTTTAGCGGCGCGCCAATAAACAGAAACTCGCGCACCCCGGCGGCGGCAAGCTCTTCCAGGTTGAGGCATTCGATGATGTGGATGCCGCTCTCCACCAGCAGGTGCACGTGCACGGGCATGGCGGGCGCGGGCACGCGCTCGAAGGCGACCGTATCGCTGCCCGCTGCGAAGATGCCGCGCGCGCTGAGCCATTGGGCACCGGCGAGTCCCGGACCGGGGCACTTCGTATCGTTGATGAAACGGCGCGCGTCGCCGTAGAACGCTCCCCATCCGGTGCGCAGCAGGACGATGTCGCCGCGGCGGATCTCGAGATCGCCGGCGGCGGCCGCGAGATCTTGCGGCGTGACTTCGCGCTCCGCGGCAAGCGGTCCGGCGCCGGCGAGATCGAGCAGCACGGCGCGGCGGAGGATCGGCGCGATCGTGTCCACCGGGTATTTCGCGAGCCCGCCGCCCCAGGATTGGGCGTCCGCTACCGGTTCGCCGCCGTGCAGTTTGCCGCCGCAGGAAAAATGGCACAGCGCGTCGATGTGGGTGCCCACATGGCTGCCCATGGCGATGGCGTCCGCCGCCGAGGAATGTCCCAGCGGACCGACGGAATCGCCATGCTGTTTGGTCAGGCCATAGAGGAACGGCGGATGCGTCGGGTAATGCGGCATCCCCGTGAAATAAGGCTGCGCGAGATCGAAGACGCGCGCGCCGGAGAGTTCGTCGGCAAGTGTCATTAGAAGCTATAGTGCGCGCCGAACTGCAGCACGCGCGGCGGATAGAACATGGAACTCATCACGCCGAAGGTGGTGGTGTTGATGTTTTGATCCCCGCTCCAGAACGTGGCATGGTTGAGCGCGTTGAAAGCATCCATGCGCAGCGTGAGTTGCTGGTGTTCGCGGATCCGGATTTCTTTGCTGATCTTGGCGTCCAGCCCGAAAGTCCAGGGCCCGTCGAACATGCGCCGCTGCAGCGTGCCGAGGTCGCCCGGTCCGGGATTGAAGAAGACCTGTCCCTGGAACGCCGGATCGCCGTCGATGTTGACGCCGGTGCCGTCGTTCGGGTTGATCGCCGACTTGGTGACGATCATGGGACCGTTGCCGGTCATCTGGAAGCCGACGATCTGCCCGAGTTGGCTCCCGGTGAGCGCGGTGACGGCGGTGTTGTAGTAAGA
>JAFDVU010000171.1 GCA_018268835.1 Acidobacteriota bacterium | reverse complement strand
GCCTGGGTCAATTCAAGCGAGCGCTACTGGGTAACTTCTCGCGAGCCCCGAAGCGCAGTTCCGTGATGCCTCGACGTAGAGTGCCAAGATAAATCGAAGCTCTCGCGGTTGTAAGCCAGGGCAGGCTGGTGGGCATTGTCGACAATCCCAAGTTTACAATCCTGCTTGGTTGCGGATGTCGACGAACACCTGCCGGCTCAGCAATAGGTCACATCCAAGGAGCCTCATACCGGATGATCCGCACTTCCTGTACGGCGATTTCGTCATCGGCTGGCCCGTCAAGCTAGAGCGAGTGGTGGAGCGGTTCCTCGAAATCGTTCCTTTCGATCTGGGGCGCCCTCCTGCCGATTCCAGTCCGCGGGCGGAGGCGCAACACGCGCTTGACGGTGGTGGTCTGCGTGCGTGGATCGCTGCCCGGTTCTCGAGGTTGGTCGGACACGACGCCAAGGCTCCGGTCCCTTCGCGTTCCGGTACTGCGTCACGTCCATGTCGAAGCCCAACTTTGGCACGGACGGTGGACCCTTCAACCGCGTAGGGGTCGCCGATCGTCTGAATGACGAGAGTGGCCCTAGGGAGGCACGCGTCCTGGACCTGAATACTCCTCCAGCAGCCGTCGCTTCGAATGAGGCGCAGTTGGGTTGGCTGAAACGCCGCCGGAAGAAATTTGGATTCTCCACAATGGACATCCAGACGGAAGTCTTTTTGCCCTAGGTCGAGCCGTTTCGACCCGGGCTCCCCCTAGTCTCTCTCGATGGTCGAGCCCCGGAAAGTGTTCAAAAATTAATCAGTCTAATAATAATAAAGGTCTTAATATACCTATTATTCTGATTCAAACTGACCTATAATCCTCTCGGAGTATTTGTCGGGTTGGCCAGCGGACGGACACGTTCCCAAACGGCTCCACTTCCGCTGGAAGGCGTTTCCTCGTCGCGACACGACGATGAGTGGCGGAAGCGTGAGCGTAGTTTCCGTGTCGCATATCCGCCGTGCCGACGGGATGAATCGGCTTTTAGGCCGGAGTTGTCGAAATCGGACGCGGTTCGGCCCGCGCAGTATGGCGTTCCCCTAATGCCTGCCGCACGGTCCGCTCCCGACGGAGGTAGACCGATGCGGGTCTGCGCCTTCGTGTTGTTATTGCTGGCGGCGGCCGGGCCGGCGATTGCTCAATCGCCGATTCGGGGAATGGCCGAGAGTGCCGGACGGAACCGGCCGCAGCTGCCGGATTTCGAACCTCCGGAGCGCACAGCCGGTACGGTGTTGCCCCGGACAGTCCCGCCCGCCGCACCGGCACTGGAGAGCCTTTTTCCGGAAATCCGTATCTTCGTGCGGAGAGTGCGCGTGGTCGGAAATACGGTTCTCCCGCAGAAACAGATAGACGCGATCATCAGCCAATATGAAGGCGCGTCGTTATCGTTTGCGGACCTTGAGCGGCTACGGGAGCAGCTCTCAGAAGCCTATAAAGAAGCCCATTACATCAGCTCGGGGGCAGTAATTCCGGATCAGAAGGTGCAGGACGGCGTGGTGGAGATCCGGATCATCGAAGGCAAACTCCTCGACCCCGAAGTCGTAACCGATGGGCGGCTGAAGCGGAACTACCTGGACCGCCGCCTCCGGCTGCGCAAGTCGCGAATCGTCAACGTGATGGAGATCGAGGAGGCGCTCGAAGTGCTCCGGCGGAATCAGCGGATCAGGAGCCTGCGCGCGGAACTCGTGCCGGGGGACGAGAGGGGCGAATCGCGGCTGCGGCTCGAGGTGGAGGAACACCGCGCCCACAGCGAAAGTCTCCAGATTAACAACTATCAGCCGGTCTCGGTCGGCTCGGCCGGCGGCGAGGCAATGTTTCAGCATATTAATCTCACCGGGTTCGGGGACACGTTCGCGGTGTCATTCCGGGGCACTCATGGGCTGCGCAGCCTGGACGCGACTTACGCTGTGCCGCTGAACGGGGCGGACACGATGCTTTCACTGCACAGCTATGTGGCGCGGAGCGAGGTCGTGCAGGAACCATTTGCGCCGCTGGATATCAAGAGCTCCATGGAGAGTTACGGGATTACCCTTTCGCATCCCGTGCGCCGAACGAGAAACTCCGAGTTCGCGATGCTCGTGTCAGGCGAAATCCGACGCAGCCAGTCTTACCTGCTGGGGTCGGGGTTTCGCTTCACGGACGACCTGACCGAGGACGGCGTGGCCCGTGTTTCGGTGATCCGATTCGGACAGACCTGGACCCGAAGCGGGATCGGGCAGGCAATAGCTGCGCGCAGTTTCTTCACGTTGGGACTCGACTGCTTCGGCGCGACGCATCCGGCGGGGTCGAGCGACGCGCGATTCCTGGCTTGGCTGGGCCAGGTGCAATGGGCGCACCGGGTCAGGGCTCTCGGGTCCGGGGCACAGGTGATCGTGAGGGGAGACGCGCAGTTCTCAGACTCCCCGCTTCCGGGGTTGGAGAAGTTCGCTCTGGGGGGCCGCGAGACGGTGCGCGGCTATCACGAGAACGAACTGGTTCGGGACAACGGCATGATCGGATCGGCCGAGGTGAGGATTCCGTTCCTCAAGATAGGCGAGCAGGCGCTGGTTCTGGAAGCAGCGCCGTTCGTCGACGTGGGCCGCTCGTGGAACACGGATCGGCCCACAGAGCCGGCGGAGACGCTTCCGAGCGCTGGAGCGGGACTTCGCCTGCGCAACCGAAACCGGCTGCAAGCCGAAATTTATTGGGGGTACGCGTTCCGCGACGTTCCGAACGTCGGGAAGTGGAACCTGCAGGATAGCGGCGTGCATATCGGGCTGGTCTGGAGTCTCCCATGAAAACGCACGGCATGTCGTTGGCGATGGCAGCATTGCTGCTGTCCGGTATCGGGCCGGGTGCGATGAAATCCCAGAACGTCGTTACCCGGATTGTGAGGGATGGCAGTGTGGGACCGGGCATAGGCTTGCAGCCGGTTCGAGGCCCGTCCGGCACCTACGAGATCGGCGAATCCATGGGCGCGCGGGCCGGGGCGAACCTGTTTCACAGTTTTCTGGATTTCACGATCGGGGCAGGGGACACGGCGCTCTTCACGTCCAACCTGCCGACGGAGAACGTGATCACACGGGTGACCGGCGGACCATCCTCGATCTACGGGACGATTCGCTCGACGATTCCGGGCGCCAGCCTGTTCTTTCTCAATCCGGCGGGCATCTTTTTCGGAGCCAGCGGGGCTGTGGACGTCCAGGGATCATTTCACGCCAGCACGGCGGACGTCCTGCGCATGAAGGACCGGGACGGCCAGGAGTTGATCGCGTTCTCGAAGGACAGTCTTTTGAAGATGGCCACACCGAGCGCGTTCGGGTTCCTGTCGGATCATCCCGCACCCTTGACCGTGAGCGGCAGCCGGATCTCGGTGGGGAACGGCGCCCAGATCTCGATGACCGGGGGAGGGATCGAGATTCGTGGAGGCAAACTGGTCGCGACGGGAGGAAGTATCGGGCTGGCGAGCGTCGCCTCGGCGGGCGATGTGACGTTTAGCGGGAGAGGACTTGCCACGGATGGAATCGCGAGCCTGGGAGACATACAGATCACCGGCAAGTCATCCGTGAGGGTCGACGACTATTCGAACGGCGCCGGCGTGGTGTCGATCCGCGGCGGCAGATTCGTTCTGGACAACTCCTCGATTTCGGCGGACGTGGTCGATGGCCGGGGCGCCTCCATCGACATTCAGGTTCGGAACGAGGCGGTGCTGTCGAATGGGGCCACTGTGGGGAGTATGACGTCGGGAGACGCCTGTGCCGCTTCGATCGTTCTGAGCGCCGGAACCGTGGAGATTTCAAACCTGAGCCGGATCGAGTCCACTACGGAGGGCTCGGGTAAGAGCAGCGACATCACGGTGACCGCGGGAAAGTCGATATCGATCTCGAACCAGGATCCGGAAGGCAATCAGTATTTGACCGGAATTCACAGCGATGTCACGATCGGCGCCCGCGGATCGGGCGGTCAAATCATCGTCAGCACGCCCGCGCTTTCGCTGGACCGCGGCGTGATCAGTGCGGAAACAATCGGCTTCGGGCCCGACTTTGCCACGCTGGGCCGGCCGGGCGACATTCGCATCGAAACAAACCGGCTGCAGATGAGCAATACGGCGCTCATCACCAATCGGAGCACCACCTTCGACCTATCCGCCGCCCCGGCGGCGCCGCACGAAATCAGCATTCGCCCCAGGGAGGCGGCACAGCCTTCCAGTATCTCCCTGACCGGACTCGGCACCAACATCCAGAGCACGGCCATGCTGAGCACCCAGGGAGGCGCGAGCATCACGCTGGAAGCGACGGACATCTCACTTTCCAACGGCGCCGGCGTGTCCACAACGGTCTATGGCGGAACCGGCAACGCGGGAGCAATCGGAATCACGGCCGACCGCGTGTCGATCAGCGGCGGCAGCCGGGTTACGAGCGAAGCGCTCAACACATACTCCTCCAGTCCCTACTCCGTCGCGGGCGGGAACAGCGGCCAGATCTCCGTCGGGGCCAAGGACTCGCTCTCGGTGGACGGGGGCGGACTTTTCACCGTGTACGGCATGACCTCTTACCAGTCGTCGGGATTCTCGACCAGCACCTCCGGGCGCGGGAATGGCGGCACGATCTCCATCAACGCCGGTACAATTCGCGTGCAGAACGGAGGCGCGATCACGAGCGAGGCGCGCACAGGCAGCACAGGAGCGGCCGGCCAGGTGGTGATCGGCGCGACCAAGTCCCTCACCGTCAGCGGGTCGAACGACTTCGAGTTGAGTAACATCTCGACATCCGCGTTCGGCGCCGGAGCGGCGGGCGACGTGCGCCTCTCCGCGCCGCTGCTGGAGATCGGCAACGAGGCCTTCGTCGGGTCGTTCACGGCGGGCCCGGGCAAGGGTGGAAGCGTCCGGATCGGCAGGGCCGCGGATCTCCCCATCGACACGACGGACCTCTCGATGAGAGACGGGGGACTCATAGCGGTTACGAGCGTGAAAGACAGCAAGCATCCGGGCGGCGGCGCGGCCGGGTCGGTGGACATCAACGTTGGCCGCCTGACGCTGCAGAACGGCAGCCAGATCCTGGCGAATACGGCGGGCGGCAGCGACGGCGCCGGCGGATCGATCACGATCAGGGCCTCCGACTCCGTCACATTGACCGGCAGGGATCCCGCCAACCCGCAGTGGGTGTCGATGCTGCAGGCCAGCACCAGCGGCCAAGGCGCCGCCGGAAATATCACCGTCCATACACCGGCACTCACGATTGCGGACGGGGCCCGCGTTGTCGCGGCCAGCAACTCCGCGGATCCAAGGGCCGGAGCGGCGGGATCCATTTATATCGGCACCGCCGCCGAACCGGTAGGGAACCTGACGCTTGCGGGCGGTGAGATCTCGGTGTTTGCCGTTCAGGGCCCTGCCTCCGGCGAACCCCGCGAGGGGAATATTCACATCGCGGCCAACGGACTCGTGATGCTGGAGAAGAGCAGCTCGGTAACGGCGAGCGTGCAGAACGGGCTCGGCGGCGATATCAGCGTCAGCGGTCCGAACCACATGGTAATGCGAGACGGCAGCCGGGTGCTGGCCACCACGGAGATCGGGACCGGAGGGCGTATCGATATCGGCAGCGAGGTTTTCATACCCTCGGCCGACAGCGTGGTATCGGCGGATGCGGGTGTCGGCGAGGCCGGGACGGTGACCATTGAGGCTCCGCAAGTGGACCTCCAGGGCGGGCTCACCGCGCCGCCCGTGAACTACTTCGACGCGTCCGCCCTCCTCCGCCCGCTTTGCGCGGCGAGGAAAGCGAGCGCGGAGAATGAGCATTTCGTCGTGACGCACCGCCGGGTGCTACCTCTCTCGGAAGAAGGGCTGCTGGTCACGTTCGCCACGAGTGAGACCGGTTCGGCGGCCGGCGATTCCGCGGCGCAGAGCGACGCCGCCCGCAGGCTGGGCCAGATCCAACTCCGGAGAGGGGAATACGCGGAAGCGTCGAAGACGCTCAACGAGGCGCTGGCATGGGCCGAGAAAGCCGGCGACAACGCTCGCATTGCCGCCACGCTGGATAGTCTTGCGAACGCCCGGCTGGCGCTGGGCGAATCCAGAGTCTCCGGCGAGGCGTTGAATCGAGCGATGCCCCTTGCCGAGAGTCTCGGGGACAGCCGGCTGCTCGCCAGCCTGCAGAACAGCTCGGGCAACCTTCGGGCGAGTCGGGAGGGCTGGGGCGGCGCGGTGTATGACTACAAAAAGAGCGCGGACCTGGCACACAAGAGCGGCGACGCGTCGATCGAGGCCAAGGCGTTGGCCAATGCCGCACGAGCGGCAATCGAGGGGTCGCTGCCGGAAGCTCGGGAGTTACTGGAACGAGCGGCGTCGCGGCTGAAGACGGGCGATCCGGCTGACGCCAATCGCCTGCGGATTCACGTTGCCGCGTCATACGAACAGATGGCGCAAGCGGGAGGGCCACAGCAGGGGACGAATCTGCTCGCGGCATATGGCCTGCTGACGGCGGTTCTTCCGGTTGCCCGCCAAACCGGCGACGGCCGGGCGCTATCCGCCGCGCTCGGGCACCTGGGCACGCTATACCAGATGGAAGGCCGATTTGGCGAGGCGCTTTACTTCGTGCGGGAGGGGCTGCGGACCGCCGAGAGTAACGACGCCTCGGACCTGGTGTACCGATGGCGCTGGCGCGAGGGGCAGATCCTTTGGGCCCTTGGGCACACCAGCGCTGCGGTCGAATCCTTCGACCGCGCCGTCAAGATCCTCGAAGAGACGCGGCAGGACGCGCTGGTGCGGTACGGAGCCGCCGGGACATACTTCCGCAGGCGGATCGCACCGGTGTATCTGGATCTAGTCAACTCACTGTTGAAGAGCTCGGACCTGGTGCGCGGCGCAGGCGCTCACGATCTCCTGTTAGAGGCGCGTGCGACGGTCGAGCGATTGAAAGCCGCCGAGGTACGCAACTTCTTCCAGGACGAATGCGCCGACTATCTTCGATCGCACACCGAAGATCTGGACTCCATCAAGGGGCGGGTCGCCGTGGTCTATCCGATCGTGCTGCCGGACCGGCTGGAACTCCTGGTGACACTGCCGAGCGGTCTGGAGAGACATTCGGTTCCCATGGGAGAGCAGGCGATCAAAGAGCTGGCGAACGAGTTTCTGAGCGCGCTGCAGCGTCACGGCGCTGACGACGCGGAAGAGTATCGGAGACCGGCCCAGGAATTGTATCGGCAGCTGGTTGCCCCCTACGAGGAGAGCATGCGGCGGCAGCAGGTCGACACGATTGTGTTTGTGCCGGATGGTTCCCTGCGTACGATCCCGATCGCGGCCCTGCACGACGGAAACGCATTCCTGGTGGAGCGCTACGGCGTGGCTGTCATCCCCGGGCTGCAACTAGTGGACCCGAGGCCGTTCCCGCGGGAGGGAGTAAAGGCGATCGTCGCCGGATTGAGCGAATCCGTCAAGGGCCGGAAAGCCCTCGGCGCGGTGACAGCCGAACTCGACGAAGTCCGCAAGCTCTACACGGTTCGGCCGCTGCTGAATGAAGAGTTCACCGGTAATCGGCTGGAGCGTGAGATGAGCCAGTCGGAGCCGTCGCTCGTTCATATTGCGTCGCACGCACAATTCACGGGAGACCCCGCAACGAGTTGGATTCTGGCTTACGACGGGGAGATTTCGATCGGCAGATTTTCGGAGATGGTGGGAGTGACGAAATACCGCGAGAGCCCCGTGGAACTCCTGGTCCTGAGCGCATGCGAGACGGCGGCCGGAGACGAACGCGCGGCCCTGGGGCTTTCCGGGGTGGCCTTGAGGGCCGGCGCAAGGAGCGCGCTGGGCAGTTTGTGGGCGGTGGCGGATCCAGCGGCCGCCAGGTTGATTCCCGGGTTCTACCGGGAGTTGCAGAAGCCCGGGGTATCCAGAGCGATGGCGCTGAGCCTGGCACAGCGTGAGCTGTTGTGGAATATTCCCGAATTCCGGCACCCGTACTTCTGGTCGCCGTTCCTCGTGATCGGCGGATGGTTCTGATAGGGGAAGGAGGTCATTGCAGTGAAGCCCGCGACTAGTGTTGTGGTCATGGCATTCGTAATGTCGTTGGCGGTGTACGTCTACGTTTACCTTCGCGGCAAGCCGCTGGACGCGGTCGATATGCCGGTGATTGTCGGCGTTTGCCTGGCGATCACGGCCTTCGGGCGGTGGATGGCGGTCGGACGAAAGAAAGGCGGGAAACAGGCATGAGCGTCTATCGTTGGATGTTCTTGTGTGTCGCGGTCTCCGGCGGCTACGGCCAGGAACTGCCGCTGGTGTGCTCGCCTGCCAAACCGGTCGCGGCCAGCGGCGAAGCGGTGCAACTCACGGCGTGGGCACCGGCAGAAGGATTCGTGTACCGCTGGTCCACGAACGACGGCCGGATCGAAGGAGAGGGCCGCCAGGTGCTGTGGAGGCTGGGAGAATCGAAGCCCGGAGAACCAAAGTCCGGAACGAAGACGGCAACCGTCGAGGCCACTCGGGAGGGACAAGCGCCGTTGAGCTGCAAGATCGAAGTGTTCGTACAACAGCAGTTCGAGGTCCGCAGGGGAAGCCCGCGACGGTATCTTCTCGAGCGTTGGACTCCGGAGGAGAAAGGGTACGGTCTATACAGCTACCTGCTTCTCACGCAGGGGGATGGCGAGATGCAGGAACGGAACCGGAAGATCATCGAAGCCTACGTCAGCCGAATTGTCGCGGGATGGGAGTTGCGGTCGAGTCTCCTGCTCCAGAACCTGAATGCAATCTTCGTTCCGGTGGACGCCGAACCGCCGAATGAAGATGCAACCGCGGAGTGGATCTTCAAGCATTATGACTACCGCAACGCCAGGCAGCTGCTCGATCGGCTTCCCGGGCCGCCTCTGCGCGGACCGTACCTGGTATCGACGAAGGAGCCGCTCAGCCAATATACGGGCGGACCTCTGCTCAATCTGGACGTGTCGCGGGTGCCTGCGCGCGTCGTCCCATTCTGGATGGACGAGTTCATTGCACAGGGAGAACAGGAACGATGGGATCAGCCGCGCAGCCTGTCGATGTTCGAACTGAAGCTGCGCACGTTGATCAGCATCGCGGCGGACGGGGTGCCGGTAACCCAGAACGCCATGACGGCAGTGCTCACGTTCTTAAAGTGACGACGGTCAGCCGAATCGCTCCGTTTCTCCGGTGCCCAGTTGGTTCAGGATTGTCCTTTACCTCGAAAGCCGACGATGGCGAAGAGTATCACCTGAATCCTGCCGTTCGACGCGTGGGCACCAGAACGGCACTGCCATTTAGTGCAGGCTCGCTCAGAGCAGGATGGGTGATTGCGCCCAACGGTTCCAATCGACCCAACCTTAACTCGTACGATGGTTAGAGCCTGGCAAACTGTTCGTGCCTAGTGCGTCGATCCCAGATTGCTGTCAATCCAAATTGAAAAATTTTGAACAATATCCGAATACCGGTGGGCTGGAAGTTGTTCAAAATCGGAGTCTTGGGAATTGGCGAGCGGCTGATGATGGATCAGCAATTTGAACAGCCCAGGTTGAACGTAGTGAAATGAGAGCTAACTGGTTGCCAATACAGGCGGTTAGATGGAGCCACCCGCCGGGATTGAACCGGCGACCTGCTGATTACGAATCAGCCGCTCTACCAGCTGAGCTAGGGTGGCCCGAATCAACAGTATACCGTAGGCGATCCCGCTTCCGCACGCGCCGCGCCGTGCCGGCCATACTGGTCCATACTGGTAGCTTGCCGGTTCACTCCATCGATTCGCCGCGGACCCCGTGGTCGCACTTCATCGCGCCGGAGACGCTGCTCTTCCAGGTGCGCGGCACCATCCCGTTCCTCGATCCCCTGCTGCCGCCGAGTGAGACGGGGCGTCTAATCGATCTCGGCGGCACGCCGCGCGGGTTTCTGCGTGTCCTCGCAAGCTGGGAGAACATTCTGCGCGATGGACTCTCCCCCGCCGAGCAGTTGCAGGACTACTTCGCCCTGTGCCTGGCCTGCCATCACGCGACCGTCGCCACGTTCGTGCCCACCGACGTGGATACCAAGATCCGCGGCATTCTCTGGCGGGAATCGCGCGACACGGAGGTGCTCCGCCCCATGCTGCGGTTCGCCCTCGAGGCGCGCCAGTGGACCGACGCGGGCGTTTCCATCCGCGCCGTGCGCGGCGTGACCGGCCATAACGGCGAACACTGGAGCGCGATCGCCGGCGGACTCGGCCGCATGCTGGAGTTGGGCGACCTGGCGCCCGCCGAAGAAGCTCTCGCCGCGATCGAGGCCGAGATCGATCGCGAACAGGCGGTTTTCGATGCCGTCGCGCGGGAAGCGGAGGCCGAACTCGACCTGCTCCGCCTCTCCATGACGCTGGCCCACAACCGCGGCGACCTGACCCAGGGGATGGGCTTCTGGAAACGCGGACCGCGTACCGCGCCGGTGCAGGAACATCTCTCCGCGCGCGGCCGCTTCCCCCTCGCGGTCCGCGTCTACCAGCACACCGGCCTCTCCGCCGAGGGGCACCGCCACTATCCATTGCGCGGCGTCAAGGCCCTGCGGCGCTCGCCGGAGACGCTGCTGCCGCTGTGCCCGTTCCTCGACGAATGGGGAGCGCGGGTGGCACGGCTCGAGGAGCGTCACGAAGTGCTGGAGGCGCTGGCCACGGGATGCCACAAGGTGCAGGGGCAGCAGGGCTACTATCGCGCGATAGCGGGGATGCGCGCGGCCGATGGCGGAGCGTTCGAACGCGCCGCGTCCCACATGTCCAACGCGGCGCAGCGGTTGCTGCGGGCGGCGGAGTTGCGCAAACTGATCGATGTGCCGCGCGCGAGCTTTGAATCCATGATGCGCAAACGCGCCCGCGCGGCGCTGGCACTATTCGGAGGGAAACAGTAAGGCCCATGCGGAGACGACTTCTTGCCATCCCGGCAGTGCTGGCGCTGGCCGCCTGCCGATCCGGGGCGCCGCCCGCGGCCGAAAAGGCGATCCCGGCGGATGCGACCGCCGCGGCGGTGATCGAGCTCGCGATGCTGCGCGCCGCGCCCGCCTATGCCACAATGCCCGCGACCCTGCGCGCAGTCACCGATCCCCTTTCCGCGGCGAAGCAACTGGCGCTTGCCTGGAACGGCAAGGACCTGCTGCTCATCGCCACGGGCGATTTCGCGCAGCCGCCGGCCGGGTACACGTCGATCGGGAAGGGCGCGGCCGCGGCGGGCGCGGCGGAACGCATCGAGGCGGCGCGCACGGCGCTGTCCACGGCTTCGAACCTGCCGGCCGGATTCGCGCTGCCGTCATCCACGGCGGAGATTCGCGCCGTCTTCCGCGGTGACGGGGCATTGCCGCTCGCGGGCAACCTGGCGAACCTGGCCAAACTGATGCGAAAGGCCGATGTCACCACTCTGACGGCGCACCTGGAGCAGGTCATGGAAGTGGAGATCGCCTCGCAGTGCGATTCGGCGGTCCGCGCGCAGGACCTGGAGCAATCGCTGCGCGCCGCGGTGACGCTGGCGGCGTCGGCGACGCGGGATCCGGCGCTGGCGGGCATTCTCAAATCGGTCCGGATCGCGCGCGAAAGCCGCATCGTGCGGACGTACGCCGTGGGGGCCGCCGACACGTTTACGAAATTCGATTAGTCCCTGGTCTTGGGGGCGACGAGACCGATGCGGCCGGGCTTGCTTCCGGCCGGCGCCTTGACCACCCGGGTGACGAGTTGCAGCGCATCCACCGGGGAAATCACGCGGCACAGCGCGCGTTCGGAATCCTGGCCGGTGAGCACCGCGAGTTTCCAGGTGGGCAGGTAGATCTCGAAGACGCGGATGCGGTCGGCGCCGCTGCCGTACCACACGGTGAGTTCCTCGTCCTCTTTGAGCGCCTTCTGCATGGCGTGAATCTGGCCGAGGATGACGTTGCCCAACGGATCGGCGGCGGGAGCCTGCGGCGCCGGAGCCGGGTCCTTGGCGGCGGAGAGCAGGGCTTCCTTGGCGAGTTGTTTGGTCAGGTCGACGAGCGCCATCTGCTAGCGATGCTATCACGATCCAGCACATACAATCGGATTATGCGGAGCTTCGACAGCCTGACCGAACGTGAAATCCTGGCCCTGGCCATCAGCCTGGAGGAAGACGACGAGCGCATTTACAGCGACTTCGCCGATGGCTTGAGGGACAACTATCCCTCGACGGCCGAGATGTTCGAGGGGATGCGCGCGGAGGAGTCCACGCACCGCCGCCGCCTGATCGAACTGTTTCGCGCGCGTTTCGGCGAACACATCCCGTTGTTGCGCCGCCACGATGTGAAGGGGTTCGTGCAGCGGCGTCCGGTGTGGCTGCTGCGCCCGCTGCCGCTCAAACTGGTACGCGAGCAGGCGGCGGCGATGGAACTGGAGACGCGCCGGTTTTACGAAACCGCCGCCGGGCGCACACAGGATGCCGCCATCCGGCAACTGCTCAACGACCTCGCGCAGGACGAGCGCAAGCACCGTGAACGCGCCGAGGAACTGGAGCGCGACAAACTGCGCCCCGAGGCTCGCGAACACGAGGACGAGACCAGCCGGCGGCTCTTCGTGCTTCAAGTGGTGCAGCCCGGGCTGGCGGGACTGATGGACGGCTCGGTCTCCACGCTGGCCCCGGTGTTCGCCGCCGCGCTGGCCACGCAGAAGCCGTGGGACGCGTTCCTGGTCGGCATGGCGGCATCGCTCGGCGCGGGCATCAGCATGGGATTCGCCGAGGCGCTTTCCGACGACGGCAGCCTCACCGGCCGCGGACACCCCTGGCTGCGCGGGCTCATCTGCGGGCTCATGACCACGCTGGGCGGCATCGGCCACACGCTGCCGTTCCTGGTGCCGGATTTCCGCGCGGCGATGACGGCGGCGATCGCGGTCGTGGTGGCCGAGTTGGGCGTTATCACCTGGATTCGCAACCGCTACATGGATACGCCGATCTTTTCGGCCGCGGTGCAGGTGGGGCTGGGCGGCGCGCTGGTGTTCGTGACCGGGATTCTGATCGGCGGGGCATAGGCCCCCACCCGCGCCCTACCGGATCGCACTCGCGCGGGCGAGCAGGCGCGTCAGTTGCGCGTGGCGGTCGACGATGGCGGCGGTGAGTTGCGAGGACGGCGCCACGTCGGCGGCCTCGAGTTGGCGCATCAGGCCGGCCAGCGAGTTGGGGATGCTGGAGAGGGTCTCGGGTCCGGCGGCGATGGCTCCCCGTCCGCCGCCTCCGCCTCCGCGCCCGCCGCGTCCGCCGGTGCTGCCGAGGATCGCGGTGGCTTCCTTGAGCGCTTCGCCCTGAAGCTTCGCGCGCAGTCCGTTCAATTCAGCGGCAGCCTTCTGCGCTTTCAGAATGTCGTCATAGAGCTGTCTGGATAGCGTGTACTGCTGCTGGAGGCCCAGCGGCGTGGTCTTCACGCGCGGGTCCATCTTCAGGGTGAGGGGTTGGGTATAAGTCTTGCCCCCGGCGGTAAGCCGCACCGTATAGCGTCCGGGCGCGGCCCAGATGGAGGTGATGGCGGGCGCGGTGTCGTGCGCGATGGCCTGCATCGGGTAATTCGCCCCGCCGCGTCCTCCGCCCACGGTGAGCGGCGTGTAGTGCATGTCCCACGTGTAGCGGTGCATGCCGGGAGTCGCGGGCAGGCTGCGCGGCGGACGAACCCAATAGGTGGGGATGGCCAGCATGGGATCGGCCGGCGGCTCGGGATCGGTGCTCGCGTACTTGCGCACCAGGGCACCCGAGGCATCGAGCACCTCCAGCGTGACCGGACCCGTGACGTTCGGCCCGAGGTAGTAATCGAGGATCGCCCCATCCGGCGGATTCGGCGCGGCGGGTTCGTCGGGCGGCAGCGGCGTATCGGTGTTCATGTCCCAGCGCACGCGGATGGCGGTCTGCGGTTTGAAGAGGAAGGCCTCGGCGCCGGCCACCCGCGGGCTCAACTGGCGCAGCGGCGTGATGTCGTCGAGGATCCAGAAGCCGCGCCCGTGGGTGGCGGCGATCAGGTCGTCATCCTTGATGGCGACATCGCGCACGGAACTCGCCGGCATATTCAGGCGCAGGCTCTGCCAGTGGTCGCCGTCATCGAAGCTGACGTAGACCTGGCGCTCGGTGCCGGCGAAGAGCAGTCCCCTGGTCTTGGGATCTTCGCGGACGGCGTTGACGGGCGCGTTAGCGGGAAGCCCGTCCACGATCTCCTTCCACGTCTTGCCGCCATCGTGCGTGCGGAAGATGTGGGGGCGCATGTCGTCGAGCCGGATGGTGTTGACCGCGGCGTAGGCGGTGAGGGGATCGAAGTGGCCGGCATCGAGGATGGAGATCTTCATCCACGGTCCGATGTCGCTGGGCGTGACGTCCTTCCAGGTGGCGCCGCCATCGGCGGTGGTGTGAATGAGGCCGTCGTCGGTGCCCGCCCAGATGCGGTTGATGTCGAGCGGGGAGGGCGCGACGGCGTAGATGACGCCGCGCTGCGCGACCTCGGCGGGATCGCGGTACTTGCCGATGCTGGCCGGGAGTTCGTAGGTTTTGCGCGAGAGGTCGGGGGAGATTTCCTTCCAGCTATGGCCGCCGTCGGCGGTGCGGAAGAGCGTGTTGGCGCCGAAGAAGAGCACGTGTGGATCGGCCTGGGAGAAGACCAGCGGCGCGGTGCGCAGCGCGCGGTAGCCGGCGCCGCGGATGGGCTTGGGCGCGACATTTTCCACCTGCCCGGTGCGGCGGTCGTAGCGGGTGACCTTGCCGCCGTACACGAGGTTGGGGTTGAGCGGATCGGGGACGGCGTAGCCGTACTCTTCGACGCCCACGGGGTGCCATTCGCGGAAGGTGATTGCGCCATCGTTGCCGCGGCTGGCGACGCAGGCGCTGCCGCTCTCCTGCTGGCCGCTGCAGACACGATAGGGAAAATCGTTGTCGGTGTTGGCGTGGTACATCTGCGCGGTGGACTGGTTGTACCAACTGCTCCAGGTCTGGCCTCCGTTGACGGTGACGATGGCGCCCTGGTCGCTGACATCGAGGATGATGTCGGGGTTGAGCGGGTTGATCCAGATGCGCTGGTAATCGTCGCCGCCGGGGGCGCCGCGGATACCGGTCCAGGTGCGTCCGCCATCGGTGGATTTCCAGGTGACGACGCTGGCGGCGTAGACGATGTCGGGGTTCCTGGGATCGACCGCCGGGACGCTGACGTCGCCGCCGCCGATGCGGGCGGCCGGGCGCGGGTCGGTGGTGGCGCGGGTCCACAGCGCGCCGCCGTCGTCGGAACGATAGATGCCGGTACCCTGGCTGGTGGCGACGCTGGCGTAGAGGCGGTTGGGGTTGCTGGGGGCGATGGCGAGGTTGGCCTGGACGAAGCCTTCGGGACCGGAGGGGATGCCGTTGGCCAGAGGCTTCCAGGTAGTGCCGCCGTCGGTGGACTTGAACACGCCGCCGCCGGGTCCGGTCCAAGAGGAATTTTCCCAGGGGCCCTGGCGGGCCTCCCACAGAGCAGCGTAGACCGTGTCGGGGTGCCGGGGATCGATCACGACGTCGTTGGCGCCGGTGTTTTCGTCCTTGCCGAGAACCTTTTCGAAGGTGCGTCCGCCGTCGGTGGAGCGGTAGAGGCCGCGTTCCGGATTGGGTCCGTAGGGGTGGCCGAGGACGGCGACGAAGAGTTTGTCGGGGTTGCGCGGGTCGACGGCGATCTGCGGAATCTGCTGGCCGTCGCGGAGGCCGAGGCGGGTCCAGGTGCGGCCAGCGTCGGTGGACTTGTAGATGCCGTCGCCGGTGGAGAGGTCAGGGCGCTGGAGTCCTTCGCCGCTGCCGGCGTAGATGATGTCGGGATTAGAGGGGGCGACGGCGAGAGCGCCGATGGAACCGGTGGGCTGGTCGTCGAAGATTGGGTTCCACGTGCGGCCGTAGTCGGTGGATTTCCAGATGCCGCCATTGCAGACGCCGATATAGAAGACGTTGGGCTGGGAGGCGACGCCCTGCGCGGACTTGGTGCGTCCGCCGCGCAGCGGCCCGATGCCGCGCCAGCGCATTTCGGCGAAGAGGCCGGGATCGTAGGAGCCTGGGGCGAAGGCGTACGCGGCGGCGACAAGCGCGCCGAATGTGAGGAGGGCGGTGCGGATATTCGTCATGTGAGCCTCGGCGGGGAGAATGAAAGTATAACGGAATCACCGCCCTGCCTGGGGAGTCCTACCGCCCGATGTCCTACCGCCCTACTGACGTGCGCCGCGGATCGGATTCCGGTTCGATCCAAAGGTCGGCCGGGAGGCCGACGCTACCCGGTTCGCAACGTGGGAAGCGGCGCACGGCGCCGGCGCTAGCGCCGGCCGCCATGTCCGCCGCCGCCGCCGAAGGAGCGCCCGCCGCCGCCGCCGAAGGACCGTCCTCCGCCGCCGCCGAAAGAGCGCGACCCTCCGCCGCCAAAGGACCGTCCGCCGCCACCGCCGAAGGAGCGCGACCCGCCGCCAAAGGACCGCGGCGCGACGGTGCTGGGCGAACGGAAGCCGCCGCCGCCGAACGATGGCCGGGACCCGCCGAAGCTGGGAGCCTGCCGGTAAGAGGGAGTGCTGCGATAGGTACCGGCACCGCCCGCGAATCCCCGATTGTTTCCACCGCCAAACGTGCGGCCCTGCGGAGTGGCCATCCGGTTTCCGCCGAATGCCCCGCTACGCGGCGCGCTGCTGGCGCCTCCGAAACGCTGCCATCCGCCGCTATTGCCCGCGAAGGACTGTCCGCCGCGGACCTGTCCGCCGCCCACCGCGCCGCCGCGCGCCGCGCCATTCGCGCCTCCGAAACGCTGCCACCCGCCGCTATTGCCCGCGAAGGACTGTCCACCGCGAACCTGTCCGCCGCCCACGGCGCCGCCCCGCGCCGCGCCATT
>JAFDVU010000170.1 GCA_018268835.1 Acidobacteriota bacterium | reverse complement strand
TGCACCGGCGCTAACTTTGGTCTACGGGTGGTGCGTCACCTGTACCTCTAGTACTTTCGTTTTATTCCCTGTCTGCCCATACTGAGTCAGAAAGAGTTCAAAAAAGAACTATGACATGCGAGACGAGTGTCATTGAAGCCTGGCCCGGCGTGGGTGCTCCTGCCGCCACCAAGATAACGATTGTAATTGCGGACGACCACCCTATTTTTCGGGACGGGGTTTGCAGGCTGCTCTCGCTGGAGGAGGACTTCACCGTCGTCGCCGAAGTGGACGACGGCTTACGAGTTCTGGAAGCGCTGCAACAGTACGAGCCGGATATCCTTTTGCTCGATCTCAACATGCCCGGACTGAACGGGCTGGCCACATTGGAGAGATTGCGCTCGGTCAAGAGCAAAACCAAGGTCATTCTCTTGACGGCGTCGGACGACCGCAACGAGTTCGTTCAGGCGCTGAAACTCGGCAGTGCGGGCATCGTGCAGAAACAGACCGCCACAACGCTCCTGATCGACAGCATCCGCCGCGTGCGCGCCGGAGAAATGTGGATGGATTCGCGCACGACGGCGTCGGTGATTCAGGGGTTCCTTTCGCCCGCGGATCCGGGACCGGCGGCGACCTCGGCTCCTACAAAGGCACAGGTGCGAAGCCGCCAGCCGCTGAGTCCGCGGGAGCGGGAGATTGTGCACCTGACCGCGCAGGGATTCAAGAATTCCGATATCGCGTCCGCCCTGACGCTGAGCGAGCAGACGGTAAAGAACCACTTGCACAACATTTTCGATAAGCTGGGCGTGACGGACCGGCTGGAACTGGTGCTGTACGCCGTGGCGAACCGGCTGGTGGGCATCGCTTAAGGGCGAGGCACGCCGGCGGGGAGCACGGCTTCGATCACTCGCGGGCCGGGCTCGCGCATGGCCGCGGCCAACACGCGGACGAATTCGCCGGCGGTGGCGGCACGCACAGCCTCCACGCCGAAGCCGGCGGCAAGCCGCACCCAATCCGGGACAGGACGGGTCAGATCGATCATCTCCTCCGCGCGGCGACCGACCGCGCCGGCGCCGGTGCGCTGCATTTCGATATCGAGGATGCGGTAGCGGCGGTTGGCGAGGATCACGACGACCACGTCGAGGCGCTCGCGCGCCATGGTCCAGAGTGCTTGCGGGGTGTACATGGCGCTGCCGTCGGCTTCGAGCGCGACGACTTTGCGCTCCGGGCAGGCGAGGGCGGCGCCGAGCGCGACCGGCAGGCCCTGGCCGATGGAGCCGCCGGTAACCGGGAGATGGTCGTGGGGCGCCGCGGCGGCGAGGTGCGGATAAATCTGCTCGTTGGAAGAAACCATTTCGTCGGACACGATGGCGCGATCGGGCAGGAGCGCGGCTACGGCGAGGCCGATGGCTTCGGCGGTAAGGGGCGTGTCGCCGGCGGGTAATTCGGGCGGGGGAGGAAGGGGCGCGGCGGGATCGGAGGCGGGCGCGCCGAGTTCCTGTGCGAGGAGTTCGAGCGCGGCGGGGCCGTCCTCGTGCTCAGCGGCGAGCGCATCGAACGCGCAACCGGGAGGCGCGATGGAACTGCGCAATCCGGGGTAGCCGAAGAAGGAGACGGGCGGGCGGGCTTCGACCAGGATGAGGCGCTCGATGCCGGCGAGCAGCGCCTGCGCTGGTTCCGGGAAATAGGGGATGCGTTCGACGGCGGGGACGCCGCGGCCACGGGTCGTGCGGGCGGCGTAGCGGTCGCCGAAGATGCGGGCGCCCGTGGCGGAGCGGATTCGGGCGGCGGCGCGCAGTCCGCGGGGTTGGAGCGCGGAGCCGCTGAGCAGCAGGCCGGCGGGCGCGCCGGAGCGCAGGGCGGCGGCGATGGAGCGGACGCGGTCGGCGGAGGGCAGGGCGCGGGTGGGGCGCGGCGCGGCGGCGGCGGGTTCGCCGGCTTCGCTCCAGGAAAAATCGGCGGGGATGATGAGGCTGGCGACCTGTCCGGGGGGAGCGAGGGCAGCGGCGACGGCGGCGGAAGCGGCTTCGCCCATGCAGGCGGCGCGTTGCAGGGTGCGCACCCAACCGGAGACGGGGCGGGCGAAGGCGGCCGTATCGGCGGTGAGTGGCGCGTCGTGGTCGAGGTGCTGGGTGGAGTGCTCACCGACGATGTTGACCACGGGAGAGCGCGCTTTGCGGGCGTTGTGCAGGTTGGCGAGCGCGTTGCCGAGGCCGGGTCCGAGGTGGAACAGGGTCGCGGCGGGCCTGCCGGTCATCCGCGCGTAACCGTCGGCGGCGCCGGAGCACACGCCTTCGAAAAGGCCCAGGACGCCGCGCATGGCGGGCACGCGGTCGAGCGCGGAGACGAACTGCATCTCACTGGTTCCGGGATTCATCAGGCAGAGGTCGACCTGGTTGGCCAGCAGGGTTCGGAGGAGGCACTCGGCGCCGTTCATGAGGATGTTCTTATGACAACACACCCGCACCGGGCTATGATGGTGGCCGCTTATGTGGAAGTGGATTGCGTTGCTGTGCGCGGGAACGTGCGTCGCGGGGGCGCAGGAGCCGAAGCGGTACGTGTGCCGGCGGGCCGGCGCGCCGGTAAGGATCGATGGGCGCATCGACGACGCGGCGTGGGCGAAGGCCGAGTGGACCGACTGGTTCGTCGATATCCAGGGCGCGGCGCTGCCGGCGCCGCGATTCCGCACCCGCGCCAAAATGCTTTGGGACGATGAGTACTTTTACGTGGCGGCCGAACTGGAAGAACCGGACGTATGGGCGACCCTGACCGAGCACGATTCGGTGATTTTCCGCGACAACGATTTCGAGGTGTTCCTGAATCCTTCGGGCGACGGACGCAACTACTTCGAGTTCGAGATCAACGCGCTGAACACGGGATGGGACCTGTTTCTCCCCAAGCCTTACCGGGAGGGAGGGAAGGCCGATAACAGTTGGGAAATTCCGGGGCTGCGCACGGCGGTGGCGGTGAACGGCACACTCAACGACGCGCGCGACCGGGACCGCGGGTGGACCGTGGAGATCGCGTTTCCGTGGACGGGTTTCGCCTCGCGGGCCCCGGTGGCGCGGCCGAAGGCGGGCGCGGAATGGCGGGTGAATTTCTCGCGCGTGGAATGGCGGCTCAACGTGGAAAACGGAAAGTACGTCAAGTCGGCCGGGGAGAAGGAAGACAACTGGGTCTGGTCGCCGCAGGGCGTGATCAACATGCACGTGCCGGAGCGGTGGGGGTTCGTGCGGTTTGAGTGAGGTATAGACTGAAGGGCATGGTGCGCAGGGCGATGGCCGCCGGCTTGGTGCTGTGCGCGGGGTTGTTCGCGCAGGCGCCCGCGGCGGAAGGCGGATGGCGTCCGCTGTTCGACGGCAAGTCGCTGGCCGGCTGGAAGGAGTCGGACTTCTTCGGCGCGGGTAAGGTGCGGTTGCAGAGCGGGCAGATCCTGATCGGCGCCGGGGTACTCACGGGCATCACGTGGGCGGGCGCGGCACCGCCGATGCCCAGAACCAACTACGAGATCCGGGTGGAGGCCGAGCGCGTGAGCGGCGGCGATTTCTTCGCCGGGATCACGTTTCCGGTGGGCAACTCCTACTGCACCTGGATCAACGGCGGATGGGGCGGGCGCGTAGTGGGGCTGTCGAGCATCGACGGCGCGGATGCGGCCGGCAACGACACCACGCTGGACTGGCAGTTTCAGACCGGCCGCTGGTACACGCTGCGGCTGCGCGTGACCCCGGAGCGGATCACCGCGTGGATCGACCGGGAGCGGGTGATCGACGCCGCGATTGCCGGGAAGTGGATTGCGCTGCGCGAGGGCGACATCGACCGGTCGATCCCGTTCGGCATTGCCACCTACGCCACGGTGGGTGCTGTGCGGAAGATCGAGTGGCGCCCGGTGCCGCCGGCGGACGCGCGCTAACCGGGCCCAAATTACACTGATCTTTCGTATTTCTCCTTGAGAGCGGCCTCGCGCGGTGGTAGAGTCAGCGGGAAGAGTGCTAGACCCTCTTATCTGGTAAGGGAGGCAGTATGGCCGAAGAGAAGAAGCCGGTGACGCGCAGAGGTTTCGGCAAGGCGCTGGCGCAGGCAGGCGCAGCCGCCGCGGCGGCGGGACCGGTACTGGCGCAGGCACAGGCGCCGGCGGGGCAGGCGCCGGGCCAGCCCGCGATAGGCCCGGTGGTGGTTGGGAACTATTCGATGACGGATCAGCTCGTCTTCGGCGGAATTGGCATCCGCGGACGTGGCATGAGCGACCTCAGGCAACTGCTGGGCGACAACCGGGTGAAGTTCGTGGCCATCGCGGACGTGCGCGAGAGCGCGCGAGAGATGGTCAAGAGCACCGTCGATAACTATTACAAAAACAACGAGTGCGTGATGTACCGCGATCCGGCGGAGATCCTGGAGCGGAAAGACATCAACGCGCTGCTGATTGCGACCAGCGACCGCTGGCACGGGCCGATGGCCATGTGGGCGGCGCAATCGGGTAAGGACATGTACATCGAAAAGCCGGCGGCCATGTCCATCATGGAGAGCTACGCGCTGGCCGATAACGTGAAGCGGTACGGCGTGGTGTATCAATCCGGGGCGCAGCGGAAGAACCAGTACGCGTTCGAGTTCGCGGTGGGATTGGCGCGCAGCGGCAAACTGGGCCGGCTCCTGGAAGTGCACGCGGACACGGCGATCGGGCTGGGCACGGTGGACGCGGGCGGGCACGGCTGGTGGGCGGCGGAGACTCCGGAGCCGGATCCGCTGGTGTTCAATTGGGACAAGTGGCTGGGGCCGTGCATGTGGCGGCCGTGGAATTCGGCGTATCCGGACCGCGGGCGCGGCGAGTTCTGGGATTTTCACGCCGGGCTGCTCGAGTGGGCGTCGCACACGGTGGCGATGGCGCAGTGGGCCGCCGACATGGAGCATACCGAACCGGTGGAGTACGAACCGGAAGGCGGGCAGTTCCGCGGCGACGGCATCATCGGGCGGTACACGATCAACTGCCGGTACACGAACGGCGTGAAACTGGTGCTGCGCAACCACAGCTGGAGACTGCTGGGATCGTGCAGCAACCTGTTCGTGGGGACGGAAGGCTGGGTGGAGACGGGAGACAGCGGACGCATCGAGGTCTCCGACAATCTGAAGCCGCTGCTGCCGACCAAGCAGGGGACACGGTACGACCCGACGGCGGAGCACATCCGCGAGTTTCTGCAATGCATCCGGTCGCGGACGGCGCCGCGGGCCGACGCCGAGAAGACGTGCCACACGCACGTGACTTCGCACGCGGCATGGATCAGCGCGCAGTTGAACCGCAAGCTGACATGGGATCCGGCCAAGCGGATGTTCCTCAACGACGAAGAGGCCAATCGCATGCGGAGCCGCGCGTATCGCGAGCCGTGGCGGATGGAAGCGCTGGCCACCAGCATGTAGGCCCTTGGCAGAGACGATCAGGAGAGACAAGAGATGCCGCAAACACCTGTTCAAACACAACCGCCGCAAGGAGCACCGGGAGCGCAGGGCGCGCCGGGACGCGGCGCGGGAGCCGGCCGGGGAGCGCGCGTGCCGGCGCCGCAGGTCCCGCCGGAATTCGACGGCCTGGTGATCTGGAAGATGGAGCCGGCGAAACTGCTGGCGCTGGTAAAGGATCCGAACTCGACGGTGTTTCAGAAGGCGATCGCATGCAAGAAGCTGTCGATCGTCGGCGGGAAGGAGGCGGTGCAGCCGATGGCGGCGCTGCTCGATCACCCGCAACTGTCGTGCTACGCGCGGTTCGGGCTGGAGCCGAACCCGGATCCCTCGGTGGATGAAACCCTGCGCGCCTGGCTGCCGAAGCTTTCGGGCCGGCGGAAGGTGGGCGTGATCACCACCATCGGGGTACGCAAGGACGCGAAAGCGCTGGACGCGCTGACGAAACTGATCGACGACAGCGATGCCGAAGTCGCGGGAGCCGCGGCGGCGTCGGTGGGGATGATCGGCGGGATGCAGGCGTCGCGGGCGCTGGAGGCGGCGCTGGGCCGCACCAGGCCGCCGGTATTTCCGGTGGTGGCGCGCGCCACGCTGCTGTGCGCGGAGAATCTGATGCCGGCGAACCGCACGCGGGCGCTGGAGCTGTACACGCACTTGAGCGCGACGACGATGCCGGGTCCGGTGCGGCAGGCGGCGCTGAGGGTGCTCAACGCGAACACTCAGGCCCCTCCGGGAGCAAAGGACTGGGTGCCGCCGACGGGAGAGGCCGCGGAGAAGGACAAGAGCGGATTCCTGGGCAGGTAACGGTAGCGCGAAGGGCCGCGGCTAAGGACCCGGGCGGGCGGGTTACCTCGCCACACGTTCGCTCACCGCGGCCAGAATCTTCTTCCGCGGCGACATGACGAGGGCCTGAATCCGGTTCTTTTCGTCTACGCTCAGCACGATTCACTTGTCCGGTGGCGGAGATGGATCGGTCTCCCCTTGGCTGTGTCACGCACCACCCGTCGCCGTACCGCGTGAGAGTCTCAACTTCACGCAAGGTCCTGTGCTCTTTTTTCGAGCACAGTACGTATCGTCGTCAGCGCGGGCATGAAGAGCGTCATCTGATCGGGGTCCGCAAAAACTGCCTCGTAATCGCCGGGGGAAAACGCGCACGCGAAACGGGAGGCAAAGGTCTGACGGAGTTGGCGTGCATAGTATTCGACGTCGTAGTCCCGGAGGTCGACATTGTTTGCCTCCAGATGGCCTTCATCCGATTCCTCCAGCAGTCCGCACCCGCCGTTCCGCTTTCGGTACACGTGAACACGATCGCCGGCACTCCACCGCGTTTGGCCACTTGCCAGCATGGCTTCGTAAGGCAACTCCCGCCGACTGCCTCGAACCGCCAGGTACTCCCCGGGCGTCTTGGTGAGCCGCACTCGGGATGACACATCGCGCGTCGGCAACTCCCGCCGGCGGAGCCGATCCAGAGTGGCCAAATAGGTCTCGCGGACAGCTGCGATATCGGCCATGAGCAAGTGCGTAATGGCTTTCCGGAGAAATGCTTCTCCGAAGGGCTCGGCACGGCTCGAACGGAACGCAACACCATGCAGGACGAGGGTACCGTCATACCGCAGCAGCGCATAGTTCTTCGGTTCGTGAGACAGCATCGCGGCGTAACGACCCTCGAATTCCAGTTGCACGCGTGCGGGGAGCATGGCAGCCACTTCAGCGACCACACGCCGCTCGTCCCCCTCGGTCCATCCCTCGGGCACGGCGAAGTAGACGCCATCGGTATCAGCCTCCAGCAGTGTGACACCACGGGCGCCCAATTCCCGGCACATCAGCTCCAGGGTCTCCCGGCCGCGCCGGGTGACTTCGTTGGCTGCATGGACATCGGCGAATCGTGTCAATCCGCCCGCGGCGAGATAACCGTACGCCGAATTCACGACGAGCTTCATGGCCGCCGAGATTGCCTCGTGCCCATAACGTTCCGCCGACTCGGCCGGTGCCTGCCGCCCCTTAGCCTTCGCTGTCAGGCGCAGCTCGACCAGTTGGTCCACGAGTGCAAGCAACGCCCCAAGATGATCGCGAGATGGACCGATCCGGTAAGCGCGCATGAGCGAGGGATACAGACTGGCAACATCCGCTTTTACTACCCGGTGCGCGACTCCCGCTGCGAATAGGTACAGTGCGGCGCCGGTGTGAGGCGTTCCGTCACCGTCCTGGTGCGCGGGCAAGGCCATTCCGGCGCGCAGGTACGCCCGTACCAGCAACGGATCAATTACGCCGGTAGCCGCTCCGGCGTCGGCGAGCCGCTCATATCGCCGGGGTGCGATTTGCGCCAGCGCGAATGCAGCGCCGCCGAGCAACCGCGCAATGCCGGCGACTTCGCTTACATCCGCTGTGGCGTATCGGCGCACGCGTTCGGGATCGCGCAAGTACACAGCGTGGACCTGGCTGCCGCGGATCTGCTCCCGGTCCGGCCCTGCAATGCCAAAATGCCGTGCGACCGCCTTGAGACCGTGGCTCGGCAACTCTCGGGTTGCGAAATCGTATCGGAATACCGCATCCATCGTGTCGATCAATTCGCGTCCAGGCGCGACATATCGAACGCGCCGATCTTCAGACCCCTCCGCATACCCGCGCCTCGCCGCTCGCACTCGCAGGCCAGGCGGTCCGATTCGCCCGAGCGCAAGCGGCACACCGAGAATGTGGGCGCGCCTGGCAAGAAACGGCAAGTCAAACCCGTGCAGGTTGTGGTTTTCGATAACGTCCGGATCGACGGCCTTCACTTTTGCGGCTAGCTCGCGAATCAACGCCGCTTCACCGGAATTTCCGTCGCCGGGCGCCTCCAGCGTGTACGTAGCACCCGATGGCTCCCGCACCGCGACCATGAAAATCCGATCCCGGTCAGGATTCAAACCTGTTGTTTCCAGATCGAACTGCATTCGGCGTAGGTCGTCGAACGCGAGGTCCACGAAATAGGTTCGGCCGGTCGTGACCAGGTACTGTTCCTCAGGCGGCAGCGCGAGGACGCTATCTTTTCCGAGCTCCCGCAGGTGCTTCACGCGCCGGCCGAGCCGCCGTGCCGCTCCCTCCAGGACCACCGTGATCAGCCGCCTTCCGTCCGGTGCCGAGACCAGGTAGCGCAGCGAGCTTGGACCGCCCAATTCGCGATACGTAACCGTCGCTTGCTCACACCCTTCGGGCCGGAGTCGATCGCCAAGATTCTGCAGATCATGCAATCCATCCAGCAGTAACCAAGGGCGGAATCGCGCCTCTTCGCGGACCAGTTCGCCTGACGCGGGAATTCGGCGCCAGACTGTAGCGCGGCCGTCGAGATCCGCCCAGACGGAGACGATCCCAGGCGTGGAATCCCAGCCCCAAACCCATTCATCCTCGCGACGCACCATCTACAAATCCACTGTGCCATACTCACCGCCTGATGCGTACGGTTATCGCACTGCCCGAATGCATACCCACGCGGCGCCGCGATGAGAGCCTTCAACGGCAAGGCGGCAATACGTGAAAAGGAGTGGAACGAGCGACACCGGCATCGGAATCGCCGGCGCCGCTGGAAGGCCCGCTTCCCGCGCGGGAGGTCAGGCGCGCGGGCGGTACCGGCAGCGCGTTCACGGCGTCGCGCGTCTGGCGCAGCGTCGTGGTGAGCGAGTCGATCGAGAGATGGCGGACCACCGGGTTCACCATCCAGCGCAACGATGGCGGAATGTCGCGGGTGAGCGCGATGGCTTCGATCTCCAGGTAGACGCCGCCGTCCGACTCCTCGTATCGCGCGATGCTGTGCATCCGCCAGATGAAGCCGTTGCCCTGGCCGGGTGGGAGCAGGTCTTCTCCGCCGCGGCCGAAATCCTCGAACTCACGAATTTGGGTTGTGCTCACTTCGCTGTATCCGCGGCGCGCGTCGAGTCGCGTGTCTCGGGCCTCGTACCACCCCTCCACGGCGGCGTCGATGAAGAGGATGCGGTGCCGCCAGATCATGGAGAATTGCTGTCCGGCGCCGGTGCAGGCGAGCGTTTTCGATTCGGCGACCACGGGTTGGTAGAACTGCTTGTAGCGGTCGTAGTCGTGAACCACGGCGAAGAGGTCATCCAGCGTGGCGTGGGGGATGAAGACGGCGCCGATCCAGTGGTGGATGATCCCGGAGGGCACGGCGAAGGTGCCCCGTCCGGCGGCGGGAGCAATCAGGATTTCGCCGCGCTGCAGACGGGCGCGCCGGTCCGGCGCGCCGTCGATCCACAGGAAGGACTGGCGGCCATCCAGGCGGGCCTGCATGCGCCCGGCGGTGGCGCGGAGGTAGTCGTCCCAGGCGTTCACGGTAGCGGGTTGGAGCTCGATCGCCCCCAACGCTCCAGAAACGCCCGATGACAACACTACGAACCGGAGAAGAAAATGGAACGCTCTCATCGCCTGGCTCCTTTGCAGAGCTTGCGCGCGGAGAGCGGCCGCTACGCGCCTCTGCACTATAGGGATGCAGTCCGGCGCGGCTCGTGACAGGGGGCTGTCTACGAACAGCCCTTGCCGAGTTTCAGTTTGTTCGCCGGAGGGATATCCTTCGGAGCATCCTGGCCGGCCGGCGGGGGCGCCGGCACAGGCGGCGCGGCGGTGGCGGGACTCGCGGGCCCGCCGGTTCCCATGAAGTGCTCGCGCAACTGTTTGGCTTCGCGGTAGCCGTTGGGGTCGGGCGGGTCGCTGCGGATGCTCTTGGGGGACATGATCGTCTCCCACCAGTCGCTGATGCCGTCGCGGAGCGAATAGGCCTGGTAGCCTTTCATACTGAGCAGGAGTTGCGCCTGCGCGGCGTGGCCGGCGCCGAAGCCGTAGAGCACGATCTTCTTTTCGCGAGAAAGCTGTTTCAGCCCGCTGTCTTCGAACAACTGCGTGAGCGGAATGTTGGTGGCGGTGGGGATGTGGTAATCGTCGAACTCCCAGGCGGAGCGGATGTCGATCAACTGGTAGTCCTTCCGCTTCTCCACAATCCAGCGCGCCATTTCTCCGGGGGTGACGTGATCCTGTTCGCTGTTCACAACCCCGGCGACGGTGGCGGCGTTCACCGCTCCCTCCCCGCCTCCCCTGGCCATGGTGGCGGCCAGGGCGAGCGCGGCCGCGAGAAGGATGATGACGGCCGCGGCGAGCCGCTTACCGGCGAGCCTCACTTCGATATTCATAGTTGCTTGTCTCCTTCCACGGTTCTTCCGTAGGTGCGTGCGAAGGTCTTCCAGGGTCCTTCGCTCATCTCCGCGGCCCAGAATGCGCCGACCGCCACCACCACGACGGCGAAAATCACGATGCCGGTGTTCAAGTTCAGCCATTGAGGCAGGGTGAGCGCGCCGAGCGAGCCCGAAGCGTTGAAGCCCTCAAAGCCGGGCACCGTCACGCCGAACAGGAAGATGCCGGCGAAGATGCCCACGATAAAGAACAGGGCATCGAGTTTGCCGGTGGCCGCGGCCACTACCGAGGTTCCGGGGCAGTAGCCGCCGACGATGAAACCGGCGCCCAGCAGCAGTCCGCCCACGAGTTGCGGCCACAACAGCGTGGCCGGTACGAACACCTGGCCCATGTCCAGCCAGCCGAGAGACGCGAGGTAGCCGATTCCGACCATGGCCACGATGATCGCGGTGAACATGACTTTCAGCACCGCGAAATCGCGGAAATAGAACTGCGCGGTGAGTTTCATCGCGCTGGAGAAGCCGGCGCGATCCAGAAAGAAGCCGAAGAAGAATCCGAGCAGCAGGGAAACGAAAATGAACACGGGGATCGAGAACGATCCGGCGAACGGCGCCGTCATAACCAGTACCTCCGCATGAAGTAAGCTCCCATGAAGCCGGCGGCGAAGACCGCCAGCATGAAGACGAATGCGCCGGCTGAGAGCACAGCGCCGCCGGAGAGTGCCAGGCCGCTGGTGCAGCCGCGCGCCAGGCGGGCTCCGAAGCCGGTGAGCACTCCGCCTCCGGTGGCCAGCAGGTAGCGGGTGCGCCGCGAGATGCGCGGGCCCTTGTCCACGGTAAATTTCAGACGTCCGCTGAGCCAGCCGGAAACCAGGCCTCCGATGGCGGCGCCGATGATTTCAAAGACAAGGAAATCGAGCAGTGGCGAGTGTCCGGGTTGGTAATAGTTGCTCCAATACGCACTGGCGGCCGTGTAGCCCGGGGCGAAGAGGGAGAGGATGGCTACCAGGTAGCGGGTGAACCCGCCGGAGGCGCCCAGACCCTGGCCCATCACGAAGAAGGTCGCCAGCAGAGTCAGGCCGAGGCCGGCTCCGGCGATGTAGGGAGGCCAGTAGTCCCTGGCGCGCAGCGCCCGCATGAGCGCGGAGGGCTGCGGCGGCGACGGTGGCGCAGTGAGTTCGGCGGGCGGGGAGGGGGCTGCCGGCTCTCCGGACTGTTCCCGCTCCCACGCCTGCTCCCATTGTTTCTCTTGCATCTTTACCTCCCGCCACCACTTGAAGTGGTGACGATATGCGAACAGTTCATTGACCGTGCCGGTAATCATGGAAAAGAACGCCGGCTTCTCCTCCGGGAAAACCGCGCCCATGTAGACGTGGACCATCAGCCCGGATACCACCATGCCGACCGCGGCGAAGTGGACCACGATGGCCCAGCGAATCGCGGCGGGGCCGAACCAGTGAAACGCCATGGTCATCCCGGTGAGCATGATGACCGGGATCATGATGTAGATCATCACGGCAAAGAGCTTCTGCCCGGCGTTGTAGATGCCCTGGGGCGGCAGGTGCTCGCGGCTCTTGCCGAGGATGCGGAGGAGCCGGACGCGCAGCCAGCGCCAGTCGTCGGCGTCCAACCCGACTTCGCGCTGGAGAATTTCCATCTTCAGATAGGTGCGGTGGCCGAATATGCCGTAGACGAAGAATACCGTGGTCCAGACGACACCGAGCACGATGTGGAAGCGCAGCAGGTTGGCCCGGGACCCGAACATGGAGGTGAGCATTTCCAGATACCAGCCGGGCGCGAAGCGGTAGAAAACGGATGAAATGAGCGCGCCGCCGGTGGCCAGTTCCAGCAGCCAGACGGTAGCGTTGAACCAGTGCAGCAGGATGATGGCGACGTGGTGTTTCTTGAGTTGCCGCTGCGCCATGACCTCGGCCTGCTCGGCGGAGAGGATCACGGGCTCGATCGGCAGGGTTTCAAATGGCATGGCAGCGTCTCCTAGTCGTCAAACTGTCCTTCCCCCTTCACGAGTTGATTAAAGAACGCGATGGCCTGGCCGAGAAAAGTGGCGCCGATGGCCGCCAGGACCAGGGGTTTCACGGCGTCGCGCCAGAAACGGCCGGGCGCGGCCAGGCGCGGCGGGCGGGGGGCGAAACTGGCCAGCGCCAGGTCCACATTCGCCTTGCGGCCCAGGTAGTAGACATTCGGGCCGATGTGTACGGCCGGGGTTTCGTTGCGGCGGGCGCCCTTCTCGTAGACCATTTGAGAGACGGAACTGGAAGCGTCCTCGAGATCGCCGAAAAACTTCGCGTGCGCGGTGCAGGTGATCACGCAGGCGGGCTGTAGGCCTTTCTCCACCCGGGCGGCGCAGAAGTCGCACTTATCGACCTTGTTGCGGACGGGGTCGAGAAAGCGGGCGCCGTAGGGACAGGCTTCGACGCAGAAGCCGCAGCCGATGCACAGATCGCGATTGACCACGACAGAGCCCTGGTCGGTCTGGTAGGTCGCGCCGGTGGGACAGGCGCGGACGCACGTGGGGTGGCTGCAATGGTTGCACTGGGCAACATATGGGCCGGCCACCAGATGGGGGATGACGCCGGCGGGCCCGGCGTAGTGCACGTGCGTGCGCGCGTACCCCACGGGGACTTCCCATTCGGAGTTGCAGGCGACGGTGCACGCCTGGCAGCCCACGCATTTTTGCAGATCGATGACCATTGCATAGCGTGCCATTGGTGTTCTCCTAGGCCTCCCGCTCCGGATCCAGCACGCGCACGAAGTTCACGCGCATGCCGGTCCCGCCCATGATGGGATCGATGTCGATGCGGGTCATCAATTGCGTGTCGGAGGTGCCCTTGTGATAGGCGAGGTGCAGGGCGCGCGAGCGGTGGCCGAAACCGTGCACCATGTAGACGCAATCGCGGCGGATGCCGGGCGTGATGCGCACCGCGACCGGCAGGCTGCGGGCGCCGTCCTGGTTTTCGAGCACGATGCGCCGGCCGTCCTCGAGGTGCAGGTCGCGGGCGGCTTCGCTGTTGATCCAGACCTGGTTTTCGGGCATGAGCGCATCGAGCCAGGCGTTATTCTCGCTGCGGGCGAAAGAGTGCACGGGCGCGCGGCCGTAGAGCAGGCGGAAGTAACCCAGCGGCGGGTCCGCGGGCGGCGTGTAGCGCGGCAGGGCATCGAAGCCGAGTTGCTGCAACATGGCCGAGTGAAGTTCGATCTTGCCGCTGGCCGTGGGGAAGAGGGGTCCATCTGCCGGGGTGCGCTGGTCGAGATACGGCCGTCCTTCGAAGGCCGCGGCGCCGTGGGCGCGAAGGAAACCGGTAGTGACGCCGAGAGGCTTGACGAGGGTTGCGAGGTGCTGCTCCGGGGTGTCGTAGGGGAAGTAGTCGCCAAGCCCGAGGCGTCCGGCCAGTTGTTTGGCGATCCACCATCCGGGCCGCGTATCGTAGAGCGGATCGACGACCGGCTGGCGGATGGCGACGAAGGGCTTCTTGGCGCTGGCTACGATGGCAGGCGCATCGTAGCGTTCGAGGTAGGTGGCCTCGGGGAGCACGAGGTCGGCATAATTCACCTGGTCGACCGGGAGGACGTCCACCACCACCATGAGATCGAGTTGGTCGATCGCCTTGCGCGTGCGGGCCTGGAGCGGGATGCTTTCGAGCACGTTCTGGCCGTAGACGATCCAGCCTTTGATGGGGTAGGGCTTGCCGCTAAGGGTGGCGTCGATCAGGCCCAACGTAAGGCCCTGTTCCTCGCTGGCGAGCGGGTAGCGGGTGCCGGCGCCATCGGCGCGCTCCCGGGCGGGGGTGGGGAAGGGAGGGAGTTTCGGCGCGCCGGCGTGGATTGCGGTGGGCAGGAAGATGCCGCCCTTCCTGCCCCAGGCGCCGAGCAGCGCGGTGACCAGCGCCATGGCGCGGGAGCGCTGCGTATCGTCGCCGTACCAGGTTGCGTGACGTCCCGGGTGCAGGGCCACGGCGGGTTTGGCGTCGGCCATGGCGAGCGCGGTCTCGCGGATTCGCGCGGCGGGGATTTCGGTGATGCCCTCGGCCCATTCCGGGGTGAATTCGCGGACGTGCGCGGCGAGTTCGGGCATGCCCTGGGCGTACTGCGCGATGTAGTCGCGGTCGTACTGATTCTCCGCGATGAGCACGTTCATCCACGCCAGCAGCAGCGCGATATCGGTGCCCGGGCGGATGGGCAGCCACCAGTCGGCCTTGGCGGCGGCGACGGAGAAGCGGGGATCGACCACGATCAGGCGGGCGCCGCGCTCCAGGGCGGTGCTGAACGACGTCACCTGCGAGGTGAAGACGTTCTCGCCGATGTGGGAACCGATGAGCACGATCAGCTTGGACTCTTCGAGGTCCACCGGTTCCGGCGAGCCGAGTCCGCGGCCGAAGGTGAGGGCGTAACCGACCTCGCGCGGTCCGCGGCACTGGGAAAACGCGGGTTCCGCGCTGTTGGGTGTGCCGAACGCCTTCATCAGGGTGCTGAAGAAGCCGGAGGCGACGCCGTGCGGAAAGAAGGCCAGGCTTTCGGGGCCGTACTTCTGCTTGAGAAGCGTCATGCGGTCCGCGAGGAAATCCAGGGCCTGGTCCCAGGTGATCTCGCGGAACTTTCCTTCTCCGCGCGCGCCGGTGCGCAGCATGGGGCGCTTGAGCCGGTCGGGGTCGTAGAGCAGTTGGGTGCCGGCGTTGCCGCGCGCGCAGAGGCGTCCTTCGGTGAGGGGATGCTCGGGGTTGCCCTGGAGTTTGACCACCTTGCCCTCGCGAACCTCGGCGAGCACACCGCAGCGCCAAAAGCACATTTCGCAGTTGGTCGCGATCTGCTCGACGCGGGACGCGCCCTGCCATCCCGGCCTACCCGGCGAAGTGGCGGCTTCGGCCGCGGCCACGGTGGCCGCGGTACCGGCCACGGTGGAGCGCCGGATCCAATCGCGTCTGGTCCATTTCGAACTCATCGCATCCTTCCTCACAAACCTTCTCCGGCCAGCCTGACGATTGCCGTAGCCGACGATACGTCGGTCACAGGCAGCGTGCGGTGCATGCCGGGATATACGGAGTCCACGAAAAACTGGTTGGCTTTGCGGTATCGCAGCCGCGCCTGAACGGACAGCGGGCCGTGCGCGTCGCGTGGGACGCGGAACCGGTAGTCGAACGTGTCGGTCTTGCCGGGTTCGACCGCGGGACGGTACCTCGGCCCTTTCGGGTGCCAGATGTCGGGTTCCATGATGATGTTCCCCCGCGGGTCGATCGCGATCGGCTTGAGGATGTAGCTGCCGTCTTCGATGTGGTTCTCGGCGTCGAGTTTGCCGGAGTGGAAGATCTCGCGGCCCGCGGAGTCGCGGACGGTAACTTCGAGCCAGGCGCGGACGATGTTCAGCGGGCCGGTGGGGAAGCCGTGTCCGGCCTTGCGGTTGGTGAGGGAGATTTGCAGGTCGCTCTCTTCTCCCGGCTTCGGGTCGCGCGGGACCGCGATGCCGGTGGCGATCACGGGACCGTCCGGCCAGACTTTGGCGATCTCCGGGACCTTCTGCTCGCCGCGCAGCCATTGCTCCACGCGGCGGATCTGCCCTTCGGAGTCGGGGGAGGCAAGTGCCCGGGGCATGTACTGGTTCGCGGCCGCGAAATCATGATTGCGGTGCTTGCGGCCGAGCCCGACGCGCGCGTCGTAGGGATCGGCGAATTCGGGTTCGGAGGCTTCCTTCAGGTACATGTGACACTGCTGGCAGTAGAGGCGCTTCGCCGGGTCGCGATCGGTATTCCACTTGTTCTGTTTCCAGTCGTCGAACTGGGTCTCCACCTGGACCGGCCCCTGCTGCTCGATGACCACGTCGTACTCCTTGTGGCAGGGCGCGCACGATTCGGGCTTGCGCGCGGGTACCAGGCTGTAGTCGAGCGAGTGCTGGGCGGGGTAAACGCGCACGAGGAAGCGGCTCACGCCGCGCGCCAGCGGGGACGCGCTGCGCTCATAAAGGTAGGGCGTGGGAGTCCCCAGGGTGTAGCTGCCGATTCCGCGTTCGTCCATTTTGCGTGCGGCGTGGCACACGACGCAGGAATCGCCTTCGTGATATCCCACAGATTTGCTGCCCAGGCGCGGATCCTTGTGGCCGGAGAACAGGGATACGGGTTCGTGACAGGCGGCACACTTCTCGGTGACGCCGGTACCGTGCAGTTCGGTCATCACGCCGCGCACGGTCTGGAAGAATTCGTCCTCGCCGGACCAGCGGTGCGCGCTGCCGCGCCACTCCTGGTAAATCGC
>JAFDVU010000016.1 GCA_018268835.1 Acidobacteriota bacterium | reverse complement strand
TGGAGGCGGCGGTGGTGGCGGCCGCGGCGGTGGCGGCGCTCGCGCCGGGCGTGGCGGGCGGGGGGCCGCGGGTGCGTTCACCGCGTTCGGCAACCGGCGGCGCGATCGTCCGCAATACAACGGTTCGATTGCGGTCACGGCGCGCAACAGCGCGCTCGACGCGAGGCCGTTTTCGCTGAACGGGCAGAACGCGGCCAAGCCCTCCTACGCGCAGAACAACATCTCGGCGCAGTTCGGCGGCCCGCTGCGTATCCCCAAAGTCGGCGGTTGGGACCGCAGCATGGTCTTCTTCTCCTGGAGCGGCAACCGCAGCCGCAATCCCTTCAACCAGGTATCCACCATGCCGGGCGCGCTCGAACGCAGCGGCGATTTTTCGCAGACGTTCATCGGGAGCAACCCGGTCAACATCTACGATCCGCTCACGGGCGCGCCGTTCCCCGGCAACATCATTCCGGTGACCCGTTTCAATCCGGCGAGCGCCGGACTGCTCAAGTTCCTGCCGCTGCCGACGTACCCGCAGCTCAATGTGCAGAATTACCAGATCGTGACCAGTTCGAAGAACCGCAGCGACACGTACAGCGTGCGCGAGAACCTGCCGCTGAGCCGCAAGGACCGGCTCAACTTCGCCTTCAACTACCAGTCGCGCAGCGGCTTGAATCCGACGCTGCTCGGCTTTCGCGACACGGTGGAGGGCAGCGGGCTGAGCGCGCAGGCGGGATGGAGCCACAGTTTCGCGCCGCGCTTCAACAGCAGCCTGAACTGGAACCTGAGCCGCTCGACGGCGAACACCCTGCCGTACTTCGCATACGGGAACAACGTCGCCGGGCTGCTGGGAATCAACGGGACCACGCAGGATCCGATCGCCTACGGTCCGCCGAACCTCTCTTTCACCAACTTCGGCGGCCTTTCCGACGCCTCCGCCTCGATCAGCCGGAACCAGACGACCAACGTCACGGAGAACCTCACGCTGGTGATCAAGCGCAAGCACAACTTCGGTTTCGGGCTCGGCTACCGGCGGCTGCAGCAGAATCCGCTGAACTACGCGAATGCGCGCGGCAGTTTCAGCTTCAGCGGACTGCTCACCAGCGGCCTGGACGCCAACGGCAATCCGCTGCGGAACACGGGCCTGGATTTCGCGGACTTTCTACTCGGGCTGCCGCAGTCGAGCTCGCTGCAATTCGGCGCCAAGAGCGATTATTTCCGCAGTTGGAGCGTCAACACCTTTGCGCAGGACGACTGGCGCGTGCGGCCGAACCTTTCGCTCAATCTCGGGCTGCGCTACGAGTACTTTTCACCGTACACGGAGCTTTTCGGGCGGATGGCGAACCTGGACCTGAACACGGCGATCACGGCGGTGGCGGTGGTGACGCCGGGCGCGTCCGGTCCATACTCGGGGGACCTGCCCACCAGCCTGGTGCGGCCGGACACGAACAACTTCTCGCCGCGCCTGGGCTTTGCGTGGAAGCCGAATCCGAAAAAGCCGCTGACCTTCCGCGGCGGGTACAGCATCTTCTTTAACGGATCGGCGTACGGCACGTTCGCGGCAAAGATGGCCGCGCAGCCGCCGTTCGTAAAATCGGCCTCGCTGACCACGTCCGCGGACAACCGCCTGACGTTGCAGAACGGCTTCGCGGCGGTGCCCGGCCAGACGGTGACCAACAGCTATGCGATCGATCCGAACTACCGGCTGGGCTACGCACAGACCTGGACGTTCGCGGTACAGGAGAACCTGCCGCACAACTCGATCGTCGAGTTCGAATACATCGGCACCAAGGGCACGGCGCTGGACATCCTGCGGCAGCCGAATCGCGCGGCGCCGGGTTCGCCGCTGACGGCGGCGCAGCGGCTGCAGATCGGCAACGCGACCGGCTTCAACTACGAGACGTCGCAGGGCAGTTCGACCATGCACATGGGGCAGGTGCGGCTGACGCGGCGGATGACGCGCGGCATCAGCGCGGTGGCGACATACGCCTTCCAGAAATCGATCGACAACGCGTCCAGCTTCGGCGGCGGGGGCGGGGTGGTGGCGCAGAACGACAGCAACCTGCGCCTGGAGCGCGGGCTTTCCAGCTTCGACCAGCGGCATCACCTGAACCTGCAATTCCAGGTGATTTCGCCGGTGGGCGGCGCGCGCGGGTTCCTGCGCGGGCGCGGCCTGCCGCGCAAGCTGCTGCAAGGCTGGACGCTGAACGGGGGCTTCAACGCCACCAGCGGGACGCCGCTCACGGCGCGCGTCTCCGGCAACCTGGCCAATACCGGCGGCACGGCGGCGTTCGGGTCGGGACGCGCGGAGGCGAGCGGACTGCCCATCGGCGGCGCGCCCTACTTCAACCTGGCGGCCTTCACGCTGCCGCCGGGCGGGCAGTACGGCGACGCCGGACGCAACACCATTCCGGGGCTGTTCCAGACGGCGCTCAACACATCCTTCGGGCGCTCCTTCCGGATCAACGAATCGCGCCGGTTCTTCACGGTGCGGATCGGCGCCAACAACGCGTTCAACCACATCACCATCACCAACATCGGGACCACGGTGAATTCGGCCACGTACGGGCTGCCCACGGGGGCGTCGCAAACCCGCACGGTGAACCTGAATCTGCGATTCAACTTCTGATATGCGGAAATACCTTTCGGTCGCGCTCGCCGCACTCACCGCCCTCGGGCAGCAGGCTCCGCAGCCCACCGCGGCGCGGCCCACGTTCAGCAGTACGACCAGCCTCGTGGTGGTGGACGTGACCGTGCGGGACAAGTCGGGGAAGCCGATCGAGGGGCTCGCGCAGAAGGATTTCGCGGTGACGGAGGACGGCAAGCCGCAGGCGATCCGGGTCTTCGAATTTCAGCGTCTCTCGCTGGATCCGGCGCCGCCGGAGAAGCCGCCCTCGCTCGAAGACGCCGACGCCGATCCGGAACCGCCGGTGAAGATGATCACGGCCGAAGAACCGGGCAAGGTTCAGTATCACGACAAGCGCCTGATGGTGATGTTCTTCGACCTCGGCTCGATGGGGATTCCCGAGCAGTTGCGCGCGCAGGAAGCGGCCACCACGTTCATCGACAGCCAGATGACTGCGTCGGACATGGTGGCGATCATGATGTACACGAGCGGGCTGCAGGTGCTGACGGATTTCACGGGCAATCGCGACATGCTGCGCGACATCGTCAAGGACCTGCCTATCGGCGAGATGGCCGAGTTGGCCGGCACGGCGGATACCGCGACGGACGATGAAGAGGATACCGGCGCGGCCTTCGTCGCCGACGAGACCGAGTTCAACATCTTCAATACGGATCGCAAGCTGCAGGCGATCGAGGACGCGGTGAAGAAGCTCTCCGCGCTGCCCGAGAAGAAGGCGCTGATCTACTTTTCGAGCGGTCTGGCCAAGACCGGCGTCGAGAACAACGCGCAGTTGCAGGCCACCATCATCTCCGCGACCAAGAGCAACGTGGCCATCTACCCGATCGACGCGCGCGGACTGATGGCCGACCCTCCCGGCGGCGGCGCGAGCAAGGGTGCGTCGCGCGGCACCGGCATCTACTCCGGCTCGCAGCACAACTCGCAGCGCACGGCGATCAACAATTCGCAGGAGACGCTGGTCTCGCTGGCGGCGGATACGGGCGGCAAGGCGTTCCTGGACGCCAACGATCTCTCGTCGGGGATCGTGCAGGCGCAGCAGGAGTACCGCAGTTACTACGTGCTGGGCTACTACTCGACCAACAGCGCCGCCGACGGACGTTATCGCCGGATCACGGTGAAGCTGACCAACGGGCTGAGCGCCAAAACGGAACATCGCGACGGCTACTACGCGGACAAGATCTGGGGCCGGTTCAACGCGCAGGAGAAAGAGCAGAAGCTGATGGAGGCGCTCAGCGCCAACACGCCGGTGACGGAACTTCCGCTGGCGGTGGAGGTGGACTACTTCCGCGTCACGCCGACCACTTACTACGTGCCGGTGAGCGTCAAAGTGCCGGGAAGCGTGATCGCGCTGGCGCAGAAGTCCGGCGGGGCGGGAGAGACGCAGTTCGACTTCCTGGGCCAGATTCAGGACGAGCGGCGCAACGTGGTGGGCAACGTGCGCGACTACATCAAGGTGAAGATCGATCCCGCCGGCGCGGCGAAACTCGCCCGCCGCAGCTTCCACTACGACGCCGGATTCACGCTGGCGCCCGGACGCTACCGGATGAAGTTTCTGGTGCGCGAGAACCAGTCGGGCAAAATGGGGACGTTCGAAGCGCGCTTCGTGGTGCCGGACCTGGCCGCCGAGAGCGCCATGCTCAAGACCAGCAGCGTGATCTGGAGCAGCCAGCGGGAGCCGCTGAAGGCGGCGGTGGGCGCGGCGGAGAAGGCCAGCAGGAAGACGGTCAACTCCAATCCGCTGATCAGCGACGATCAGAAGGTGGTGCCGAGCGTGACCAAGGTCTTCCGGCGAAGCCAGAACCTCTACATCGCGTTCGACGTGTACGATGCGGCGCCGGATCCGGGCGACGGCAAAACGCGCAAGGTGGAAGTCAGCATGAGCCTGTTCAACCAGAAGGGCGTGAAGACCTTCGACGCCGGGCCGGTGACGGCCACCGAACTCGCCGCAACGCGTCCCAACACGGTGCCGGTGCAGTTGCAGGTACCGCTGAAGGAGGTCGCGCCGGGGCGGTACATCTGCCAGATCAACGTGGTGGACGAAATCGGGCGCAAGTTCGCCTTCCCGCGCGCGGCGATGGTGGTGCAATAAGTCTCGCTATACTGAGACGTGGGCCGCACGATCTCCCTCTACAGCGTCCACCCCAGCGTGGCGATGGTGCAGAACTGGACCGCCACGTTGAAGGACAAGACCGGGCGCTCGCTCGATGAGTGGGTCGTGCTGATTCGCAAAGCCGGACCCGCCGGCGAGAAGGAACGGCGCGACTGGCTGAAGCAGGCGCACGGGCTCGGCACCATCGCGGCCACGCGGCTCGCGGAGCGTGCCGCGGGCAAGGGCGCCGAGTTCGATTCGGCCGAAGCCTACCTGAGCGCGGCCGAAGCCTGGGTGGACGCGATGTACGCCGGACCGAGGGCCGCGCTGCGCCCGATTCACGACGCGCTGCTCGCGCTCGGTCTCGCCGCCGGTCCCGAGGCCCGCGCATGCCCCTGCGAGACCATTGTGCCGGTCTACCGGAATCATGTCTTCGCGCAAATCAAACCCGCGACCCGCACGCGCATCGATCTCGGCTTCGCGCTCGGCGCGCGCAAGGCGGCGGGACGCCTGATCGATACCGGCGGGTACGCAAAAAAGGATCGCATCACGCACCGGATTCCCATTTCGTCGCTTGACGACATTGACGCGGAGGTGAAGCAGTGGCTTCGCACCGCTTACGAGGAGGACCAATGACGCCACAGGAAGTTCTGGAATTTGCGAAAACCAACAACGTGAAGCAGATCGACCTCCGGTTCACGGACATCCCGAGCCTGCAGCATCACGTGTCTTACCCGATCAACCAGCTTGAGGAGGAGAGTTTCGAAGAGGGCTTCGGCATGGACGGATCGAGCATCCGCGGGTGGGCGGCGATCCACGAAAGCGACATGCTGCTGGTGCCCGACGCCTCGACCGCGTTCCTGGATCCCTTCGCCGAAATCCCGACGCTGGTCATGTTCGGGGATATCAAGGATCCGATCACCAAGCAGCGGTACGAGCGCGATCCGCGCTGGATCGCGCAGAAGGCGGAAATCTACCTGCGCAACTCGGGGGTCGCCGATACGGCCTATGTGGGCGCCGAAGCCGAGTTCTTCATCTTCGACAACATCAGCTTCGACCAGAACCAGCACTCGGGCTACTACTTTATCGACGCCGAAGAGGGCCGCTGGAACTCCAGCCGCCGCGAGAACAACCTGGGCTACCGTCCGCGCTACAAGGAGGGCTACTTCCCGGTTCCGCCCACCGATCATTACCAGGACCTGCGCAGCGAAATGGTGCAGACCATGATCCGCTGCGGCCTTGAAATCGAGTGCCACCACCATGAAGTCGCCACCGGGGGACAGTGCGAAATCGATCAGCGCTTCAACACGCTGGTCAAGAGCGCGGACAACATGATGCTGTACAAGTACGTGATCCGCAACGTGGCCTACCAGTACGGCAAGACGGTGACGTTCATGCCCAAGCCGCTCTTCGCGGATAACGGCAGCGGCATGCACACCCACCAGAGCCTGTGGAAGGACGGCAAGCCGCTCTTCGCGGGCGATTCCTACGCGGGGATGAGCCAGATGGCGCTGTACTACATCGGCGGGCTGCTGCGCCACGCGCGCGCGCTGAGCGCGATCATCGCTCCGACCACCAACAGCTACAAGCGCCTGGTGCCCGGATATGAAGCGCCGGTCAACCTGGCGTACTCGCGGCGTAACCGCAGCGCCGCCTGCCGGATCCCGATGTACTCGGCCAGCCCCAAGGCCAAGCGCGTGGAATTCCGCCCGCCGGACCCCTCGGCCAACCCCTACCTGGCCTTCGCGGCGATGTTGATGGCGGGACTGGACGGGGTGATGAACCGCATCAACCCGGGCGAACCGCTCGACAAGGACATCTACGATCTCTCCCCCGAAGAGATGAAGAGCGTGCCGTCGATGCCGGGCTCGCTCGACGAGGCCCTCAACTGCCTGGAAGACGACCACGGCTTCCTCATGCGCGGCGACGTCTTCACGGAGGAACTGATCGAAACCTTCATCGATTACAAGCGCAAGAACGAAGCCGAAGCGGTACGGCTGCGCCCGCACCCCTACGAATTCGAACTGTACTACGACATCTGATGGAGGGGCGCATCGTTCAGGTCAACATCTCGCCCGGCGGCCTGCCCAAGCGTTCCATCGCGGAAGGCTGGGTGGGGCCGCTGGGCATCGAAGGCGACGGGCACGCGCACCCGGCGATCCACGGCGGCCCGAACAAGGCCATCCTGCTGATCGCCGCGGAGGTGGTGGACGCGCTCGCGGCGCGGGGCTATCCGCTGTTCTACGGCGCGATGGGCGAGAACCTGACCACGCGCGGCATCGCTGTGCGCGACCTGCGCATCGGCGACCAGGTGCGCGCCGGCGGGGCGCTGCTCGAAATCACGCAGCCGCGCGGACCCTGCTCGGCGCTGGACATCTACAGCGAATCGCTCAAGCGGGAGATTTACGACGCCCTGGTCAAGCGGCGCGACCCGTCTTCGCCGCGCTGGGGGATGAGCGGCCTCTACTGCAGCGTCGTGCGTCCCGGACCGGTGCGTCCCGGCGACGCAATCGCCCTCACCGGCGCGCTCGCATGAGCCCGCTACCGGCAGCTGTCGCGGCCCGCGTGGAACTGGCGATCGAAGCCGTCCCCGACCCGGCCGCCGCGCGCCGCTATCTCGATACGCTGCGCCGCGAAGATCCCGCGGCATGGGAGCGGATCGTGACTTCGCCCACGGCGCTGCGCGGCGCGGTGGCGGTCTTCGCGTACAGCCGGTTTCTGGCCGACGCCGTGGTACGCGAGCCCGAACGCCTGCTGAAGGTGGTCAACTCGGGCAACTTCTACCGGGCGTTCACGGTGGAGAACTATCGCGAGCGCCTGCTGCGCGCACTCGGCGAAGAGGCCGGCGCGACGGATTTCGCGCGTTTCCGGCGCCGCCACGTGCTGCGCATCCTGCTGCGCGACGTGCTCGGCATCGCCACACTGGGAGACGTCACCGACGAACTTTCGAACCTGGCCGACGCCATCCTCGACGTGGCCTATCGCCGGATTCACGCGACGCTGGTCTCGCAGCACGGCGAGCCGATGACCGAAGACGGACGGCCGTGCGGGTTCAGCGTGATTTCGCTCGGCAAACTGGGCGGGCGCGAACTCAATTACAGCTCCGACATCGACCTGATGTTCGTCTACGGCGGCAACGGCAATACGGCCGGACCGGCCGTACTCACCAACAAGGAGTTCTACAAGAAACTGGCCAACCAGTACACGGCGCTGCTGAGCAGCTACACCGCCGAAGGCCAGTGCTACCGCGTGGACCTGCGGCTGCGGCCCGACGGCACGCTGGGGGAGGTCTGCATTTCCGCGGAGGGCGCCTGCGAATACTACCGCGCGCGCGCCCGCGACTGGGAAAAGCAGATGCTCATCAAGGCGCGCATCTCGGCCGGCGAACCCGAACCCGGCGGCGTGCTGCTGGAATTCGTCGAGCCGCTGATCTACCAGAGCACGGTGGATTTTCGCGCGTTGGAGGCGGTCAGCGAGACGCGCCAGCGCATCAGCGAAAAGCTCGCCGCCAAGAAGCGCCCGCGCGGACTGCTGGATGTGAAGCTCACACCGGGCGGCATCCGCGACATCGAGTTCCTGGTGCAGTGTCTGCAGCGCCTCCACGGCGGACGCGAGTTGTGGGTGCGGCACGGGGGCACCGTGTTCGCGCTCTTCCGCCTGCGCGACAAGGGCTTCCTGACCGACGCCGAGTACGCGCTGCTGGCCACCGCCTACCAGTTCCTGCGCTACCTGGAACACCGTCTGCAAGTGGACGAGGACCGCCAGACCCACACCCTGCCCGCCGACCACGCCCGCCTGGAACTGCTCGCGCGCAAGATGCCGCCGGAGCCGGGGGGCGGGATGCTCAACGGCGAGACCCTGCGCGCGCGCCTTGCCGGGCACCTGGCGGCGGTCCAGGAGATCTATCACCGCGTGGTGCGCGAACGCCGCGCCGAACCGGTGGCTCCGCTGGTGACGCTGGCGGAGCGCGGCGCGCCCAAACTCGCCGCCTTCGTGGACGCGGCCGACATGCACCGCGGCCGGGTCCGCTTCGAGCGCTTCCTCGAGCAGGCGTCGCCCGAAACGGTCAAGCGCCTGGAAGACAATCCGCGGCTGAGCGCGGGCGTGGTGGACCTGTTCGAGCATAGCGGCTACTTCGCCGACCAGTTGCTGCGCTACCCGGAATTGCTGGACGAAATCCGCGCGCCCTTTCAGTTCGAAGGCGGCCACCTGCGGGACGCGGTCGCGCTGCGCCGCTTCTACCGCCGGCAGATGCTGCGCATCCAGAGCGAGAGCATGCTGGCGGCCGCTCCGGTATTCACGACCCTGGGCCAGACCTCGGTACTGGCCGACGGCGTGATCGCCGCCGCTTACCGGATCGCGGTCAACGAGGCGCCCCCGCCGGCGAATCCGGCTTACCGCGCGTTCGACCAGATGATGGTGATCGCGCTGGGACGGCTCGGCATGCGCGAGTTCGACCTGGGCAGCGACGCGGACCTCAACTTCGTCATCCCCGACGCCGACGCCGCCGAACAGGTGTACTGGACCGGCGTGGCGGAGCGCATCATCCGCACGCTCGGCTCCTACACCGGCGAAGGCGTGATGTTCGTGATCGATACGCGCCTGCGTCCCAACGGCAGGGAAGGCGACCTGGTGCAGACCGAAGGCGCCTACAAAACCTACTTCGCGCACGGCGCCGAGGCGTGGGAGGGCATCTCCTATATGAAGGCGCGCGCCATCGCCGGCAGCCTCGACCGCGCCACACGGTTCCTGCAGGAACTGCAGGACGTGGACTGGCGCCGCTACGGCCAGAGCATGCGCTCGCGCGCCGACCTGCGCGCCATGCGCATGCGCCTGGAACGCGAGCAGGGACCGCGCAATCCGCTCAAAGCCGGGCCCGGCGGCTACTACGATATCGACTTCGCCCTCATGTACCTGCGGCTGCGCGAAGCCGGCGTCTTCTTCCGCGTGCTCAACACTCCGGAGCGCGTGGACGTGATCGAGCGCATGGGCAGCCTTTCCCACCAGGACGCGGAATTTCTACGCGATGCCGCTACTTTTTACCGTGCGCTCGATCACGGTCAGCGTGTCTCCACCGGGCAGACGGAAGGCAGCCTGCCGACGTCGCCGGGGCAACTCGAGGTCCTCACCAGCCTGGTGCGCCGCTGGACACCGGCCCGGCTGCACGCCCTTCCCCTGCACGAAACCTTACAGCACATCCGTCTGCGAACGCGCGAATTGTTCGACAGAATCTTTGATTAGCAGCCCACGTGCAAGGTACGATGAATGGGAATGTACCGTTGGCTTGCCATCCTGGCCCTGTCCGCGACGTCCGCCCACGCGGCGGGGGATTCCATCGCGGATGCGATCACCCACATGTACGATTTCGACTTCGCCGGCAGCCATCGGATTCTGGATCAGCACATCGCCGCGCACCCCAACGATCCGCTGCCCTACGCGTTCAGCGCCTCGGCCTACCTCTTCTCCGAACTCGACCGTCTGGGCATTCTGGAGAGCGAGTTCCTGGTGGATGACGACCAGATCGCGGCGAAAAAGAAGAGACTCGACCCGGATCCCGAGACGCGCCGCCGCTTCCTGGCTGCCGTCGCCGCCGTGGAGCGCCGCGCCGACGTCGCCTTGAAGGCCAATCCCAACGATAAGGACGCGTTGTTTGCGATGTGCGTGGCGCAGGGTGTTTCCACGGACTACATGGCGTTCGTCGAGAAGCGGCAGATCTCCAGCCTGAGCGTCGCGCGCCGGTCGAACGGTTACGCGCAGCGCCTGCTCCGCCTGGACCCGAAATTCTACGATGCCTACCTCACCGCCGGCATCAACGAGTACCTGCTGGGCAGCCTGCCGTTCTTCGTGCGCTGGTTCGTCCACTTCGAGAACATCGACGGCAACAAGCAGAAGGGCATCGACCGGCTGCAACTGGTGTCGCGCGACGGCGTGTATTTCCGCCCGTTCGCCAAGATCCTGCTGGGCATCATCGCGCTGCGCGAAAAGCGCCCGCGCGACGCGCAGCGGTTGCTGGCCGAGTTGTCGCACGAATATCCCCAGAATCCTCTGTTCCGCAACGAACTGGCCAAGATCAACGCCCGTATCGCTTCGTCCGGTAACTGAGCGGCACACCGTCACGGCTGGAGCATCCGATTTGGCCGCGGATGGACACAGATGCACACGGATGAGTGCCCAGGCCGATCTCCCGCCAAAATGCCGCCGCCGGTGGAATACCACCACCCCCGGCCAGGAACCACCATCGCACGCGCCGCTCGGCACACATTCCAAGCCACTTAGCCTCTGGCACGCGGTTTGCAATTAGGGTAGGCGTAGTTGGATTGGGATAGGGAAAACGGGAGGAAATCATGAAAACGAAATTGTTCGCTCTGGCGCTGTTGGTTGGCGGATCGCTTTTCGCGCAGCCGCGGGTTGCGATCGGGATCGGGATCGGCGGAGGCTATGGGTATTACCCGCCTGCGCCGCCGGTGGTCGCTGTGCGTCCGCCTTGTCCGGGTCCGGGCTACTCCTGGGTGAATGGCTACTGGGGCGGCGGCGGAGGCTGGGTGAGCGGTTACTGGGCGGCGCCCGCGTACGCCGCGCCGTACTACGGCGGCCCGGCCTACTATGGCCGCGGCTGGCGCCGCGATTGGGACGACCACGACGGAGACCGCGGACGCGGCTGGGACCGGGGACGCGGCTGGGGCCGGGGCTACGAGCACGAAGGTCACGACCGGGGTCGCGGCTACGGCCGGGGCCGCCGCTGACCCGGTGGCTTTCCGGTGGCAGGCCTTCGGGCCTGCCGCCGTCCGCGCTGAACGCGCGAGCGGAGCCGGGCGCACGCGCTATCATGGAAAAATCCCCTATGATTCCTGACGTGCTTCCCGAGGGCCTCACATTCGATGACGTCCTTCTTGAACCGGCTCGCAGCGAAGTCATTCCGGCCGAGACCGACACCCGAACCTGCCTGACGCGGGTGATCGGGTTGAATATTCCGATCGTTTCGGCCGCAATGGACACCGTGACCGAGTCCCACCTGGCGATCGCGCTGGCGCAACAGGGCGGCATCGGCATCATTCACCGCAACATGCCGATCGACCGGCAGGCGGAAGAGGTCGATCGCGTGAAGCGCAGTGAAAGCGGGATGATCGTGGATCCGATCACGATCGAGCCGGAGGAGCCGCTTGCGGCCGCGCGGGCGCTGATGGCGCGCTACCGCATCTCCGGCGTGCCGGTGACCAAGAACGGGCGGCTGGTGGGCATCCTGACCAACCGCGACCTGCGCTTCGAGACGCGTTTCGACCAGCCGATCAGCGAGGTGATGACCAAGGAGAACCTGATCACGGTTCCGGTGGGCACGACGCTCGAGCAGGCCGAGGCCATCCTGCACAAGCACCGGGTGGAGAAGCTGCTGGTGGTGGACGACGCGTATCAGCTCAAGGGCCTGATCACGGTCAAGGACATCCAGAAAAAGCTGAAGTATCCCAACGCGGCCAAGGACGATCAGGGACGGCTGCGCGTGGGCGCGGCAATCGGCGCGACGGGCGATTTTCTGGAGCGCGCGCAGGAACTGGTCAAGCGCAAGGTGGACGTGGTGGCGATCGACACCGCGCACGGGCATAGCGGGCGGGTGATGAACGCGGTGAAGGCCATCAAGAGCAAACTGCCCGGGGTGCAGTTACTGACCGGCAACGTGGCCACGTACGAGGGCGCCAAGGAGCTGATCTCGCTCGGGGTGGACGGCATCAAGGTCGGGATCGGGCCGGGATCGATCTGCACCACGCGGGTGGTGAGCGGCGCGGGCGTGCCGCAGATCACGGCCATCGCGGAGTGCTCGAAGGCGACGCGCGCGGCGGGCGTTCCGCTGATCGCCGACGGCGGCATCAAGTATTCCGGCGACATCACCAAGGCGATCGCCGCCGGGGCGGACGCGGTGATGATCGGCAGCCTGCTGGCGGGAACCGACGAAAGCCCGGGCGAGACGATTCTGTACCAGGGCCGCACGTTCAAGACGTATCGCGGGATGGGCTCGATCGGCGCAATGTCGCAGGGGTCGAGCGAGCGCTACGCGCAGGAAGCGGGCGGCAAACTGGTGCCGGAGGGCATCGAAGGCCGGGTGGCGGCCAAGGGTCCGCTGGCGGAGCTGGTGTACCAACTGGTGGGCGGCTTGCGCAGCGGCATGGGCTACTGCGGGGCGGCGACGATTCCGGAATTGCAGCAGAAGGCGCGGTTCCTGCGCATCTCTCCGGCGGGATTGCGCGAGGGCCACGTGCACGACGTGATCATCACCAAGGAAGCGCCGAACTACCGGGTGGAGTAGCGTGCGAATGACGCGGCGCTGGTTTTCACTGGGGGTGCTGGCGGCGACGGCGGCGGCGCGGGCGCGCGCCGAAGTCGAATCGATCGCGACCATCAGCCGGCAGGCGGAGTTTTATCACGGCTGGCCGACGCTGGCGCTGCGCCGCGACGGCGAACTGCTGATCGCCTACTCGGGCGGGCGGGAATCCCACGTGTGCCCGTTCGGGCGGGTGGAGGTGATCCGCTCGCGCGACGGCGGGCGGACGTGGAGCTGGCCCGAGGTGGTGCTGGATACGCCGATCGACGACCGCGACGCGGGCGTAATCGAGACCGCGGCGGGATCCCTGCTGGTGACCACGTTCACTTCGCTGGCCTACGAGGCGGTGCTGGCCAAGGCCGGCGGCTGGAGCGCGGAGAAGATGGAGCGCTGGCAGGCGGTGGAGCGGCGCACCACACCCCAACAGCGGCGCGAACTGCTGGGCACCTGGATGCTGCGCTCGACCGATGGCGGCCTGACCTGGGGCGGACCCATGCGCGTGCCGCTGAATTCGCCGCACGGGCCGGTCGCGGTATCCGGCGGGAGGCTGCTGTACGCCGGGAAGCAGCTTTGGGATCCGGGGACCAAGGTGGGGATGGCCGAATCCACCGACGACGGGCGGACGTGGCGCTGGCTGAGCGACATCCCGGCGCGGCCGGGCGACCGCGTGGCGGAGTATCACGAACTGCACGCGGTGGAAGCGGCGGACGGGCGCGTGATCGTGCACATCCGCAACCACAACCGGGCCAACGCGGGGGAGACGCTGCAAACCGAATCGCGGGACGGCGGGAGGACGTGGAGCACGCCGCACGCGATCGGGGTGTGGGGGCTGCCCTCGCACCTGCTGCGGCTCGGGGACGGCCGGCTGCTGATGACGTACGGATACCGGAGGGCACCGTTCGGCAACCAGGCGCGGGTGAGCGCGGACCACGGCGCCACGTGGTCGGAGCCGGTGACGATTTCGGCGGACGGGGCGTCGGGCGACCTGGGATATCCTTCCACGGTGGAGTTGCCGGGCGGCGGATTGCTGACGGCGTGGTACGAGTTGCCTGGGGGGTCCGCGCACGCGGTGCTGCGGCTGGCCCGGTGGCGCCTGAAATAGCCGCGAAACGGGTAAACACCACGGCGCGGTGCGGTTGATTCTTCGGGCCGCACGATGCTACCCTATGGCTCTTAAGCGCTACGTTTTTTCCTCATAAAACCATGGATGCCATGCTGCACGCTCTGGGCGAAATACTGCTGCGAGCCGTGCCTACTTTCCTGCTGATTCTGCTGCTGCATTTCTATCTCAAGGGGATGTTCTTCAAGCCCATGGAGAAGGTGCTGCAGGCACGCTACGACGCCACCGAGGGAGCCCGCAAGACGGCCCAGGAGAGCCTGGCGCACGCCGCGGCGCGCACCGGCGAATACGAAAAGGCGCTGTTCGCGGCCAAGAGCGAGATCTACCAGGCGCAGGAGAAAGCGTTTAAAGAGATGCAGGAGCGGCAATCCGCGGCGCTGGCGGACGCACGCGCCGCGGCCGACGGGCGTCTCAAGGACGCGCAGGCGGCGATTGCGGCGGAGGCGGAGGCGGCGCGTCGGAGCCTGGCCTCGGAAAGCGACGCCCTGGCCGAGCGCATTGCGGAATCGGTCCTGCAGCGGAGCGCGGCATGAAACGGCTGATTCTGGCGCTGGCGCTCACGGTTGCGGCGATTCCCGCGACGGTTTTCGCGCAGGAAGGCGGAAGCGCCGCGGCCCATGAGGGCGCCGCGCAGGGAAAAGAGGAAAAGAAAGACGAGGGCTCGCTCGAAATCTGGAAGTGGGCCAACTTCGTGCTGCTGGGCGGCGGGCTGGGGTACCTGATCGGCAAGAACGCCGGTCCGTTCTTCGCCGGACGCAGCGCCGCCATCCGGCAGGACATGGAGGAATCGCTCCGGGCGCGGCAGGATGCCGAAGCGCGGGCGGCCGAGGTGGAGCGGAGGCTGGCGACGCTCGAAGGCGAACTGGCCGCGCTGCGCGCGGAAAGCGAGCGGGAACTCAAGGCCGGGGCGGAGCTGCTGGCGCGGCAGACCGCCGAAGAAATCGAGAAGATCCAGGCGCACGCCGGGCACGAAATCGAGACCGCCTCCAAGCAGGCGCGTGCCGAATTGAAGCGTTACGCGGCCGAACTGGCCATTGGCGTGGCCGGGCAGAAGGTGCGCGCGCGCATGACACCGGCCGCGCAGGACCAACTGGTCGACGGCTTCGTACGGGATTTGAAATGACCCACTCCGCAGTAGCAATGCGATACGCCAACGCGCTCGCCGACGTGGTGACGGGTGCGGGCATGGCCGGGGCCGAAGCGGCGCTGGCCGAATTGCGGGCTTTCGAGGCGGTGCTGGCGGGTTCGGCAGAACTGCACAACGCGCTGACCTCCCCGGCGGTGCCGCCGAGCCGCAAGCGCGCCGTGGTCGGGCGGATTGCCGACACGCTCAAGCTCTCGCGCACCGCGCGCAATTTTCTGTTCGTGCTGATCGACCACCGCCGCATCGCGGCGTTGAACGAGATCATTCACAGCTTCGAAACCGTATCCGACGAGCGGCTGGGATTTGCCCGCGCCGACGTGACCAGCGCCCGCCCGCTATCCGAGGGGCAGCGCGGGGCCGTGATCGCGCAACTGGAGCGGCTCAGCGGCAAGCGCATCCGCGCACGCTACAGCGTCGATGAAGCGCTGGTGGGCGGGGTGGTGGCGAGCATCGGGAGCACGGTTTACGACGGCAGCGTACGCGGCCGGCTGGAGACGCTGGGCCGGCGGCTGGCCACGGAATAAGGAATTCGGAAGGACATATGGCTCAAATTCGAGCGGACGAAATCACCAGTATCCTGCGCCAGGAAATTGAGAACTACGAGCGCGCCATCGACGTGAGCGAGGTGGGCAGCGTGATCTCGGTGGGCGACGGCATCGCGCGCATCCACGGCCTGGAAAAGGTCATGGCGGGCGAGCTGATCGAGTTTCCCCACGGGGTCAGCGGCATTGCCATGAACCTGGAGGAAGACCAGGTGGGGGCGGTGCTGCTGGGCGACTTCACGGAGATCAAGGAAGGCGATCCGGTCAAGCGCACCAAGCGGATCATGAGCGTGCCGGTGGGAGAGGCGCTGATCGGCCGCGTGGTGAACGCGCTGGGCCAGCCGATCGACGGCAAGGGGCCGATCGCCGCGACGGCATATAACCCGATCGAGCGCCTGGCGCCGGGCGTGGTGTTCCGCCAGCCGGTGAAAGAGCCGATGATGACCGGCATCAAGGCGGTGGACGCGATGATTCCGGTGGGACGCGGGCAGCGCGAGCTGATCATCGGCGACCGCCAGACGGGCAAGACCGCGATCGCGCTGGACGCCATCATCAACCAGAAGGGCGGCGACATGATCTGCATCTATGTCGCCATCGGGCAGAAGCGTTCCACTGTGGCGCAGGTGGTGAAGACTCTGGAAGACCACGGCGCCATGGACTACACCATCGTGGTTTCGGCATCGGCATCGGACCCGGCGCCGATGCAGTACCTGGCTCCGTTCAGCGGCTGCTCCATCGGCGAGTATTTCCGCGACAGCAAGCGCCACGCGCTGTGCATCTACGACGATCTTTCCAAGCACGCCGCGGCGTACCGCGAAATTTCGCTGCTGCTTCGGCGTCCGCCGGGGCGCGAAGCGTATCCGGGCGACGTGTTCTACCTGCACAGCCGCCTGCTGGAGCGCGCGGCGAAGCTGAGCGCGGAACTGGGCGGCGGATCGCTGACCGCGCTGCCGTTCATCGAGACGCAGGCGGGCGACGTTTCGGCGTACATCCCGACCAACGTCATTTCGATCACGGACGGACAGATCTTCCTCGAAGCCGACCTGTTCAACTCCAACCAGCGGCCGGCGATCAACGTGGGTATTTCGGTCAGCCGCGTGGGCGGCAACGCGCAGACCAAGGCGATGAAATCGATCGCCGGCGGATTGCGGTTGAGCCTGGCGCAGTACCGCGAACTGGCCGCGTTCGCGCAGTTCGGCAGCGACCTCGATAAGAGCTCGCTGGACCAGCTCGCGCGCGGACGCCGCCTGGTGGAGATCCTCAAGCAGGGCCAGTACCACCCGCTGCCGCTCGAAAAGCAGATCATGATCATCTACGCGGGCACGAAGGGCTACCTGGACGATCTCCCGGTGGAGTTGTGCCGCAAGTTCGAAGAGGAGCTGTACCGCTTCGTCGAGAACGCGCACCGCGAGGTGCTGGACGCGATCCGGACCAAGAAAGTGCTGGACAAGGACCTGGAGGCCAAGGTCAAGTCGGTGATCGAAGAGTTCAAGTCCCGCTTCGTCGCCGAAAATGCCGCGGCGGTAAAGGCGCATGCCTAGTCTGATCGATATCCGGCGGCGGATCCGCTCGGTCAAGAACACGCAGCAGATCACCAAGGCCATGAAAATGGTCTCGGCGGCGAAACTGCGGCGGGCGCAGGACCGCACGATCGCGTCGCGTCCGTACGCCAACATCTTCCGCACGGTGCTGGGCAACGTGGCCGCGGCGGCGTCGGGGGACGAGCGGGTGGCGGCCAATCCGCTGCTGGCGCGGCGCGAAGAGCGCAACGTGCTGCTGGTGTTGGTAACCGCCGATAAGGGGCTGGCCGGAGCCTTCAATACCAATCTGATCAAGGGCGCGCAGCGTTTCGCGGCGGAACGGAAGGACGCGAACGTGCGGATGGAGCTGATCGGCCGCAAGGGGCGCGACTTCTTCCGCAAGCGCGGCGCGGCGATCTCGGGCGAACACGTCGGGCTGGGCAACAAGGCGCGCTACGAGGACGTGGCGGCCATCGCGCGCAAGGCGATGGACCTGTTCCGCGGCGAAGAGATCGACGCGGTTTACGTGCTCTATAACGAGTTCAAGAGCGTGGTGGCGCAGAAGCTGACGCTGTCGCGGGTGCTCCCCGTGGAACTGCCCGAGCAGGCCGGATCGGTGGACTACATTTACGAGCAGCCGCCGGCGGAGATGCTGGAAGACCTGCTGCCGCGCTACGTGGAGATGGAATTTTACCGGGCGTTATTGGAGAGCGTGGCCAGCGAGCATGCCGCGCGCATGACCGCGATGGACGCGGCCACTTCCAACGCGGCCGATATGATCGAGCGATTGACTCTGTTTATGAACCGCGTGCGCCAGGCCAGCATCACCAAGGAGATTATCGAAGTGGTGAGCGGCGCGGCCGCCGCCGAGTAAGGATTGAATATGGCAACGAGCACTGGAGTACAAGTTACCGGCACGGTGGTCCAGGTGGCCGGGCCGGCCGTGGACTGCGAGTTCCCCGAAGGGCAGATCCCGCTGGTTTACACCGCGATCCGCATCGTCAGCGAAGGCTTCGAAGTGCCGGCGCCGATCGACATCATCTGCGAGGTGCAGCAGCACATCGGCGAAGGCCGGGTGCGCACGGTGGCGCTGCAGCCCACCGAGGGGCTGGTGCGCGGCATGAAGGCGATCAGCCTGGGGCACCCGGTGGAAGTGCCGGTCGGGCAGGAGACGCTGGGGCGGGTGCTGAACGTGATCGGCCAGCCGGTGGACGAAATGGGTCCGGTGCCGGCCAAGCGATTCTACCCGATTCACCGTCCGGCGCCCTCGTTCGAAGACCAGTCGACGCGGCTGGAGATGTTCGAAACCGGCATCAAGGTCATCGACCTGATCGAGCCGTACCTGAGGGGCGGAAAGATCGGGCTGTTCGGCGGCGCGGGCGTGGGCAAGACGGTCATCATCCAGGAGTTGATCAACAACCTGGCGATGAAGCACGGCGGCGTGAGCGTGTTCGCCGGCGTGGGCGAGCGCACGCGCGAAGGCAACGACCTGTGGCTGGAATTCCAGGAATCCGGCGTGATCGACCCCAAGGACTACAAGAAGTCCAAGTGCGCGCTGATCTACGGCCAGATGACGGAGCCGCCGGGGGCGCGCCTGCGCGTCGGCCTCACGGGACTCACCGTGGCCGAGTACTTCCGCGATGAGGAAGGGCAGGACGTGCTGCTGTTCATCGACAACATTTTCCGCTTCACGCAGGCGGGTTCGGAAGTGAGCGCGCTGCTTGGCCGCATGCCGAGCGCGGTGGGCTACCAGCCGAACCTGGCCACGGAAATGGGCGAATTGCAGGAGCGCATCACGTCCACGAAGAAGGGTTCGATCACGTCGGTGCAGGCGATTTACGTGCCCGCCGACGACTACACCGATCCGGCTCCGGCGACGGCGTTCGCGCACCTGGACGCGACCACCAACCTTTCGCGCGATATCGCCGCGCTGGGCATTTACCCGGCGGTGGATCCGCTGGCGTCCACGTCGCGCATTCTGGATCCGAACATCGTCGGGCAGGACCACTACTCGACGGCACAGTTGGTGAAGGGGATCCTGCAGCGCTACAAGGACCTGCAGGACATCATCGCCATCCTGGGCATTGACGAACTCTCCGACGAGGACAAGCTGACGGTGGCGCGGGCGCGCAAGATCCAGCGCTTCCTCTCGCAGCCGTTCCACGTGGCCGAGCAGTTCACCGGCTTCAAGGGCAAGTACGTGAAGCTGGCCGATACGATCCGCGGCTTCCGCGAGATCGCCGAAGGCAAGCACGACAGCATCCCCGAGAGCGCCTTCTACATGCAGGGCACGATCGAAGACGTGCTGGCCAAGGCCGAAGAGATGCAGAAGGCTTAAGCCATGGCGGCGACCATCGAACTCGAAGTCGCAACCCCGGAGCGCGAACTCGTGCGCGAGCAGGTGAGCGAGGTCGAGATTCCGGGCAGGAACGGGTATCTCGGCGTGCTGCCGGGGCACGCGCCGCTGGTGGGGTTGCTGGGCATCGGCACCCTGAGCTTCGTGGCGGGCGGGGTGAAGCGCTACTTCGCGGTCCACTCCGGCTTCGTCGAGGTGGCGGACGATCACGTGCGCGTGCTGGCCAACGTGGCCGAGGCGCGCGAAGAGATCGACGTACACCGCGCCCGCAACGCGTATCAGCGGGCGATCGAAGCCAGCATCAACCCATCGCTCGGGTTGGACCCGGCGGCCGCCCTGGACGCGATGATGCGCGCACAGGCCCGCATTGCTACCGCGGAGAAACAGTAGCGCCGGCGCGCGGCCGCGGGTGCTCCCGTGGCTGATTCTGTCACTGCTCGTGTTGGTGGCGGCGGCGGAGGTCCACGGCTTCCGCGCGCAACATCTTTTTTCACAGGAGATCTGGAGTAGCGCCGGGCAGGAGCGGCTGGTGCGCTTCGGTGCGCTGTTCGGCGCCGCTTCGCTGGCGGTCCTGATCCTGGTGCCGTGGCTGTACCTTCCGCTGGCGTGCGGACTGGCGGCGGCGGCCACGCTCGCGCTGTTGCCGCCAGCGGGTCTGGCGACGGCGTACTTCCTCTTTTCGGCGTGGTGCCTGGGGGACCTGGCGGGGCGGGCGCTTTCGCCGGGGTCGGCGGGCGGCGCGGCGCGAGCGACGCTGCTGGGGATCGCGCTGTACCTGGCGCCGATGCCGCTGGTGGCGCGATTGCCGGTGCACTATCCGGCGGTGTGGCTGGTGCTGCTGGCGATTCCCATCGCGCTCCGGCGGCCGAGGCGGCAATGGCCGCGGTGGACCGCGCCGGGCGGGTGGGCGGAGCGGGCGGCGCTGGCACTGCTCGTGTTCGTGCTGGCGATTCACTGGTTCGCGATGCTCCAGCCGGAGGCGGGGGCGGACGGGCTGGCCATGCACCTGGCGATCCCGATGGACATGGCGCGGCACCACGCACTCACGTTCGAGCCGGCGCGCTTCGTGTGGGCGGTGATGCCGATGGGCGGCGATTTCGCTTACGCCATCGTGTACCAGTTGGGCGGCGAGCACGCGGCGCGGCTGCTCAACCTGGCGCTGTTGATCCTGCTGCTGGCGCTGTTGCGCGGCGCGGCGCGGCGGTGGGCGTCGCCGGGGGAAGCATGGCTGCTGGCGGCGCTGTTCGCGGCCACACCCCTGGCCGGATCCGTGACCGGCGAACTGTTCATCGAGAATCTGCTGGCCGGGCTGCTGCTGGCGGCGTTCCTGGCGGTGGGCGAGCGCGCGTTCCTGGCGGCCGCCATTCTATCCGGCGCGGCGCTGGCGACGAAGTTGGGGGCGCTGCCGTTCGTGGCGCTGCTCGGGATCTACGCCGCGTGGGAGCGTCCGCGGCGCCGCACCGCCCTGGCCGCGGCCGCGCTGGTGGTCGCGGTGGCGGCGCCGGGGTACCTGATCGCCTGGGCCAAGACCGGCAATCCGGTGTTCCCGTTCCTCAACGGCCGCTTTCACTCGGCGCTGTTGCCGGCTGGCGCGGAGATCCGCGACGAGCGCTTCCGGCAACCGCTGGCGTGGCGCATGCCGTACGACCTCACGTTTCGCACGGAGCTTTTCTACGAAGGGCAGCGAGGGTCGTTCGGCTTCCAGTACCTGCTGCTGGCGCCGCTGGCGGTGGCGGCGCTGCTGGTGGTGCGGCGGCGGAGCGTGGCGGCGGCGTCGCTGGTGGCGCTGGGCGCCGCGGCTCTGGTGCTGCGCTCGGATCCGAACGCGCGCTACCTCTACCCGGAGTTGCCGCTGCTGGCGATCCCCTGCGCGGTGATGCTGGGCTGGTCGGCGGCGTGCCACCGGACGCTGTGGCGCGCGCTGATCGCCTTCCTGGCGGCGGCGGCGCTGCTCGACGTGTGGTTCCTGCCGGCCGCGGGCTACTGGCACAAGGACCTGTGGGGCCCGTTCACGGACGCGCAGCGCTCGGCGTGCCTGGAGCGCGCGGCGCCGATTCGCGCGGTGATCGCGTGGTTCGAGCGCGCGCATCCCGGGGCGCCGGTGCTGCTGGCGAGCGACACGGCGATCGCCGGGCTGAGCGGCGAAGTGTACGAAAACCAGTGGCACCAGTACGGCACGATGGAGCGCATCCGGCGCGCCCCGGAGGCGGGCGGGCTGCCCGCGCTGCTGGCCGGGTGGAAGGTGCGGTATGCCATCGTGGGGCCGAAGGATCCGCGGGCGCCGCTGCGTCCGCGCGCGCTGCGCGAACTGCTGGGGCAGTGCGGCGCGCGCGAGTTCGCGGCGGGCGGGTACGCGCTGGTGCGGATCGACCCCGGGTGCACGCCGGCGCCGGAGACGCCACCCGCGCCGCCCTCCATCGTGCTCGGGCCGGGAGTGCACGACGATGGCGAGCGCGCGATCGTGTACCGGGGCGAGTGGGACCATCGCGGCGATTTCGATGGCGCGCTGGGCGGCACCACCAGCTACACGGACGAAGCCGGGGCGGAAGCCGCGGCGCTCTTCGAGGGGACCGCGGTCGAGTGGATCTTTGCGCGCGCGCCGAATCGCGGCACCGCCGAGGTGACGATCGACGGCGTTGCGCGCGGCATCTTCGATCTCTACGCACCTGCGGCCCAATGGAGGCAGCAGCTGCGCCTCGCGGGGCTGGCGCCGGGGAGCCACACGATCGTGATCCGGGCGACGGGCGGACATCGTGCGGCGGCGACGGGGTCGTTCATCGACGTCGACGCGATCGAAGTGCGGTGAAAAGCTACAGGTGGTTGATCAGACTGGCGACGTATCCGGCGCCGAAGCCGTTGTCGATGTTTACGACGGTCACATTGCTGGCGCAACTGTTCAGCATACCGAGCAGGGCGGCGAGTCCGTGGAAGCTGGCTCCGTAGCCGACGCTGGTGGGGACCGCGATCACGGGGCAGGAAACCAAGCCACCGACGGCGCTAGGCAGCGCGCCCTCCATGCCGGCGCAAACCACCACGACACGTGCGCGACAGAGGCGTTCGCGATTGTGCATGAGACGGTGGATGCCTGCCACTCCGATGTCGTGTATCGTGTCCACCTGGTTGCCCATCAACTCGGCGGTGACCTGAGCTTCCTCAGCCACGAACATATCGCTGGTGCCGGCGCAAACCACGGCAATGGGGCCTTTGCCGTGAATTGTGCGGTCGCGCCAGAAACGGATGACGCCGGAAAGGGGCAGGTACTCGCCGCCGGCAAGGCTGGAAGTGACCAGATCCGCGCAGGCGGGGTCGGCGCGGGTGATGAGCACGTTGTTGGAGTGTTCGAGGAGGCGTTCGGCGATGGCCTGGACCTGTTGCGGCGTTTTTCCCTTGGCGAAAATCACTTCGGGCATGCCGTGGCGGAGTTCGCGATGGTGGTCGACTTTGGCGAAGCCGAGGTCTTCGAAAGGCATGTGGCGCATGCGGTCGAGGGCGTTTTCGACATCGACGGCGCCGGAGCGAACCTGTTCGAGGAGGCCGCGGAGTTGGTCCCGATCCATGAGGCCAGCATAACAGAGCGTCGACGCAGGGCTTCCGGGGAGGAGGGCATTTAAGGGATTCGTACTAAGAAAATTTCATCGATATGCAACTCTTGTCCTATTGTGGAAGCGCAATAAGAACCTGCATGATAAGACGGAATGGATATAGGCACGGAAGTAAACAGTGCTCGGGTCGGAGGACTTCTGGAGAGGCGAGGCACCAATCGGTTTCCGCTGAAGGAAGATGTGCGGTATCGGGTGGTGCAATCGAAGACCCAGCAGGTCACAGGCTCGGGTACAACGCTCAACATAGGGAGCGGTGGAATTCTGTTCACGACCGAGGAAAGGCTGCCCCTGGGCCGCATGGTGGAGTTGTCCGTGAATTGGCCCGCGCGTCTGGATGGGACGTGTCCATTGCAGTTTGTGGCAACCGGGAGGGTGGTTCGCGCGGAGGTGGATCGCGCGGCGGTTCGCATCGAAAGGTACGAGTTCAAGACGCGGGGTGCAAAGGCCGCCGCGCAGGCCGGATCCTAGAGAATCAGGCGTCGCGGTGAACGGTTTCCGGAGAAAAAGCCGGGAGGCAGACCGCGATATATTCGGCACCATCGTCCTGGGGAGTGCTGTAACGGATCCACTCGCCGCGGTGGGTAACGACGGCCTGGCCGGCACGCACATCGAGCACGCCATCGCGGTGCTCAACGCGAAGTAGTCCCCGCAGCACGACCGTGAACTCGTCGAACTCCGGCGTCTGGCACGGTTCGACCCACCCGCCCGGACTGCGCATATGAGCCACACTGACTGCCTCGGTCGAGCTATTCACACGTCCGACATATTCATCGATCAGTTTGGGCTTGTTGCCCGCGGGCACAATGCGCTGCGGTGACGGGATCAGGGTGGGCATGATTTTGTTCCTATCTTAACAGGCAGGGAAAGCCGCTTCCCGCGGCACTTGCCCGACTCGGGGGGGCGTCGGTATACTGGCATTTTCGCTGAGTGTTTTATGACGGCGAGAGACGACCTCGATCCACTGGCGCCACAACGGGAAGCCGCTTTCTTTTACGGCCTGTTTCTTCGCGGGCACGATCTGGACAGCCTGCGGCAGGACATCGACGTGCCCCGCTCCATGATGGATAAATGGATGAGGGCGTCGGATTTCGAGATCGGATTTCGGGAAAATCTGCGCCGCGTCTACGCCTACCGCAAGCAGGTGCTGGCCATTTTCGACGGCCTGGTGGACAACGAACAGAGCCGTCCGCGCCTGATGTAGGGTCTACTGCTTCGCGGTCTTGAGCAACTCCCGTGCCTTGGCCTGGTCGGCTTCGGCCCCCGTTTTGTCCCCGGACGCACGCCGCGCGACCGCACGGTTGGTATACGCGTTGGCGTAGGCCGGATTCAGCTTGATGGCCTGGTCGAAATCGGCCAGCGCTTCGGGATACTTTCTGAGGCGGGTATAGCAGTAGCCGCGCGCGTTGAATGCGGCGGCCAGGAACGGATCGAGCGCCACGGCCTGGGAAAGCGGAGCGAGCGCCTCCTGGAACTTCTCATCCTGAATCAGCTTGCGGCCCTGCGCGTGATAGTCGGCCGCGGTGAGGACTTTTTGCGCCGGCGGGGGGCGTTTCACCACCGGCGCGGGCGCTGGAGTTGCGGGGACGGCGGGTTGAGGCGGCGGCGGGGGCGCGGCAGCCACTTGCGGCGCCGGCGAAGGCGCGGCGGCCGGCGGCGGCACGGCGGCGGGTGCGGGCAGGCTCACCTGCGGCGTATCGGGCAACTTCTCCTTGGCCCTGGCTTCGGCGATCTTCTCATCGACGTGGGCTTTGGCCACGGCTCGCAACTGGGCGGTTTCGCGGTTGCCCGGGTCCAACCGCACGGCTTCGTCGAGATCCGCGAGGGCTTCGTCCCAGCGTTCGAGCAGGAAGTAGGCGTCGCCGCGCGCGGTCCAGGCCACGGGGTTGGACGGGTTGAGGCGAATCGCGGTGGTGCGGTCGGCGAAGCCTTTTTCGTGCTGGCCGAGCAGGTGGTAGGAACCGCCGCGGGCGATGTAGACGTCCGGGTCCTTGGGGTCGAGTTGGACCGCCTTTTCGCGGTCTTCGAGGGATTCCTGGTATTTCTTGAGGCGCACGTAGACGCTGCTGCGGGCCATGAAGAGGCGCACATCGTTGGGGTCGCGGCGGATGGCTTCGGAGTAGTCGGCGACGGCGCCGGGATCGTCGCCGAGGCGTTCGCGCACGGCGCCGCGCACGCGCCAGGCGCGCAGGTCGTCAGGATTCATGCCGAGTGCGCGCGTCAGGTCGCTCTGCGCGTGGTTGAAATCGGAAACGCCGCTGTAGGCCAGGGCGCGCTCCACGTAGCACTCTTCGGCGTCCGGCTTGCGCGCGATGCAGGAGTCGAAGTCCTCCACGGCGTCGCGGTAGCGGCGCAACTCGGCGCGGGCAATGCCGCGGCCGAGGTAAGGCTCCCAGTTATCGAGGCGGAGCTTGATGGCCTCGTTGAAGTCCTGCATGGCGGCGTCCCAATGGTGGAGTTCGTTGTGGGCCTTGCCGCGCGCGGTGTAGACCTCGGTGCGCGCCAGGTTGAGGTTGAGCGCGAGCGTGAGATCGCCGATGGCAGCCTCGTACTGTTTGGTAGTCAGCAGGAGCTGGCCACGCGCGTAGTAGACCTCGGCGTCGCCGGGAGCCACTTCGACGGCTTTGTCCAGGTCCGCGCGCGCCTTGACGAGGTCGCCGGCGGCCTTGTAATCGAGCGCGCGCAGGCGCAGGGCCTCGGGGTTCGAGGGATCGGCCTCCAGGGCGTCGGTGTACGCGGCGACGGCTTCGTCGCGCTTGCCCGCCTGGTCGGCCTTGCGCCCGCGTTCTACCGCGGCCTGGGACTTCTTCCGGTCCGGCTTGGTGTCGGCCGCGGAAGCGCTGAAAAACGCGCCGGCGACCGCCACGGCCAGAGCCAGGCGCGCGATACCGTGGCAAAGATTCCGCATGACAAGTTCTGGATTTAGTGTACACTCGGAAACGTAGCTCTAAAGCCTCTGGTGAACGGGAAGCCGGTGAAAATCCGGCACAGCCCCGCTACTGTGAGCGCGGAGGAGCGGCCCCGTGTGCCACTGTTCCGGTGACGGAATGGGAAGGCGGGCCGCCCCGGTGAAGCGCGAGTCAGGAGACCGGCCAGAAGGTGAACGCTCGTAGCGGCTCTCGTGGGAGGGGCCTGACATGATGAAACGTTCCCTGGGCCTTTGGGCCTGTTTCCTGACATTCACCGGGGCGCTTTCCGCCGCCGAAATCGCCGGCCGGATCATCGACCCCTCCGGCGCAGCCATTGGAGGCGCGCAACTGGCGGTCACCAATCAGACCGGGATTGTGGCGCGCACCGCGTCGGCGCCCAACGGCTCGTTCCGCGTGGACGTTCCGGCAACCGAGGGCGCTTCGCTGGTCGTGGCGGCGCCGGGGTTTGCGACGCGCACCGTACCGCTCGATCAGGCAGCCAGCGTGCAACTCGAACTGGCGCCGCGGGTGGACGCGGTGGAGGTGGTGGGATCGACCATCGAACTGCCGGCCGCGGCGCAGGCATCGAGTGTGAGCGAGATCACGCCGGAGCAGGTGCGCGGGCGCAACGAACCCTTCGCCATGGACCTGCTGCGCTACACGCCGGGCGCGGTGTTCAACCAGTCCGGATATCCGGGCGCCGTGAGCAGCCTGTTCCTGCGCGGCGGCAACTCCAACATGACCCTGGTGGAGATCGACGGCGTGCCGGTGAACAGTTTCGGCGGCTCCTTCGACTTCGCCCACATCCCGGCGGAAGCGGTGGACCACATCGACGTGGTGCGCGGAGCGCAATCGGCCGTATACGGCTCCTACGCCAACACCGGTGCGATCGAAATCACCACGCGGCGTCCCGGCTCGGAGCCCGAACTCGACCTGATGGCCGAGGGCGGCAGCCACTGGGAGCGGCGTTTCGGCGCGACCGGCAGCGGCACGCTGGCAGGTTTCGGGCTGGTGGCCTCGGCCTCGCGCTACGACAACGACGGGCCGGTGGTGAACAGCGACTACCGCAACGAGGACGTGACGTTAAGGGTCTCGCGCGCCTTCACGCGGCAGCGCATCGGGCTGCACGGCTTCTTCGATTCGAACGAAGAGGGCGAACCCGGGCCGTGGGGCTCCAATCCGATGCACATCTTCACCGGCATCGATACGGTGAGCCGCGCGAAGAACAACTTTTCTTCGTACGGCGGCCATTACGAAGCGGACCTGAGCCCGCGGGTGCGCGAAGAGATCACCGGCAACTTTTTCCTCTACAACAGCGGTTTTCAGAGCAAGTACGGCTTCAGCTTCAACAAGGACCTTCGCGCCGAGGGCGAGGCGCGGACGGTGGTGCGCATCTCGCCGCACGATGTAGCCTCGTTCGGGGTCGCGGGCGGGCGCGAGGAGGTCAAAAACTCATACATCACGGATGCGAGCTACAGCACGTTCCCGCTGCGGCGCAATGAGGCCGCGGTGTACGCGGAGAACCGCTACGATATCGGCCGGCTGTACCTTTCCACCGGAGTACGGGCCGAATTCTTCCGCACGCCGGCGATTCCTTCGGACGGCTACTCGCGGCCCGATTTCCCGGCCAGCAACATTTCGCGGGTGAATCCGAAAGTGGCCGCGGCGTACTCGCTGGGGGGCACGCGCCTGCACTCCTCCTTCGGGATGGGGCTGCGTCCGCCGAGCGGATTCGAACTGGCCTTCACCAATAATCCGGCGCTCAAGCCGGAGCGTACGCGCAGCGTGGATGCCGGCGTGGAGCGGGCGCTGCTGCACGGTATGCTCATGGTGGACGGCACGTACTTCTACAACCGTTACTACGACCTGATCGTGACGCTGGGCGGATCGCTGACGACGCTGAGCCATTACAAGTCGGCCAACCTGGCGAATTCGCAGGCGCAGGGGGCGGAGTTCTCGGCGCGGCTGCGTCCGGCGCGGTGGGTGCTGGTGAGCGGCGGCTACACGCTGCTGGAAACCCGCATCCTCTCGCTCGACGGCAGCGACGCCCAGGCGCCGCTGCCGTTTACCGTGGGGCAGCAGCTCACGCGGCGTCCGGAGCACTCCGGCAACTTCACGGCGGCGTTTTCGCGCGGGCGCGTGGCGGCGGACGTCACCGGCTACTTCCGCGGGCGGGCGCTCTTCGAGGAGCCGTCCTACGGCGCGGGCAGCGGCCTGTTCTGGAATCCGGGGTTCAGCAATATCGGGCTGAATGTGAACTACTCGCTCGGGCAGGGGATGACGCTCTACGGTAACCTGCGCAACGCGCTGGACCGGCATTACGAGGAGGTGTTCGGGTTCCCCTCGCCCTTGTTGAACTTCGTCGCCGGGGTCAAATGGACCATTGCGAGGGGACAGTGAGCGAAGAGCGATTCAGCGAGCCGCGTCTGGCCATCAACCGCGTCTACACGCGGCAGGGAGACAAGGGCGAGACCGCCCTGGCGGGCGGACAGCGGGTGGGCAAAGACAGTCCGCGGATCGAAGCCTACGGCACGGTGGACGAACTCAACGCGTTCATCGGCGTGGCGGGGGTCACGGCGCGGGATCTGGGCCTGGGAGAACTGGTCGCGATCCTGCTGCGCGTGCAGCACGAGTTGTTCAACCTGGGCTCGATTCTGGCCACGCTGCCCGAGGACGTGCATCCCAGGCAGCCGCGCGTGACCGAAGTGGAGATCGAGCGCCTGGAGCGGGAGATGGACCGGATGAACGAGCCGCTCGAACCGCTGCGCTCGTTCGTTCTGCCGGGCGGCAGCCGTCTGGACGCGGAACTGCACGTGGCGCGCACGGTGTGCCGCCGCGCGGAAAGGGCCTGCGTGGCGCTGGCGCGCGCGGAGAGTGTGCCCGAAGAGGCGATCCGGTATTTGAACCGGTTGAGCGACGCATTGTTCGTATGGAGCCGCTGGGCGGGCCACCGGACCGGGAGTCCGGAAACGTTGTGGCAGCCCAACCGTTCGGCAAGTGGAGAAAAGTAGGGGCGCCGGAAGCGGCGCCAACCGTGGTACATAATGAGGAGGTAAGAAGGAGATGTCGATGCACAAGAGTTCGGCGAGGCCGCTGGCCATGGGATTGCTTGTTTTGGGAGCGCTCATCCGCGTTACCCAGCAACTGAACTTCGCTCCGGTAGGGGCGATGAGCCTGTTCGCCGGCGCGCGCCTGCGCGGCTGGAAGGCCTATGCGCTGCCGCTGGCGCTGATGGCGATCACCGATCCGCTCCTGGGCGGGTATTCGCGCGCCACGCCTCTGGTGTACCTGAGCTTCATGATCAGCGTGTGGATCGGCACGCGGCTGCGCTCCACCGAGAGCCCGCTGGCCATCGGCGCGGGGGCTCTGGCGGGCAGCATCCAGTTCTTCCTGATCACCAACTTCGCCTGGCTCGGCGCCAGCAACATGTATCCCCACACGCTGAGCGGCGTGCTGGCATGCTATTCCGCGGGCGTGCCGTTCTTCGCGCGCACCCTGGCCAGCGACCTGCTGTACTCCGGCCTGCTGTTCGGTCTGCACGCGTGGTTGAGCCGCGCGGTGGCGCGGGGCGAGCGCGTGGCGGCGCAGGCCGCGTAGCCCGGCGATGTCCGCCGCGGCGGCGAAGAAAATCCTGCTGGCCTGGAGTTCCGGTAAGGACAGCGCGTGGATGTTGCACGTGCTGCGCGGGCAGGGTGCGCCCGTGGCCGCGCTGCTGAGCACGATCAACGAAGCCGCGGATCGCGTGGCCATGCACGGCGTGCGGCGTACGCTGGCGGAAGCGCAGGCCGGCGCGGCGGCCTTGCCGCTGTGGCAGGTTCCTTTGCCCTGGCCGTGCAGCAACGAGGAGTACGAAGCGCGCATGGCCGATGCCTGCCGCCGCGCGGTGGCCGAAGGTTTCGACGCCATCGCGTTCGGCGATCTCTACCTGGCGGACATCCGCGCCTACCGCGAGAAGCAACTGGCGGGGAGCGGCCTGACGCCGCTGTTTCCGCTGTGGCAGTTGCCCACGGACGAACTGGCGCGCAAGATGATCGCCGGCGGTCTGCGCGCGCGCCTGGCATGCATCGATACGCGCGTGCTGGACGAATCCTTCGCCGGGCGCGAGTTCGACGCCTCGCTCCTGGACGCGCTGCCGTCCACGGCGGACCCCTGCGGGGAGAACGGCGAGTTCCACACCTTCGCTTACGCGGGACCGATGTTCCGCGCGCCGCTGGCGATTGAAACCGGGGAACGCCACGCCGCGGGCGACTTCCTCTACACGGACCTACAGTGCCCCGCATCGTCTCGCTGATCGCCAGCGCCACCGAGATCGTGGACGCGCTGGGAATGACGGCGCACCTGGTGGGCCGCTCGCACGAGTGCGATTATCCGGAGGCGGTGCGGGCGCTGCCGGTGTGCACGCGGCCGCGCATCCCGGCGGATGCATCCAGCGGCGAGATCGACCGCCTAGTGAAGGAATCCGCGCGCCAGGCGATTTCGATCTACGACGTGTTCGAGGACGTGATCGAACGGCTGGAACCGACCCACATCCTTACGCAGATCCAGTGCGAAGTCTGCGCCGTGAGTCTGCGCGACGTGGAGGCGGCGTTCGCGCGCGGGATGCGGGGGCGGCCGCGCGTGGTCTCACTCCAGCCGGATTCGCTGGAGGGGATATGGTCGGACATCCGGCGGGTGGCGGAGGCACTGGGAAAAAGCGACGAGGGCGAGGGGCTGGTTGCCGAGTTGACGGCAAGGATGCCAAGGGTCTGGTGGGAGCCTGGCACGACCGTAGCCTGTATCGAGTGGATGGATCCTCTCATGGCGGCGGGGAACTGGATGCCCGAACTGATCGGACTCGCGGGCGGAGTGAACCTGTTCGGCGAGGCGGGCCGGCACTCGCCGTGGATGACGTGGGAGCAACTCGTGGCGGCGGACCCGGACGTGATCGTGGTGGCGCCGTGCGGGTTCGATCTCGAACGCACGGAGCGTGAACTACACCTGCTCACGTCGCGGCCGGAGTGGCGGGCGTTGCGCGGGCGCAAGTACATCGCCGACGGCAACCGCCATTTCAACCGCCCCGGTCCGCGGGTGGTGGAGACGTACCGCATCCTGTGCGAGATGCTGTACCCGGAGCGATTTGCGCCTGCGATGCGCGGTAGCGCGTGGCGCGCGTTATCATGAGCTTGAGGAAATGGCGCTGATCGCGGTTTCGGGGCACCCGGGATGCCGATTCGAGGAGGTTGCGCGCATCAGCGCGCAAAGGCTCGGATTCGAACTGCTCACGCAATCCCGCATCCGCTCCCTGACCAGCGAAGAATTCGGTGCGGACACGGTCATTCCCGATCGAGCCTGGCCCAGCCTGGTGATGTCCATCCTGGCGCGCCTGGCGACGGAGCATCACCTGGTGTACTGCGCGGCGGGCGGCGAAGTGCAGGCGAAGCAGTTCCCGGGCACGCTGCGGGTGCACGTGGTGGCGCCGGAGAACGTGCGCATCGGCAACCTGATGCTGGACCACCGCCTGGAGCGAGAGCCCGCGCGCAAGATGCTGCTCGACCTGGAAACGGCTGACCGCGAACAGCGGCGCGCGCGCTTCGGCAAGACGCAGGCCACGGCGGAGCTTTTCGACCTGGTTTTCAACTCCGAATCGCTCAGCACGGAGCAGATGGCGGAACTGGTGGAAACCGCGGTGGCATCGGGCGGACTGCGCGAGCGCGGGTATCTTTCGCACGCCGCCGAGCAGCAGTTGCAGTTTCACATGCGCATGAAGCTGGCGCGCTACGGCATCGTGCCGCCGAGTCGCGTGACCCTGCGCAGCAAGAAATTCGCGCACGCCAGCGAGGAGATGTTCGCCAACCTGCTGGACTTCTACCGCATCGCCTGGGAGTACGAGCCGCGCACGTTCCCGATTCAGCAGGCCGAGGACGGCGCGGTGCTGGAGGCGTTCACCCCGGACTTCTACCTGCCGGAGTACGATCTGTACGTGGAACTCACCACCATGAAGCAGTCCCTGGTCACCAGGAAGAACCGCAAGGTGCGCCTGTTGCGGGAGCAGTATCCGAACCTGAACGTGCAGGTGTTCTACCAGAAGGATTTCGAGAACCTCATCTTCAAGTACGGGCTGGCCGGGCGGCCGGTTGAGGCATGAGCGCGCCGGCGATTCCGGGCATCGAGCGCGTGCTCTTCACCGAGGAGCAGATCGAGGCGCGGCTGTGCGAGGTGGCGGCGGAGATTTCGCGCAATTACGCGGGGCGCACGGTCAAGCTGGTGGGCGTGCTCAAAGGCTCGGTCTTCTTTCTGACCGCGCTGGCGCGGCACATCGAGGTGCCCTTGAAGATCGACTTCCTGGGGATTTCGAGTTTCTCCAACAAGAGCGGTTCGCCGGGCGTGGTGCGGATCGCCAAGGATCTCGACGAGAGCATCGAGGGCGACGACGTGATCCTGGTGGAGGATATCGTGGATACCGGGTTCACCCTCCGCTACCTGTTGCAGAACCTGGCCGGGCGCGCGCCGAATTCGCTGGCGGTGTGCACGTTTCTGGACCGCAATTCGCGGCGCATCGTGCAGGTGCCGGTGGACTACCGGTGCTTCGAGATCCCGGACCGCTTCGTGGTCGGGTTCGGGCTGGATTACAACCAGCTCTACCGCAACCTGGGCTACGTGGCGGTGATGAAACCGGATAAGGGCTAGCCCGGCGGCAACTCCAGCGGATCGTCAAGTTCCTTCTGCAACTTCCGCAGATGGCCCGCGGAGCGTACGAACGAGCGTCGGTTCATCGTGAGGGGTTCCCTGGACTTCGATCTTCTCTCGGAACGGGCGCCGGCGGGGTCGCTATCCCGGGCGGCATCCATGCGGACGGAAGCGTCCGTTGTTTACCGAAGAGGCATTGTCCTGCCCCGATTCGGGGCGTATCATTAAAATTGATCAATCTTAGGAAGCGCGCAAATGAGGTCACGATTACTATTTATTTCCGGGCGCCTCGCGGATGCCCGGCGCCTCTCGCGAATGCTGCACGGGCTTCCAATGGAACTGGTTTACGTAGAATCCCTGCAGCAAGCGCGCGCTAAGCTCCGTCAGGAGGAGTATGACGCGATTCTGACGGAAGCCGCTCTCCCCGATGGGCGCTGGCTGGATGTCCTCCACCTGGTGCGTGAGAACCCGCAGGAAGTGGAAGTGATCGTCACCGACCCGCACGCGGACGCTCGCTTCTGGGCCGAGGCGCTGAATCTGGGCGCGTACGATCTGCTGGCGCAGCCGTTTTACGAGCCCGAGGTGCGCCGGATCTTGTACAACGCCTGTTCGCGGCCGGCGTACCGGCCGCTGTCCGCTGCCGTTTGACACCGCCTGCCGCGGGGTGTAGATCTGAACACAGCATGAGTAGTGCCGAAGTTTCCGGCCTGTTCGCCGCGATTTCCGGCGGCCGCGCACGCGACCGTTTCGGAGCCGTTAAAGCGCTCTGCCGGCTGAGCGAGGAAGAACCGGCGCGCGTGTATCCGCATTTTGACGAAGTAGTGGGGTTGGTGCGCCAGCGCAACCGCATCCTGCAATGGAACGGGATGCGGATGCTGGCCAACCTGGCGCGGGTGGATCGCGAGGGACGCATCGATGTGATGCTGGACGAGTACCTGGCGCCGGTGCGGGGAGCAGTGATGATCGGCGCCGCGCACGCCATCGCCGGCGGCGCGGTGATCGCCGAAGCCAAGCCCTATCTGGCGGCGACGATCGCGCGGCGCATCCTGCGCGTGGAGCACGCCGAGTACGCGACGCCGGAGTGCCGCAACGTGGCCATCGGTCACGCGCTGCGCGCGCTGGAGCGCATGGCGCCCCTGGTGCCGGACCGCGCGCCCTTGCGTGCGTTCGCCGCGCGGCAGACGGGGAATCCGCGTCCGGCAACGCGCCGCAAGGCCGAGCGCATGGTCAGGCTGATGGGCAAGGGGCGGTCCGCCGGAGCGTAGGATCCCCGGCACACGCGCTACACTGGTGGCGGTGGGACGCTTCTATTCGCGACCGGAACTGGTGGCCCAGCGCGCCCGGTGGAAGGATCAGGGCCAGCGGGTGGTGTTCACCAACGGCTGCTATGACCTGCTGCATCCCGGCCACATCCGGCTGCTGGAACAGGCGCGTTCGCTGGGGGACGTGCTGATTCTGGCGCTCAACACCGACAATAGCGTTCGCCGCATGAAAGGGCCGTCGCGCCCGCTCATCCCCGAGGGGGAGCGCGCCGAGATGGCGCTGGCGCTGGAAGCGGTGGACGCGGTGACCCTGTTCGACGAAGAGACACCGCGCGAACTGATCGCCGAGGTGCTCCCCGACGTGCTCATCAAGGGCGCCGATTGGGCCCACTTCATCGCCGGGCGGGAGGAAGTGGAAGCCGCCGGCGGCGAGGTGCTGACGGTGGCGCTCGAACCGGGCTACTCCACTACGAATCTAGTCGAAAGAATTCTCGAAAGGCCTTGATCCACCCTCTCGTCAGAGATCTGTTTCTTGACCTGGGGCGGCATCCCGCCTTTCAGGAGGCCGTGCGCCGCGTGAACGCGGGCGGCGCGGCGTCCCTCTCCGGGCTCACCACCACCGCCAAGGCGCTGTACACCGTGCTGCTGGCACAGGTGGCGGGGCGGCCGCTGGTGGTGGTGGCGGACGGCAATAAGCAGGCTGAAGCGCTCTCCGAGGCGGTGACCACGTTCTACGCGATGCTGGTGGGCGCCGAGCGCGATGCGCCGCAGCTCCTGCCGGCGCTGGACGTGCTGCCGCTGCAGAACCTCTCGCCCCACGCGGAAATCTGCGAACAGCGCGCCATCGGGCTGTGGAGCCTGGCCAGCGGGCGCGCGCCGGTGACGATTCTCCCGGTGGCGTCGCTGCTGCTGCGGGTGGAGCCGGCGTCCTTTTACCGGCAGATTGCGCTGCGGCTGCGGGTGGGCGAGGAGATGCTGCTGGACGAGGTGGTGGCGCACCTGGAGAGCGTCGGCTACGAGCGGCGCGAGCCGGTGGAGATGGTCGGGGAGTATTCGGTGCGGGGCGGCATCCTGGACGTGTTTTCGCCGGAGGCGGCGAAGCCGGTGCGCATCGACCTGTTCGGCGATCAGGTGGAGTCCATCCGCCGCTTCGACGTGGAATCGCAGCGCTCGGTCCTTAAGGTGGAGGAGGCGACGCTGCTGCCGCTCACCGAATACCAGCGTTCCCACACCCTGCTGGCCGAACTGCACGAACTGATGCGCGCGGCGGACATCCCCGGACGCGACTTGCCTCCGGCGGGCGAGCCCTTCCCCGGGTGGGAACTGATCGCGCCCATGGCACGCCCGCGTGAGTGCAGCGTGCTGGACCTGGTGGAGCGTCCCCTGGTGGTCTGGGACGAACCCGAGCAGGCCCGGGCCGCGGCCAGGCGCCTGTGGACCCGGCTGGAGCAGATCGAGGCCTCCCCGGCGTACCAACCGGAGCGGGTATTCTTCCGCTGGGAAGAGATCGAGCAACAGGCCGCGGCGGTGCCGCGGCTGGCGCTGGAAGAGCTGGAGATCGGCTGGTCGCCGGACGGCGGCGGGCTGCACATCGCGACCCGCCCGGCGCTGAGCTTCCGGGGCAACATGCAGGTCGCGGTGGCGGAGGCCCGAAACCTGGTGGAGGAGGGGCGAAAGGTGGCGTTCTTCGCTTCTTCTACCGGTGAAGTAGAGCGCCTGGCGGACATCTTCAACGAGTACACGCTGCCCTACCAACTGGGGCTGGAGCAGCACGAGTCCACGCCGGCATATCTGGCGGGACGGGCCTATCTGGCGGGGGACGCGGCAAACGTGTTCCTGGTGAAGGGGCAGATCCGGCACGGCACGGCGTTCCAGGATTCGATGCTTGTCGTATTCGGATCCGAGGATCTGTTCGAAAGCTCGGAGCTGGTCACCCGGGGGCCCGGTTCCAAGTCGGTAAAGGAAACGTTCTCCGCCGACCTGATCGACCTCAAGCCCGGCGATTACGTGGTGCACGCCGAGCACGGGGTGGCGCAGTACCTTGGGCTGCGCGAGATCGACCACGGCGAATCCAAGGGCGATTACATGGTGCTGGAGTACGCCGGCGCCTCCAAGCTGTACGTCCCGCTGACGCGGATGGACCTGGTGCAGCGCTTCCGCGGAGCAGGGGAAGCCAAGCCGGCGCTGGATCGCATGGGCGGCGCCACCTGGACCCGCACCAAAGCCCGCGTCAAGGGGCGCATGCGCGATATGGCGGACGAGTTGTTGAAGCTCTACGCCGAGCGCAAGACGGCGGACGGCTTCCCCTACTCTCCGGATAGTAATTGGCAGCGCGAGTTCGAGGACGCCTTCGAGTTCGCCCCCACCCGTGATCAGCTCACCGCCATTTCCGAGATCAAGCGCGACATGGAGATGCCGCAGCCGATGGACCGCCTGCTGTGCGGCGACGTGGGCTTCGGCAAGACCGAGGTGGTGATGCGCGCCGCCTTCAAAGCGCTGGGCGACGGGAAACAAGTGGCGCTGCTGGCTCCTACTACAGTATTAGCATTTCAGCACTTCGAGACCTTCAAGCGGCGGTTTCAACCCTTCCCGGTGCGCGTGGAGATGTTCAGCAGGTTCCGTACCAGCAAGGAGTTAAAGGCGTTGGTGGAAGATCTCGCCGAAGGCAAGATCGATGTCGCGATCGGCACCCACCGGCTGCTTTCGAGCGATGTCCACTTTAAGGATCTGGGATTGGTCGCGGTGGACGAGGAGCAGCGCTTCGGCGTCCGGCACAAGGAACGTTTGAAGCAACTCAAGAAGGGGGTGGACGTAATCGCCATGAGCGCCACTCCGATCCCCAGAACACTACATATGTCGTTGTTGGGTCTGCGGGATATGTCGGTGATCGAGACACCGCCCAAGGACCGGCTCGCCATCCACACCGTGGTGGCTCCCTTCCAGCCCGACTTGATCCGGCAGGCGGTGGAACTCGAGTTGGGTCGAGGCGGGCAGGTGTATTTCCTGCACAACCGAGTGGACTCCATATGGGCGCGCGCCGCCATGATCCAGGAAATGGTGCCGGGGGCGCGGATCGGGGTCGGGCACGGTCAGATGGCGGAGGCGGAACTGGAAAAGGTGATGCTCCAGTTCATGCGCCACGAGTTCGACATCCTGATTTGCACGACAATTATAGAAAATGGGCTGGATATCCCTCTGGCCAATACGATGTTGATTGAAAACGCGGAGCGCTACGGGCTGAGCGAACTCTATCAGTTGCGCGGGCGGGTGGGACGTTCCAACCGGAGGGCCTACGCGTACCTGCTGGTTCCGCCGGATACGGAGTTGACCGAAGTCGCCCGCAAGCGCCTGGCTGCGCTGAAGGAGTTCAGCGATCTGGGCGCGGGATTCAAGATCGCGGCGCTGGATCTGGAACTGCGCGGCGCGGGCAACCTGCTGGGCGGGGAGCAACACGGGCACATCAATTCGGTAGGCTTCGACACCTATATACGACTATTGGAGGAGACCGTCCGGGAACTCAAGGGCGAGGAGGTGGTGCCGGAGGTTCACTCGGCACTCAACCTCAACCTGGACATTCGGATCCCAACCGACTATATCGGCGACGAAAACCAGCGACTGCGGGCGTACCGGCAGATTGCCAACGCCGGCGACGCGGCAGCCCGGGACCGTGCCGAAAAGGAACTGGAGGATCGATATGGCCCAGTTCCGGAGGCGGTGCGCAACCTGCTGTTGTACTCCGCACTGAAGACGCTGGCCGAGCAAATCGGGGTGGAGGCCGTCGACCGGCGGCATAACCTCTTGAATATCAAGTTCCACCAGGGGACGCGCGTGGATCCGGGGCGGCTCATGAGCCTGGTGAAAAAGAGCCGCGGCGCGCAGTTCACTCCGGCAGGCGTATTGCTATTGCCACTGGATGGCAATTTGGCGGCCGGCGATATCCTGCGGTTCCTGGGCGAAAAGCTGGAGCAGTTGAGGGGATAGCGGCCTGCTAGAATAGAGGTTCAGGCATATGCTTCGTAGTCTTGTAGTACTCAGTCTTTCGGCACTCGTTTTAGGCGCGGCGGACAACCCGCCGAATGTGAGGATCGTCGAAGAGATCGCCGCCAAGGTGAACGGCGACATCATCACGCGCAGCGAACTTGAGAAGCGGCGCGCGGAGATCGACGCCGAAGCCCGCAGGCAGGGGTTGAGCGGACAGCGTCTGCAGCAGACGGTGAACGAGTACGCAGCCAATGCGCTGCGCGACCAGATCGACCAGTTGCTGCTGGTGCAACAGGCGAAGAACCTCAACATCAACGTGGACAACGACGTCACCAAGCGCCTGGCCGAAATCCAGCTTCAGCAGAAGGCGCAGCACCCCGAATTATCCGACCCGGACAAATTCCAGTCCTTTATCGCCCAACAGACCGGCATGCCGTTTGAGGATTTCAAACTGCAGATGAAGAACCAGATGCTGACGCAGCGCGTCATCGGCCAGGAGGTGATGCGCAACATCCCCATCTCCGAAGCCGAAATGCAGAAGTACTATGACGAGCACAAGAGCGACTTCATCCGCAAGGAGGCGCAGGTTTTCCTCAGCCAGATCGTGATTTCGCTGGACGGGAAGACGCCGGACCAGGTGGCGGCGGCGGAGAAGAAGGCCAAGGACGTCACGGCGCGGGCGCGGCGCGGAGAGAAGTTCGGCGACCTGGCGCGCGATTTCTCCGACGACGTGGAAACGGCGCGCAACGGCGGCTACATCGGATCCATGACCCGAGGCACGATGGACAAGTCCATCGAGGACATCGTGTTCAAGGAGAAGAAGGGGTTCATCACGGATCCCATCCGGATCCGCAACTCGCTCCTGATTCTGAAGATCGAGGACCGTTACGAAGCCGGCCAGGCGAGCTACGAAGAGGTCAAGAACGACATTCAGGACCGCCTGGTCCAGCCCAAGGTCGAGCCCAAGGCGCGCATCTACCTGAGCCATCTCCGCGAAGATGCTTTCCTGGAGATCAAAGACGGCTACGTGGATTCGGGGGCGGTGGCCGGCAAGGACACGCGCTGGAAGGATGTGGCGCAACTCAAGCCGCAGACGGTGACCAAGGAAGAGGTGGCCGCGCGTCGGCGCAAGCACATCCTGTGGATCATTCCCCACGGCTACGCCAAGAGCACGCAAACCGGGCCCACGGCCAAGGAGAATAAGGCGGACGTTGCCGCCACTCCGGCCGCTCCCGAGAAGAAATGAAATCTCCGTACGTAACCGAGCTCGAACCGAACAGAGTCGTCACCTCCAGCTTCCTGGTTCAGTCGAAAGAGATTCGGCAGAAAAAGACAGGCGAGTTTTATCTCTCGCTCATGCTGGGCGATCGCACCGGCGAGGTGGACGCCAAGATGTGGGACAACGTGAGCGAGGTGCTCGACACGTTCGACCGCGACGATTTCGTGCAGGTCAAGGGCCTGGTCCAGGTCTATCACAACAAGCCGCAGATGACGATTCACAAGCTGCGGCTGATGGACGAAAGCGAAATCGATTACGCCGACTATTTCCCGGCGTCGAAGCGCGACCCCGAGGAGATGTGGCGCGAGTTGCGCGCCACTGTAACCGGCATCGGCAACCCGCACCTGAAGGCGCTGCTCGAAGCCATGCTGGAGGATCCCGACATCGCCCGCCGCTACCGGCGCGCGCCGGCAGCCAAGCAGATTCACCACGCATTTCTGGGCGGCCTGATCGAGCACGTGCTCAGCCTGTGCGCGCTGGCCAGGATGACGGCGTCGCATTACCCGAACATCGATCTCGACCTGCTGCTCACCGGAGTGGTGCTGCACGATATCGGCAAGATCTACGAGCTCAACTACGAGCGCGGCTTTTCGTATTCGAACGAAGGTCAGTTGGTGGGGCACATCGCGATCGGCATGCGCATGGTCGCGGAGAAACTGCGCGGGCTGCCCGATTTTCCCGTGCCGCTGCGCCACCTGGTGGAGCACATGATCCTGAGCCACCACGGCAAGCTGGAGTTCGGGTCGCCCAAGGTGCCGCAGTTCCTCGAGGCGCTGCTGCTGCACTATCTGGACGACATGGATTCGAAGATGGAAGCCATGCGCGCGCAGATTGAGAACGACCGGCAGGTGGATGGCTGTTTTACGGCCTACAACTCGGCGTTGGAGCGGGCCTCGCTCAAGAAGGACAAGTATCTCAACCCGCCCGCGGCGGCGCCGGCCAAATCCGAGCCGGCGGCCGCGCGTCCGGCAGCGGTGGAGCATCCGCTGTTTGCGCCGCCCAACAACTCCCCGTTTGCGGAGAAACTCAAGCAGGCCATGCGGCCTGGCGGTCCCAAGCAGGAGAGTTGAATGACGAGAACCGTCCGCGACGTTCCGCCGCCCCTGGAGCTGGCATGCCTGCGCGCCCTGTGGAGTCTGCAAGAGGGCAACGTACGTTCCGTACAGGAGATCGTGACGCAGTCGCGCCCGCTGGCCTACACCACGATCATGACCGTGCTGGACCGGCTGGTGCGCAAGGGCAAGCTATCGCGGCGCAAGGTGGGCCGGTCTTTTGTGTACGCGCCTTCGCAGACCCGCGACTCGCTGCGCCACGCCGCGGTGAAGGAATTGGTGGACGGCTACTTCGACGGAAGCCAGGATGCGCTGCTCGCGTTCCTGCGCGGCGGCACGGAGCCGGCGCCGGCGCACGCGGAGCCCGAAGGTCACATCGACACAGTGCTGCTGTAGCGTCCACCGCTCACGCGCGCGGCCCGGGGACCGCTATGGCCGGGATCCGACACGTTTGGGCGGCGTGAGCAGCTTGCGCGGCAGCTTGGAGAAATACGTCAGCCGTTCCACCAGGGGCAGCAGGCGGCGCACCGTCCGGCCGTGCAGCACAAGGCTGCCGGCGACCAGCGCCGGGTGCGGGATGGTGGTGCAGCAGCGCGAGCAGATATCGACTTCGCCGCCGCGCCCGGCGGCGTGCAGCGCGCGCATGCGCAGCATCTCCGGCGAATTCCAGATCCGGACCAGCGGCTGTTCGCCGATGCGCCCCACGGGTTTGCCGTCCAGCATGTAGCTCTGGCAGCAGGGGAAGACGTCGCCGTTCTCCTTGATGTACATGGGACCGCGCCAGAGGTAGTGGCAGGGATGCCTCCAATCGGCCGAAGCGTGGCCGGCATCGGGACGCATCAGGTTGGTCTCGTCTTCCTTGACACGCAGTTGATCGATGCCCGGGATCGCGCCCCAGAAGCGCAGGAAGTCGTCCACCTCGCCAGCGTTCCCCTCCATCCGCACCATCTGCACGACCACCTGCAGCCGCGATCCGCGCGCGTGCTTCATTTTCGCGAAACGCACGAAGTTGTCGCGCACCTTTTCGAACTTCGCGCCTTTGCGGTAGAACTCGAAGGTCTCTTTCTTGGCGCCGTCGAAGGAGAGGGTGATCTGCTCCAGCGGCGAAGCGAGCACTTTGGCGGAGAGGGCTTCGTCGAGGAACGTGCCGTTGGTGGAAAGCAGAGTGGAGATGCTGTGCTCGTGGCAGAACTCGATCCGCCGGAAGATGTGCGGGTCCATGAACGGCTCGCCCAGCCCGATCAGCATCATATGTTCGGCGGTATGCCCGGCTTCGCGGACCAGGGTTTCGAAGACGTCTTCGGCCATGTCCGTCTTGGGCTGCTTGTGGGTCTCCCGCGGGCACATCGGGCAGTAGAGATTGCACTTGGCGGTGGTCTCGACGATGTATTCCACCGGCAGAGCGCCCAGCCCGGCGCGCCGCGCCAGGTAGCCCCACAGAAGTTTGGCGCGATTCCAGGCCCGCATGCGTGAACTTTTATTGTACCTGCCGGGGGATGCGGAGAATCCCTAATCCAAATGGAACTGCGGGTCCGCCTGCTCAACGACGCCGGGGTCTCCCGCCACGGGCGCTATGTGCTCTACTGGTGCCGCTGGAACCGGCGGGTGGAAGCGAATCACGCGCTGGCCTATGCGGCCGGCATCGCCAACCGGATGAACCTGCCGCTGGTGGTGTACCAGCGGTTGACGGCGTACTATCCCACGGCCTGCGACCGCTTCCACACGTTCGAACTGGAGGGCGTGAGCGGATTCGCCGCGGCGGTGCGCGCTCTGGGGGCGGGCTTTGTATTTCAGTTGCCGGACAGCGGGCGCGCCGGCGGGGAAGACCGCCGGGAAGTGTTCGCCGGAGCCGCGGTTGTGGTCACCGACGATTGCCTGCGCGGTACGCCCCGGCTGGACACGCAACTCATCGCGGTGGATGCCAGTTGCATCGTGCCGGCGGGCGCGATCGGCCAGCGCTGCTACGCGGCGTACTCCATCCGCCCGCGCATCCACAAGGTGCTGGAGCGGTACCTGCGTCCGGTGCCGCGGGTGGAGTTGCGCCGCGAGTGCCGAGAGAGCTTCGCCGGTCTGCACACGGAGGTGGCGCCCGGCGACATCCCGGCGCTGATCGGCGGGTGCGGAGTCGATCGCTCGGTGCCGCCCTCGACCACCTTCCGCGGCGGGCGCGCCGAGGCCGAGCGGCACCTGGCGCGCTTCCTCGACGAGCGGCTGCACCGCTACGCGCGCGACAAGAACGAGCCCTCGGCGCACGCCACCAGCGACCTGAGCCCGTACCTGCACTACGGGTACATCTCCGCGCTCGAAGTCGCCCTGGCTGTGAGTGAGCGCGCCCGGGAGCGCAAGCTGATGGCCGGGGAGTTCCTCGAAGAGCTGATCGTGCGGCGCGAACTGGCTTGGAACTTCGCGCGTTACGCCCCGCGGCTGGACTCGCTCGAGGTGCTGCCCGAGTGGGCGAGGAAGACGATCCACGATCACCGCCGCGACCGGCGCGAGTACGTGTACACGCGCGAACAGTTCGACGCCGCGGCGACGCACGACGATCTGTGGAACGCCACCCAGAAGGAGTTGCGCCTGCGCGGGAAGATCCACGGGTATTACCGGATGTATTGGGGGAAGAAGATCCTGGAATGGTCGGCGGGCGCGACGGAAGCGCACGCTACCATGCTGGGGCTGCACGACCGCTACGCGCTCGACGGCGACGATCCGAATACCTACACGAACATCCTGTGGTGTTTCGGGTTGCACGACCGTCCCTGGCCGGAACGGCCCGTGTTTGGGACGATTCGATCCATGGTGCGCTCCGGCATGGAACGGAAAACCGACACAAAGGCGTATATTCGAGAAATCGACTTTTTGGATCGTATGGGGAAGGAGCCAGCCGGGTGAAAATTGCCATCACCGGTGCCTCGGGCTTCATCGGGCGTCGCCTGATGAAGACGTTCGTGGGCGCCGGGCATGAGGTCCGCGTGCTGAGCCGGCACGCGGGGACCAATCTGCCCCCGGGCATCAAGCTGTTTGTATGGGATCCGATGCAGGGGCCGCCGCCCGAGGAGAGCCTGCGCGGCGCCGACGGGGTGGTGCACCTGGCCGGGGAGCCGGTGGCGCAGCGTTGGACCGCCGCGGCGAAGGAGCGGATCCGCGCCAGCCGCGTGACGGGCACGCGCAACCTGGTGGCGGGTCTGGCACGGCTGGAGAGCCCGCCGGCCGCCCTCGTCTCGGCGTCGGCGGTGGGATATTACGGGTCCCGCGGCGAGGAAATGCTCGCCGAATCCGCACCGCCCGCGGATACGTGGTTAGGCGGGGTGTGCGTCGACTGGGAAAAGGAGGCGGAGTCGGCCGAGTCGCTGGGCATGAGGGTGGTGCGGGTGCGCATCGGCCTGGTGCTGGATCCGCGAGGCGGCGCCTTACAGAAGATGCTGCCCGCGTTCCGCATGGGGGTCGGGGGGAAGCTGGGCAGCGGGAGACAGTGGATGCCGTGGATCCACCTGGCGGACCTGGCCGCGCTGTTTCAATTCGCCGCGGAGCGGAATGTGCGCGGCCCCCTGAACGGGGTCGCGCCATATGCCGTGACGAACGCGGAGTTCACGCGGGAACTGGGCAAGGCACTGCGCCGTCCGGCGGTACTTCCGATGCCCGCGGCGGCGTTGAAGGTATTGTTCGGCGAGATGGCCGAGGTGATGCTGGCCAGCCAGCGGGTAGTGCCGGAGGCGGCGGAGGCGGCGGGCTTCCGGTTCCGGTATCCGCAACTCTGGCCGGCGCTGGTCAACCTGCTGGAATAGGGCTGGGCTCGACCGGGCGGATAGCGCTCAGAATTTGCAGCGGCCGACGCAGCCGCGTCCGGAACAGGTCTTGCAGCAGACGGGTTTGCGAGGTCGCTTGGCGGCCTCGGGCTGGCGGTCGCGCCATCCTGCGTCAAATGCCCCAATGACGCTCCCCCCCATCGCGGGCAACGCCTGCGTCATATTCCCCAGCGTCATTCCCAGTTGTGCCATCTGAACCTCCCAGACCTCTTGTTTTCAGCCGGTTTGAGTTGGCGCCCGGCTGCGGATGCCTATGAGAGGGCACTTTGGGTGCCACGGGATGAGGGTCCGAGATGAGGGTAGGCAGCTTCGCCCTTGAAGACACGACGGCACCGGCCCCGGAAGAGGCGGTGCCGCGAAAAATGTCGGTGAGGTGGGCGAACCGGAGGTGCTACGCGACCTTTTGAACTTTGCCGTCGCGGATGCAGGACGTGCAGACGCGGATGCGGCGGCCCGCGCCGTTGATGAGCGCGCGAACGTTCTGGAGGTTGAGGTTCCAGCGACGCTTAGTGACGTTGTGCGCGTGGCTGATCCGGCTGCCAAACTTGGGACCGCGCCCGCAGATATCGCAAACTTGAGCCATAAGACAGAAATCTCCCGTGCTGTACGAAAACATCAGTATAGCAGAACCGGGCCGTGGAGGGAGGACCTGGAACGAGCATATCGCAGCAACTTTGGGCTGTGGCTGGCGGTGGGGTATACTCGCGGGTCGCTCCGGGCCGGCGTGGCTTAACTGGTAGAGCATCTGATTTGTAATCAGAGGGTCGCAGGTTCAATCGCTGTCGTCGGCTCCAATCACGGCCGGTTTGGGACTTCTCGATCTGCGCGATCGCTGCGCCCAAGCGCATCGTGCCCGTGAACTCGACGCTGCGGGTTGAGGGCGAGCGCGTGTCGCACGTGTTGCCGCCGTACACGATTCAGCTACTCGAAATTCCAATCGCAGCCGGTAATGCGAGCGAGCGGAAGGGCGCAGCCAATGATTACGTCTCTCACTATGGCGGCCGTATTCGCCCTCCCGGCGTTCCTGACCATCACTGCATCGCCGCAGGCGCGGTCTCGCCTCCGCGCCGCGCACTAGCGATACGGTCGGGGAACGCAGCAACACTCGCACGCCAGCCCGCGCTCGGTGTTATTTCTGACGCCGCTTGAGGATCTCCTCTATCTGTTCTTTCGCGACCGGCAGTTTATCGATGTTCTCTCGCAGCCAGGCCGTAAAGTCTGCCTCGATGGGGGTTGACCAGGCGGTATCGATCTGGCCCGCGGTGTACTTGCCCTCGCGCAGTCGCTGGTGCCCGAAGAGGTCGCGCAGGTGCGTGATCTCCGAATACTGCACTACCTGCTCCGCCACTTGCGGCGGGATGAAGAGCACGCCGCCGTCGCGTCCGAGCACGACATCGCCCGGCATCACCGTGGCCTTGCCGATGCGGATCGGAATGTTGATGCCGATCATCGTCGAATTCAGGCGCGCGCCGTTCGCCGCGCTGCTGAAGTGATGCGAGGGATCGTAGGAGCGAACGAACGACGTGAAGTCCTCGAGTTCTTTCAGGCCGTTGATGTCACGCACGGCGCCGTCGTACACGATCCCGTTGTGGCTGCGGGCGTAGATGGCATTGCCGACGTTGTCGCCGATCGAGGGCCCGTCCTGCTTCAATCCGAAGTGGTCGCACACATAGACGTCGCCCGGTTGAAGCATATCGACCGGCCAGGCGTTCTGCCCTCCGATGCGGCCGTCTTTCTTGCCCTGCTGCTCGATGACCTTATGAATATCCGGCCGCCCGGGTAGCCACTGTGCCGTGAGCGCACGGCCCACCAGCACCTTGTCGGGATGGATGCAGAACCAGCCGTCCTCGTATTGGTGATTGAATCCGGCGGTGCGCAATTGCGCCCAAGCCTCTTCGAGGGTCACCGACTTCATTCGCTTCAGAATGCCGTCCGATACCTTCGGGCGGCCGTCCGCGAAACGCTCGCCCTTCCATTCCGGGGTGTATTGGATCAGCAGTTCTTTCGTGAGGATTCCCGGCTGTGCGAATGCCGATGCCATGAATAACGTTGCGATGTGGAGTCTTGCCAGTCGCATGCTCGTCTTCTCCTCAAGCCGTAAACCACGCGCTTCCCGGCCGCACCATTTTCTTCATGGCTTCCTCGTTCAATGTGAGGCCGATGCCCGGACGATCCGACACCGTGATGTAGCCCTTCTGGATGATGTCGCCCTCCTGCACATACTGTTTCCAGCGGGCCAGGCGCTCCGCCGGATGTCCCCAGTGCCATTCCTGAACCAGGAAGTTCGGTACGGTCGCCATGGCGTGGCACGCGGCCATCATGCCGATGGGCGAAGCCTGGCAGTGGGGAGCGATCGGAATGTAGTAGGTCTGCGCCAGGCTTGCGATCTTCTTGGCTTCCGCCAGGCCGCCGCACTTCTGGACATCGGGCATGATGATGTCCACCGCTTGCTTCTCGAATAATTCGCGGAAGCCCCATCGCATATAGATGTTCTCTCCGCAGCAGATGGGCGTGTGAGTCGATTGACGCACGTCACGCATGGCGTCGATGTTCTCCGGAGGCACTGGCTCTTCCAGCCACACCAACTTGAACGGCTCGACCTCCTTCGCGAACCGCTTGGCCGTGGGCACATCGTAGCGGCCGTGCATATCTACTGCAAGCTCGATCGTCCTCGGCAGCGACTCGCGGATGAAGGCGACCTTATCGATCATGTGATCGATCTCGGCGTTATTGGCGGTCCAGTTCACGCGGTCGAAGCGGGCGGGATCGCGCGCGTCGTCCACATCGATCTTGGCCATGGTCCAGCCATTCTCGACGATCTGCGCGATGAAGGCCTTCGCGTTTGGGTCGTTGCGGTTGTCGGTTCCGGAATCGATGTAGACGCGGATGCGATCCCGCATCTTGCCGCCCATGAGTTGGTAGATAGGTAGGCCGAGCGCTTTACCCGTGAGGTCCCAGAGCGCAATTTCCACCGCGGTGAGCGCCGTTACGTACTGCCCGGCCTGCGCGCCTCCGAAGATGCCGCTGGTTCGGATGCGCTCCCAGATCGCCTCCACGTTCAGCGGATCCTGGTTCGTGAGGAACATGCGGAAGCCGGCGACGATGCCGGCGGCGCCGCTGTTCGCGTCCACCGCTTCGCCGTCGCCGGTCAGCCCCTGGTCGGTGTAGATGCGGACGTGGAAATTCTGAAGATACGTCGTTTTGATATCCGTGATCTTCAATTTCGGCCGCTTGTAAGGCGAAGTGGCCTCCTGCAAAGCCATGGATAATCCCGGCAAGCCGAACACGCCGGTCAACGCTGTGCTGGCGCTCTTCAAAAACGATCTCCGGTTGCTCATGGTCATACCCCCGTGAGAGTGCTCAGTGTAGCCCGTGGCGCAGACCCCTGGCCTGCGCATGATTATTTAAACAGCCGGGGGGCGAAGTCGTTCAGGCACCGCCGCCACGTCAACCACTCGTGGGCCGTCCCCGGCGATTCGAAGTAGACATTCTTGATCCCGGCCTTTGTCAGATCCTCGCTGAAGGTCTTCGTGCCCGGGCCTTCCACCGACCCGATCCCGAGGAACAAAACCCTGATCTTCTTGTTGAACGCCGCCGCGTCGGCGAACACCCCGTTGTTGGACGTCTTCGGATCGAAGCCTCCCCGTCCGCCGCTACTGCCGCTGAACCCGCCCAGATAAGCGAATTTGTCGAGGTTGCCCAGCACGGTCAGGAACGACTGCATGCCTCCCATCGAGAGCCCGGCCATCGCACGGTTCTCGCGCCCGGGCAGCACCCGATAGGTCCGCTCGACCATTGGGATCAGGTCGGAGAACATCATGTCGGTGAAGACGCCGCCCCAGTTCGTCGGAAATCCGCCGCGTGCGCCCGCCACCGGTGTGCCGCGGCCGCCGGCGGGCGGAGTGCCCCGTCCGCCGCCCGCCGGAGCGACATCGGCCATCGTCGCTCGGGCGATGATTCCTCGCGCTGCGTACAGGGATGCGTCCTCGCCCGGCTTCACCGCGTTCAGGTTGTCCATCACCACCAACATGGGCTTGGCCTTCTTCTCGGCGATGAGGTTGTCCATGATGAAGTCCACATGTCCCTGTATGTGCCAGCCCTGTTCGTTTTCGCCCCAGCCATGGAGCAGGTACAGGACCGGGTAGCGATTGCGCGAACTCGCGTCATAGTCCGGCGGCGTGTAGACGTAACAGCGGCGCCACTTGCCGGTGACCCTCGAGTAATACCAGCGCTGGCTCACTTGGCCGTGCGGCACGTCCTTGGCCGAGTAGTAGGCCGCGTCCGCGTCCGGTTCGGGAATCTCGATTCCGCTGTTGTCCCAGCCCGAGCCGAAGAACGTTCGCGTCGCCGGGTCCGACGTGACGGACCCGTCCACCACAATGCTGTAATAGTGGAACCCGACCACCTGCGGCGGGATCGTGACCATCCACAGCCCGTCTGCGCCTTTCGTCATATCGTGGGCGCCGCCCAATCGGATCTGCACCTTCTGCGCGTCCGGAGCAGACACCCGGAAGGTCACGCTCCGGTCCGGGTGCACGCAGGGGTACGGCGCACCGGGAATATTGAGGGAAGATGGCTTGCACTCGCTATTGGTCTGTCCCCAGCACAATCCGCATGCAAGAAGTGCGAACATGCCGATTCTCATGAATTCCTCCTTGCTTGCTCCTGTAACGGTAACACCCCGATCGGCAAACGAGTAGGTTAAGTACGGTGTCCGGGTGCCGATACCGGGTCCTTTAACCCTCCCCCGAAGCCGGGCAGGGGCTCGGGGCTACGTGGAAAATCGCCCGCAACTCGCCACGATAGGGAATGCCGGAAGCTAGCCCGTAGCGCGAGGATCGCAAAACGAGACCTCCGCGGGTGGATGCATGTAAGCGCTGCTCAAAATCGTAAGTTCAAAGCGCTCTGGAACCGCAGGGGATTAACAGGGACCGCAATCCCGGCTAACGGTTAAAGGACAAGGCGCCAGAGTGCGCTTGGTACTCACAATTTATAGATTTTATGAGTGATCGGCACCGCAAACCGTACCAAACCTAGTCCGCGCGGAACCGTAGCGCTAGGATGTTTCGAATCCAGGATGGGAGTCGCGGCTCGTCAATGGGGGACCGCGCCTGGGCGTCCTGTAGGGGCTTTCAGCCTTCGAAAACAGCGAATCGAGGTAGTCACCATGCGCCGCTTGCTAGCATGTTTCCTCGCGTTCTCCGCCGCTCCGCTGCTTGCACAGACGTTTGGCGAAATCACCGGCCACATCAACGATGCTGCCGGCGCCAGTGTGCCGTCCACTCAGATCACTCTCACAAACGTCGCGACGAACGCCTTACGCACGACGGTATCGACCGATTCCGGCGACTACACCTTCCCGGCGGTCGCTCCCGGCGTCTACAACATCCGGTTCGAACACGCCGGGTTCAAGACGGGCACGGTCAACAACTTCCAGGTCCAGGTGCAGCAGACGGCGCGCATCGACTTCAGCCTGGAGGTCGGTCAGGTCACGGAGACGGTCAACGTCGCGGCATCCGCCGAAATGCTGCAGACCGAAAATGCCTCCCTTGGCACCGTGGTCGAAAACAAAAGCATCGTCGAACTGCCGCTGAATGGGCGCAATTATCTAGGGCTGGTCGCGCTCTCGGCGAATGCGAACACGCTGTCGTCCGGCTCCGGGCAGGCCGGCGGCAGGTTGGGCGGCGACCGCGCAGCGCAGTCGATCTCCGCCGGCGGAAACCGGATCATGTTCGACTACTTCACGTTGGACGGCGTTACCAACACCGACCCGGACTTCTCCACGTACGTAGCGCTGCCCTCCATCGACGCAATCCAGGAGTTCAAGGTCCAAACCGGTGTATATCCCGCCGAGTTCGGCCACCAATCGACTCAAGTCAACGTGGTGACCAAGTCAGGCGGCAACGCGTACCACGGCGCGCTATTCGAGTTCGTACGCAACGATAAGCTCGACGCCAAGCCTTACTCGTTCACCTCCGCTCACGTGGCCAAATCGCCGTTCAAGTGGAACGATTACGGCTTCGAACTCGACGGACCGGTCCGTATCCCGAAAATCGTGGACGGTCGCAACCGGCTGTTCTTCATGGCCAACGACGAATGGAAGGCGCAGCGTCAGAACAGCCAGGGCACCTATTCGGTTCCCACTGCGGCGATGTTCAATGGCGACTTCAGCGCGCTGTCTTCCATCATCTACGACCCCAACTCGGGCGGGAGCGGCGCCAACAAAACGCCGTTCAACGGCAACGTAATCCCCTCAAACCGGATCGATCCGATCTCGAAGAAGTTCCTGAACTATTACGCCTCCGCGAATATCCCCGGCGCCGGGTTGAGCAGCAATTACGTCCAGATGAACTCGTTCCCGAATAACAGGGATGGATTCACGCTGCGCATGGACTTCGTGGAATCGGCGAAGTCGCAGTGGACCGGACGGTATAGTTGGGGAGACGAAAACCAGTCCTCGACTGGCATAAGCATCACAGGCAGCAAGATCCTGACGAACTACGAGCAGTACCTGGGAACAAACACCCGCACGCTCTCGCCCACGTTCGTGAACGAGGCACGCTTCGGCTACACGCGGCTGTATAACGCTCTTGGCACCCGGTCGGCGTTCGATGTAGACTCGGTGTCCGCCCTCGGCATCCCGGGCCTCAAGCCCGGGGATCCCGTTTCGTGGGGCGTTCCTTTCGCTTCTTTCGCGGGTACGGCTTTCGTCGCCATCGGTGACGCGCAGGACGGCCCCTATGCCATTGACGACAATACGCTGCAACTCGTCGATAACGTGTCGATTACTCACGGAAAGCATAGCTTCCGGTTCGGCGCAGAATTCACCCGTCAGAACTTCAATCAGGTTGGCAACCAGTTCTCGCGCGGGCAATTCTCGACTCAGGTGGGCTACACGATGAGTTCGAACAGGACGGGTGGCGATGCGTTCGCCGAGTTCCTTCTGGGAGACTTGTATCAATCGACAGTGGCGGTGGCGCTAGCGCAGGCCAAGTTCCAGCGCAACGCATTTCACGCCTTCTTCGACGATACGTATAAAGTGACGCCGAAGCTGACGCTGACCCTCGGCCTGCGCTACGAGTTGACTCCGCCCTGGGTCAATCAACTCGATAACACGTTTTCGGCGAACGTCACGGGCATCTATGCGATGTCCACGGTTCCGGACTCCGTCGTCCCGAAGATGGTGCGCATGGGCAACTGCTCGGACCCGTACGCCGGACCGCCGCCGCTGAGCATCCGGTGGACTACGGTCGATGCGGTTTGCAGCAACGGACTGCTGCCGGATGCGCTGATGAAGACGTCGTATCGGGATTGGGCTCCGCGACTCGGTCTTTCGTATTCGCCGGACGCGAGGACCGTGGTCCGGGCCGGTTTCGGCATCTTCTACAACCAGGAAATCGGCAACGCGTATTTCGATCTGGCCCGCAACATCGGGGGCCGGGTCACGATCACAGCGGACCCCACGACGCCCAACCTGTTCTTTAGCAATTCGGTCCCGGGTGGCGGCAGCGGAGCCATCGCCAGCGTGCCTTCGCCATACGCGTACTCCATGGCGCCCAGCCACCGCACCTCTTACGCGACCCAGTACCTGATCAATGTCCAGCGCGGGGTCGGGCGCAACTGGGCTTTCGAAGCCGGATACCTTGGCGGCCAGAGCCGTCATCTCCAGGGGTTCATGGACGCCAACCAAGGCATACCGGGAACCGTCGGCAGCGCCACTTCGCGGCGTCCCTACAAGGGCTACAGCAACATCCAACTCGTTCACGACGGCGGCAACGGCAGCTACAACGCGCTCAGCCTCAAGGCGACGCGCCGGTTCAGCCAGGGCATCAGCGTCATCAGCTCGTATACCTGGTCCAAATCGATCGACACCACGAGCGGAATCCGGAACCAGGGATTCGATACGCTCTATCCACAGAACAGCTATTGCCTCTTCTGCGAGCGCGGTCTCTCCGCTTTCGACACGCGGCACCGGGTTGTAACTTCCGTCCTATATGATCTGCCGGTGGGCAGGGGCAGAGCGATGAATATCTCGAACCGGGTTCTGAACACGGTCGTTGGCGGCTGGAACCTCGGCGGCATCCTGACGCTGCAATCCGGCATGCCAGGCAACCTGACCATCGGCGGTCAGGACAACGCGAGCACTGGTTCCGGCGGGTACGATCGGCCGAATGCGACCGGCATCAGCCCGTACCTGTCCAATCCCACGCCGTCCCGGTACTTCAGTCTGGACGCATTCACCGAAGCGCCAGCGGGGCAGTTCGGGAACGTCGGGCGCAACGCCGTGATCGGTCCCGGCATTATCGGGCTCGACAGCGAAATCCATAAGACCTTCAAGATGCCCTATAAGGAAGGCCATGTGCTTCAGTTCCGTTTCGAGGCGTTCAACGTCATGAACCACCCGAACTGGGGGATGCCCAGCCTGAACATCCTGAGCGGCGCGACCACAGTCGGCAAGACGTCGCGGGACGCGCATCAGAACTTCGGCGTAGTCTCGGGGACTCAGGGAGCGATGCGCCAGATCCAGTTGGGATTGAAGTACTCGTTCTGATAAGCGAAACCGGGAGACCAAAATGAAAACTCGTGCACTGGCTGGGGCATTCGCCCTTACGTCATTACTCTGTTCGGGTCAGGCGCCCGGCGACGGGCAGCCCGCAAGCTCGAACATCATGGGCGCCGAGTATCCGAGGGTCCAGGCCGACAACCGGGCCACCTTTCAATTGAAAGCACCCGATGCGCAAAAAGTTCAGGTGCAGGTGCCGGGCGCCCGTTATGACATGACCAAAGGCCAGGACGGAGTCTGGAGCGTGACTACCGCTCCGCTGGTTCCCGGCTTCCACTACTACTCGCTGATCGTGGACGGAGTTGCGGTGAACGATCCCGGCAGTCACACATTCTACGGGACCGGCAAGGATTCCAGTGGGATCGAAGTGCCTGAGAAAGGCGTCGATTACTACTCGTACAAGGAAGTTCCGCATGGCGACGTGCGGATCCGCCACTATCTCTCGAAGACCACCGGGAAGTGGCGCCGGTGCTTCGTTTACACTCCGCCGGACTACGACACGAACGCGAAGGTGCGATATCCCGTGCTGTACCTGCAACACGGGATGGGTGAAGACGAGACGGGTTGGATCTTCCAGGGGCGTGCGAATCTGATCCTGGACAACCTGATCGCCGCGAGAAAGGCCGTGCCCATGATTATCGTCACGGACAACGGCTACGCTTCACGGCCAGGACAGGTGACTGCGCCGTCCGGCGGGGCGCCGGGGAGGGGCGCCAACCCGGCGACGGCGGCATTCGAGGAGGTCATAACCCGGGACCTCATCCCCATGATCGATTCCACCTTCCGCACGATCGCGGACCGCGAGCACCGGGCGATGGCCGGTCTCTCCATGGGCGGTAACCAGACCTGCCAGGTCACTATGCGGAACCTCGACAAGTTCGCCTACATCGGCGCCTTTAGCGGCACGATGAACGGATTGAGCACGGACCCGCTCGATCCGACGACCGCGTTCAATGGCATGTTCGAGGATGGCGCTGCATTGAACAAGAAGATCAAGCTGTTCTGGATCGGCATGGGAACACAAGAACCCAATCCGTTCCCCGGTGCCATCGGCGCGTTTCGCGCCATGTTGGACAAGGCCGGAGCCCATTACGTCTACTTCGAATCGCCCGGAACCGCGCACGAGTGGCTGACTTGGCGAAGAGACCTCAACGATTTCGCGCCTCGATTGTTCCGATAGCGCACCGGACCTTGCACCCTACAGACCGGGCGACAGACAGCTCACCCTTCTTCCCGTTAATATGCTACGGCACGCCTTCGATGCGGAACAGGTGTGTTGCGATGTCTGTCGCCTTAAGTCCGCAAAATGTTGGAGTTCCCAGCATCCCCGGCCTGCGCTTAACGGTTAGCTCCATGGTTAACGTTCGGGACCGGCACCCTCGACCGCCCGCCCACGTTGTGATATGATTCGCGCGGAACAATGTATGAAAAGGAGGCCAGGGAACTAAGCGACGCACAGCAGCGGGCTGTGCGCGCCGAGCTGCATCGGCTGCTCGAAAGCGCTGCCTTCCGCACCAGCAAGCGATGTAGAGAGTTTCTTGAATACATCGTCGAGCACACGATAACCGGGCCGAATGGCGCGCTCAAGGAGCGGCTGATCGGCGTCGAACTGTTTCAACTTCCACAGGACTTTGATACCGGACAGCGCACGATTGTGCGCGTGACCGCCAACGAGGTGCGGAAGAAGTTGGCTCAGCATTATCTCTCCGAGAATGGCTCGCCTCATCCGGTCCGCATCGAACTGCCGCCCGGATCCTACAGCGCCGAGTTTCGGTGGGAGACGCAGGAGACGGAAAAATCCGCCTGGGAGCATGCCGTTCCGGAAGCGCCGCCGGCAGAGGCGGTAGTAGTCAAGGTTCCGGCAAACGTCGAAACTCGAAGCCACAGAGGTTTGCTGGCCCACCCGGTTGCGGTGACTTGCGCCGCTGCGGCGTTGGTTATCGCAGGCGCGTTCTTCGTGTGGCGATGGCAGGCGGCGAGACCAACCATCGTAGATGCCAAGTCTCCTGCCGTTACCGCCGGAACACTGCCGCGCGGCGGCGATCTGCGCATTGTCGTGGGCTCGACGAATCCCTACTTCGACCGCAGCGGGCGAACGTGGAGCCCGGACCGGTTTTTCACGGGTGGGGCAGTGATGGTCCGTCCATCGGAGCGAGTGCTACGGACGCTCGATCCCGATATCTACCGGCACGTGCGCTTCGGGGACTTCCGCTACGATATTCCGCTCGACCCGGGGTCTTACGAACTCCATCTCCATTTCGCCGAAACCGGCTTGTCCGACTTCATCAGCGCGGAATCGAGCGGCGAGGGCCAGCGCGTATTCCGGGTGTCGGCGAACGGGCGGGTGATTCTGAACGTCTTCGACGTGGTTGCCGACGCCGCCGGCGCCAACATCTCCGATGAACGCGTGTTCCGCGACATTTCGCCGGCGCAGGACGGTCTTCTGCACCTGGCGTTTGCCCCCGCGCGAGGCTCGGCTATGCTGAACGGCATCGAGGTGCTGCCCGTGACCGCCGGAAAGGTCCGGCCGATCCGTATTCGAGCGGGCTGGACAACCGCGTGGCGCGACTCCGCCGGGCAACCGTGGCAGGCCGACTCTTACTTCATGGGTGGAAACGCCCTCGTGCGCACCACCAACCCCGCACAGGCGAGCAACTCGATTGCGCCGGAGATGGCCCTGTACGCCAGCGAGCGCTGGGGAAACTTCTCCTACGCTCTGCCCGTCGCCGACGGACGCTATCGGGTCACGCTGAAATTCTGCGAAGGTCACTACGGAAAGCGGAACAGTGGGACGGGGGGCGTGGGCAGCCGCATATTCGACGTCTATTGCAATGGTACGGCGCTCTTGAGAAACTTCGACGTCATCAAGGAAGCGGGTGGGGAAGGGAGGGCCATCGACCGGCACTTCATCGGCATCCGGCCCAATGCGCAGGGCAAAATCAACCTCATGTTCGTTCCCGTGAACGGAATGGCCTTCGTAAACGGCATCGAGGTGGTGGAAGAGTAGTCTTCCTCTTGTTAAAGGGCCTTCCAGCTAACTAACCGTTAAGCGTTCTGACCCACACGCAGAAGGGAAACATTCCAATACGGTTGATCGCCTGACACCGTACAAAACGTGCGTGGAGCCCGACAGCCTGCTAGCGTTGGGCTGCCAGACTTTCGACGGGCATCCTCCCGTAAGCCGTTGATACGTATACACAATACGCGACCATAGACGCGCCACACCACGATTTGTAATCAGAGGGTCGCAGATTCAATCCCTGTCGCCGGCTCCGATCACGGCCGCTTCAGGACTTCTCGATCTGCGCGACTGCCTGCGGCTCAGCTTGCCTTTCCGGCTCGCCTTTCAAGGCCGTTTTGAAGTTGCGGATGCCTTCTCCGAGTCCCTTGGCAACCTCGGGGATCTTCTTCCCTCCAAACAGCAGCACCGCGACACCCAGGATCACCAGCAGTTCCGGAAAACCGATCGTTTCAAACATCGAATCCCTTTCTGACTTCTTTAGACGTTCTGGCCGTTGGCCGGGTTGCGCGCACCACGCTCCTCAACGGGCACACGCCGGCCTGTATAGAGTATATCGGCAAACGCGAACTGGAAGAGGTGCGTCCGGCACCGGCAGTCCGAACTGCCCAACCCGGGCATCACCACGGCCGCACCGGCGGCGCCACCGATCGCGGCGGCCCACTGGTGTTCGCAGCGCGCTCCCGGGCGGTACCACACCGCCTCCAGAAGGGTGTGCCTGCGGAGGTAATCCACATGCCAGTGCGGACGCACGGCACGCCGCGCATGATGCGCGATGCGCGCCCGCAGTCCTCCCGGACCGAACGCGCTGCCGATATAGAAGTAGTATCCGGGGCGCAGAAGAACCCCGCCGGTGCGGCCGATCCGCACGGTGCGCGCACGGTCGCAGCGCAGCACCAACACATAGGTGCCCGGTTCGATGGGGATGGCGCCGGCGTTGCCTACTTCTTTGCCGCGGACCACGTTGCCTTATCGTCGAAGCCTTCGTACACCGCGGTGCCCTTCATCGCGGTGGGGCTTTCGACGGTGCCTTTGTAGCTGACTTTGATTCTCTGGCCGCCCGCATCGCCTTCGAACCCGAACTCTACGGCGTTGCCCTTCACCGTTCCCTTGACCGCGGTGTCACCGAAGATCTGGCTGTGGAACGTTCCGGTGAGCTGCTCGCCGGTCTGTTTCAATTCCAGGGCGGGGGTGCCGGAACCCTGGCTGGTCTCGACGGTCACCTGCCAGGTTCCAGTGATGTCGGCCGCGAACGCAAAGCACACAGCGAGCGTGGCCACGGAAAGGAGTCTGCGCATGGATCCTCCGCGACTACATTAGCTCATCTCGTTGCACTTCGCCGGGCAGAGCCAGTAATCGAAGGGCAGCTTGCCGCCGGCATCGAGCTGCGGTGTCCAGGTCTCGCCGCATCGTTCGCACTGCAGGATCAGCTCTTTTCGATCCGTCAGCCGCACACCCAGCCTGGCCAGGTCGGCGGCGCTCATGTGGCGAAGGTCCTGCTTATCGATCCCCGGACGATCTATGGCTCTCATCGGGTGCCTCCAATCGGACTCTCCGCTTCGAGATATAGGGCAAACCGGGCGCCGGGTCAAGGGTGCGAAAGCACAACCGGCAAGGGCGGGAGCGCGTGCAGCGAGTGAAGCGCCCTGCGGATTTGACCCGTTACGGCGTTGTGAATAGAATAATTAATTAGGGTAGTGTAGCGAACTCAAGGGTCTATGAAACCGGGTGCGACGCTGAATTTTCGCTATCAGGAAATCCTCACCTGGATTGTCCGTGAGTACATCGAGACGGGCGAGCCGGTGGGATCGCGGACCATTTCGAAGCTGCCGGGGGCCAGGCTGAGCCCCGCGTCGATTCGCAATGTAATGGCGGATCTGGCCGACGAAGGGTACCTTTCGCAGCCCCACACCTCCGCCGGGCGCATCCCCACCGAGAAGGCATTCCGCTTCTTCGCCAGCGCGTTGACGGTGAACCGGATGGGTTCGGACTCCGAGCGGCTGGCCAATGAATTCCGCCGCCTGGAGACCGTGCCGGAGCGCGTCGAGCGCTCCAGTTTCGTCCTGGTGGAACTCACCAAGAACGTGGGCATCGCGGCGGCGATTCCCGAACTGGCGCAGGAACTCGACCAGATCCAGTTGGTGCCGCTGAGCGACCGGCGGGTACTGATGGTGCTGGTCACGCGCGACCACATGGTGCGCAACCGTGTGATCATGCTGGACGAACCGGCATCGCCCGAAGAGCTGACTTCGATCTGCAACTACGTCAACCGCAATTTCCACGGCTGGCAACTGGGGATGGCGCGGCGCGAACTGTTGCGCCGGCTGGCGGAAGAGCGCGAACTCTACCACGCCGTGCAGCACAAGCTGGAGATGTTCTACCAGAAGGGGCTGCTGGCCGTGGATATGTCCCCGGAACTGCACATGGAAGGCGCCAGCAACCTGCTCGGGCTGGACCTGCACCTGACCCGGGAGAAACTGCGCGAGTTGTTCCACGCGCTCGAGGAGAAGCAGCGGGTGATCGATCTGCTGGACCGCTTCCTGGAGCAGCCGGCCGGACAACTGGCGGTACACGTCGGCCTGGAGGAAGCGCATCCGGCGATGAAGGGCCTGGCGCTGATCGGCACGACGGTGCGGATGGGCAACGGACTGCCCGTGAAAATCGCCGTGCTCGGTCCCATGCGAATGAATTACGAGCGCGTGATGGCCGCGGTGGTACAGACCAGCCGGGCGCTGGAAACGGCGCAATTCTAACCGGCTGGACGCAACTGATAAGCTGATAGAAGTGGAACCGGATAAGTCTCAAGTAACCCCCCAGGAACTTCCCGCCGACGATCCGTCGCCGGTGGCCACGGTCGAGGTGTTGACGGCGGAGCGCGATCAACTGGCGGCGGAGAAGGCCGAACTCGAAGACCGCCTGCTGCGCGCGCGGGCGGAGTTTCAGAACGCGCGGACGCGCGCCGAGCGCGAGCGCAGCGAATACATTCAGTTCGCGGCCATGGACCTGGTGAAGGACCTGCTGCCGGTGCTCGACGATTTCGAGCGCGCCATGCGCGCGGAGACCGCCGATAAGGACTACGCCAGGGGCGTGGAACTGATCTACCAGCGGATGTACGATCAACTCAGGAAGATGGGACTGGAACCGATCGAGACGGAGGGGAAACTCTTCGACCCGAATCTGCACCAGGCGATCGACCGGGTACAAACGGAGGATGCGGAAGACCAGGCGATTCTGGGCGAGTACCAGCGCGGCTACCAGTTCAAAGGCAAACTGCTGAGGCCGGCGATGGTCCGGGTCGCGGTGCATCCGTAAGACGGTGAATCCGGTGTCCAAACGAGATTATTACGAAGTGCTGGGTGTGGGCCGCGAAGCCGGCGACCAGGAAATCAAGGCGGCGTATCGCGAGTTGGCCAAGCGCTATCACCCGGACCGCAATCCGGACGATGCCTCGGCGGAAGAGAAGTTCAAGGAAGCCAGCGAAGCCTACAGCGTGCTGAGCGATTCGCAGAAGCGCGCCACCTACGACCGCTTCGGCCACCAGGGGTTGCAGGGCGCGGCGGGCGGTCCGCAGTTCAACCCCGAGGCGTTCGCGGACTTCAGCGACATTCTGGGCGATTTCTTCGGCTTCGGCGACCTTTTCGGCGGAGGACGGCGCGGCCGCACGCGCGCGCAGCGCGGCGAGGATGTGCGCTACGACCTGGAACTGGCCTTCGAAGACGCCATGTTCGGCATGAGCGCGGAGATCCAGGTGCCGCGCATGGAACGCTGCGAGCACTGCAAGGGCGCGGGCAGCGAGCCGGGATCGGGACCGAGCCAGTGTCCCACCTGCCACGGGCGCGGCGAGGTGCTGTACCAGCAGGGCTTCCTTTCCATCCGGCGCACCTGCAGCACCTGCAACGGGAACGGGCAGATCATCCGCAACCCCTGTACGGAGTGCCGCGGCCAGGGCTACAAGCAGGTGCAGCGCAAGCTGAAGGTGAACATTCCGGCGGGCGTGGACGACGGCAACCGGCTGCGCCTGTCGGGCGAAGGCCAGCCCGGAGTCAACGGCGGTCCCGCGGGCGACCTGTACGTGTTCCTCAAGGTGAAGGAGCACCAGTTTTTCGAGCGGCAGGGCAACGACCTGCACTGTACCATCCCGATCAACGTGGCACAGGCAGCGTTGGGCTGCGAAGTGGACGTGCCGGGAATCGAAGGGCCGACCAAGCTCAAGATCCCCGAAGGGACGCAAAACGCCGCGCAGTT
>JAFDVU010000169.1 GCA_018268835.1 Acidobacteriota bacterium | reverse complement strand
TGCGCGTTCTGATATCGTCGCAACAGATTCAGGCCCGCATCGACGAACTCGGCGAGAGAATCTCGCGAGACTATCCCGGCGGCACCCTGTTTATGATCGGAATCCTCAAGGGCGCCGTCTTCTTCATGACCGATCTGGCGCGCGCCATGAAGCGCGACGTGGCCCTGGACTTCATGGGCATCTCCACCTACGGCAAGGGAAAGACCACGTCCGGCGAAGTCAAGGTCACCAAGGACCTCGATATTTCGCTCGAAGGCGCCGATGTGCTGATCGTCGAAGACATCGTGGACAGCGGCGTGACGTTGAACTACCTGCTGCACGTGCTCGAGCAGCGCAAACCGCGCTCCATCCGCATCGCCGCCCTGCTGGATAAGCCCGAGCGCCGTCTGCGGCCCGTCCACGTCAGCTACGTCGGCTTCCAGATTCCCGACGAGTTCGTGGTCGGTTACGGCCTGGATTACGCGGAGAAGTACCGCAACCTGCGCGACATCTGTGTGCTCGAAGAGACAGGCGAGCCGCCCAGGGCCTGAATTGCGGCCCGAACTGGCAAGTCTCGTGCAACCAATCCGCCCGTGCAGCGGATGGTGCCGGGAAATGTTGCAGTTAGCGGAACATGGGGCGTGACGGATCGGCACAGCGGTGTGCCCCAAAAGCATCATGCGGGGTCCTGGGCACAAGTGGTAAAGCCTTGGTATAATTGATCTTCAACATTTTCAACGACGGGTTTCTCAATCAATTCCTCATGAAGTGCATTCTTGTATTCCTTCTGGGCGCAACGAGCCTGCTCGCGCAACCGACGGTTGGGTTCACTACCGGGCAGGCTGCGCGGCTGGTGATCGGACAGTCGACCTTCACTTCGCAGGACTCCAACTCGAGCGACCTGACCGTGGGTGCCGTCAGCGGGTTGGCATACGCCGCGGATACCTTGTTTGTCGCCGACTCCAACCGCGCCGGCGCGACGCCCAACAATCACCGCGTCCTGCTCTATCAGAACCTCTCCGGCATGCTGCCGAACCCGACCGCGCCGCTCAGCTACAACCGCAAGTGCCCGGTATGTCTGGGGCAGGCCACCGTGGTGCTGGGCCAGCCCGACTTCACCACCACCACCGAAAACATACAGGCGACCCAGACCAGCCTGCGGCTGCCGACCGCGGTAGCCTCCGACGGCGTGCACGTCGTGGTGGCCGATACCAATCACAACCGCGTCCTGATCTGGAACCGGATTCCGATGACCAACGACGCTCCCGCCGACGTCGTCGTGGGGCAGCCGAATTTCAATACCTATTCGCTTCCGGGGAACATTCCCAACGCCAAAAGCATGCGCGGCCCCCAGGGCGTATGGATCCAGAACGGCAAGCTGTACGTCGCCGACACGCAGAATAACCGCGTCCTGATCTTCAACCAGATCCCCACGGCCAACGGCGCCGCGGCCGACGTTGTGATCGGGCAGCGGGACATGACGACTTTCGTGCAGCCGGACCTGACCCAGCAATCCAGTGTCGTCGACGCCAAAACGCTCCTCAATCCGGTAGCTGTGAGCAGCGACGGCGTGCACCTGTTCGTGACCGACCTGGGCAACAACCGTGTGTTGATCTGGAACTCGATTCCCACTTCGAACTACCAGGCGGCCGATATCTCGCTCGGCCAGCCGGACATGGTGAGCGCGGTGGCGAATAACGGCTACCGCACGGACCCCAACGACACCACCGTTCCGCAGAAGCAGATCCCGGTCCTGTGTACCGTCTCTAACGGCACCGACACCAACAGCAATCCCACCTATCCTGCGTCCTGCAATTCCACCCTGAACTGGCCGCGTTTCGCCCTGCCCGCGGGCAACCGCCTGTTCGTCGCCGATGGCGGCAACGATCGCGTTCTGGTCTATGAGAACATTCCCACCCAGAACGGCGCGGCGGCCGATTACGTCATCGGGCAGATCGGCGGATCGGTCAACCAGGCTTCGGACGCCGCCGATTCCCTGCGTACCCCGATGTCGCTGGCCTGGGACGGCACCAATCTCTATGTAAGCGACGCCTACAACCGCCGCATCACGGTGTACTCCATCGGAGAGAATTCGGTTCCCTACGGAGGCGTCCGCAACGCCGCCAGTCTGGACATTGTGGCGCGCGGCACCTTGACCCTGGGCGGCACGATTCAGGCCGGCGACGTGCTCGATTTGAACATCGGCGGCACCACCACCACCGACAGCAGCGGAGTTTCGACCACCACCGGCGGAGTGGACTACAAGTACACGGTGGCCTCCAGCGACACGCTGACCTCCGTGATCAACGGTCTGGCCGCGCAAGTGAACGCCGCCAACAGCGGCGCCGGGGATCACGATGTCTACGCCACGCCCAACCCCACCGCGTCGCTGATTCTATTGACCTCCCGCGTCTCCGGCACCGACGGCAACAGCGTCACCATTCACATCTCGGTGACTGCGGCCAGCAGTTCGAACGCGGCTCAGATCACCGGCACGCTCAGCGGGACCACGCTGTCCGGCGGCGGCGATGCGGCGCAGATCGCGCCCGGCTCGATCGTGTCGATCCTGGGCACGGACCTGACGTTCACCACCGCGTCGGCTGATCCCAACCAGAGCCCGTTGCCGGTCTCGCTCGGCAACACCCAGGTGTACTTCAACGGCATTCCCGCGCCGATGCTGCTGGCGTCGCCTACCAAGGTCACGGCGCAGATTCCCTGGGAGGTCGCCGATACCACCAGCATCAACGCCTACGTGCGCAGCGTGGCGCAGGACGGCACCGTGAAAGTGAGCACGCCGGTAGCGGTGTCGATCGTGCCCGCGAACCCCGGAATTTACGCGCAGCCCAATACGGCGCCTTCGGTCGGCTTGGTCTACCACGGCTCCAGCACCGCCACCGGAATCGTCTCGGTGGACGGAACCGCCACCGCCAACGATACCGCGACCGTCACCGTCGCCGACCGCACCTACACCTACACCGTGCAGAGCGGCGACACACTGGATTCGATCCGCGACGCCCTCATCGCCCTCATCAACCAGGATCCGCAGGTGACCGCCGAACCCTCCGGCGTGTTCGACCGCATCCTGCTCCGCGCGCGCGTGCAGGGTCCGGAAGGCAACGGCATCTTGTACGGCGCCAGCGCCAATTCCAGCGCCACCGTCATCATGACCGCCATCGGCACCTCGCTGTGCTGCGCCAATGTCGAGGGCGCTCCCGTCACCCAGGACAACCCGGCGGTCCCCGGCGAAATCGTCGTAGTCTATGCCACCGGCGTCGGATTGCCCGTGTTGAGCGATACCAACAAGAGCCTCCTGCAAACCGGCGTCGCATGGCCCGTGGATGGCCCCGTGACCTCACCGGCGAGCGCAATGAATGCCATCGCGGCCGGCAAGACTGCGGACGTGTTTTCGGCTACCCTTGTCCCCGGACAGGTCGGTCTTTACAAGGTGATCCTGCACCTCAATCCGGATCTGCCCACGGATCCGATTTCGCAGTTGACCATCGCCCAGGACGTGTATGTAAGCAACATCGTCGTCCTGCCGATCGTCAATATCAGTCAATAGCTTCGCCCGTGTACAATTTGCGCACCGCGTCCTGAATTTGCGTGGGGACCAGGTGTTCCCATGCCTCCCCGGTGCGGATGCGGCGGCGGACCTCACTGGAGGATACCCCTTCGCAGCCCGGTTCGAGCGGCATCCCCCGCACCGCGCCCGAGTGCGCGGGGTCCGGGCAGTACTCGCCGCCGCGCGGAGCCACCAGCAGTTCGAACTCGCGCAGCATGTCCTGCCACGCCTCCGGACGGCCATAATCCCAGTTGGCGATCCGTTCGGCGGCGTCGCGCCCGCACAGGAAACTCAGCCGCACATGGTCGCCATAAACCGCGCGGCACTCGCGCGCGATCTCGATGAACAGCCCGCCCTCGGCCGCTGCAATCGAAAAGCGGGGTTCGGCGGCCAATGCCGTCCCCAGGAGTTCCACCCGCTGTTCCAGGCTGGTGTCCCGATAGTCTTTGTGCGGAAACCGCCGCGGCAGTACGAAGACCACCTCGTGAAGCGTGTCCAGCGCCGTCCGCGCAAGCGCGACGTGAGCCACCGTGATCGGGTTGAACGTGCCAGGGAAGACCCCGAGTCGGGCCGGAGATCCGGCGGCACGGCGGTAGAACTCCATGCCGTCAGCATACCGCGGTGGTGGCGGGAATATGCCCCAGAGGAGCATTGCGGAGCGGAAGATCCGGAGGAAGGGACCCGATTGGGTGCGTGGATAGGGTGAAGTGCCCCACTTGCGGGACAAAAAGCACCACGCATCCCGTCCCAGCCTGGGTGAAAACACTTCGGGCGCGAGATTGCTCCCGCGCCCGGAAATTGCTGCGAAGTTTACGCCGCTACCAGCATGTCGTCCACCGCGTCGGGCGCGTCGGACTCGAACTCGTGGCGGTCGGCCGCTTCCTGGCACGTGATGCAGTACTTCGTCCACGGCACGGCATCCAACCGCTTTGGCTTGATGTCCTCGTCGCAGTGCATGCAAACCCCGTAGCTGCCGTCGGCGATGCGCGCCAAGGCCCCGCGAATGTTGCGCAGCAGGCTGCTTTCGCGGTCCAGATTGCGAATCGCCAACTCGCGCTCGCCGGCCAGTTGCACTTCGTCGATGGCATCCGGGGTCTTTTCGATGGCGATGTCTTCGCGGTTGCGTAGCCCGATGGCCAGCTCTGCCTGCTTGGCTTCCAGCACCGCTTTGTATTTGTTGAGTTCGGTCTGTGTCATGTTCGATTCTCCTTTTCAGCGGGAGTTTTTTTCTTTTATTTCTGCCTCTTGTGGCTTTTTCTGCTGCAAACGTATAGACGGAATTTCAGGCCAAAGGTTTCAGACTCGCCAGTCACTCTTGGGAGCCATTCCGCCCGATTTGCGTCTGCCTGCTTCCGCATGTCCCTAAAACCCTAGCAATCGCGTTGCCAAACTACAGGCATCCCCGTCGCGCCCTTGATCCCGGCCCGTAACCGTCCCATACGTTACCCTATATCGGCCAAGTGCTACCATTTCTCTTTAGCAAACGCGCAAATATTAAGTGAACAGGTTAGCCGCAATTCTCAAATACCGTCTCCCCGCCCTGGCCGCCTGCCTGTTGTTCTTCGGTTCCGGCGTGGTTTTCCTGCCGCACCTGGGCCTGCAGAACGACGAAGCCATCTTCGCCGACGCCCTCTTCGAACCCAAGGCCGTCACCTATTCCATCCGCCTCGGTCACTCCCGCTTTCCGCTCATGCTCATGAGTTACCTGGGCACCGTAAAATCTTGGATCTACAGGCCCTTGTTCCGCGTCTTCGACACCGGCGTCTGGACCGTCCGGCTCCCCATGCTGCTCGCCGGCGTGGCCACGATCTGGCTATTCTACCGGTTTCTCGAACGCTTGGCCGGCCGCCGCGCGGCCATCGTCGGCAGCGCCCTGCTGGCCACCGATTCGCTGTACCTGCTCACCATCTGCTTCGATTGGGGGCCGGTCGCGCTGCAGCACCTCTTCACCCTTGGCGGCATTCTGCTGCTGGCCGGCTTCTATCAGACCGGAAGCCACCGCCGCCTGGGCTGGGGATGGGCCTTGCTGGGTCTTTCCGCCTGGGACAAGGCCCTGGCGGTGTGGCTGTTAGGCGGAATGGGAGTTGCCACCGTCGTCATCCTCAACCGGCGGTTCTTTGCCGCCTTCACCTTGCGCCGGGTGGCAATTTCGGTCATCTGTTTCCTCGTGGGCGCGTTGCCGCTGGTCATTTATAACGTGAACAACCACTTCGCCACTTTCCGCGGGAACGCTTCCTGGGACACCAGCGACATTCCCGGTAAGGCGCGCCTGCTCGCGGCCACCGCCGACGGCCACGCGCTCTTCGGCTGGCTCGTGGATGAGGACTGGCAGACCCCAAATCCGCACGAACCGCGGTCGGCCCTGACCATGGCATCTGCCCGTATTTCGGCACTTGCCGGCTACCCGCGCCACAATTTGATGCTCTACGCTTTCCTCCTCGCCCTCCTGCTGGCTCCGCTGGCGCGGGGCGACGCCGCTAGAGCCATCCTGTGGGCCTTGCTCGCCATGGCCATCGCCTGGGCGCAAATGGCGATTACCGCCAACGCCGGCGGCAGCGTGCATCACGCCATCCTGCTCTGGCCGCTGCCGGAAATGGTCGTCGCCATCTCCTTCGCCGCCGCGTCCCGCCGCCTGAAACGCGCCGGCGTCCCCGTGCTCGCCGCCGTGCTGACCGTCCTGATGGCCGCCGGACTCCTGGTGACCAACGAATACTACGTCCGCATGCGGCGCAACGGCGGCGCCATCAACTGGACCGACGCCATCTTCCGCCTCTCCACCTACATGAAGACCGCCCGGGCGAGCAACGTATTCAGCGTGGACTGGGGCATTATGGACAACCTGCGCATGCTCAACCACGGCACCCTGCCCCTCCGCGTGGGCACCGACCCGATCTCCAAGCCCGAATTGAACGATGCCGACCGGGAATTTCTGGCACAGATGATCGGCCGGCCCGATCACATTTTCATCAATCACACCAAGGATTTCGAATTCTTTTCCGGCGTGAACGACCGTCTGGTCAAATATGCCCGGGACGCGGGCTACAGCCGCCAGGTGGAAGCCGTGATTCCGGACAGCAACGGCCGGCCGGTCTACGAAGTGTACCGATTCGTCAGGTAACGCCCCACGGCCCGCCCCAATTGGTACACCCCCACGCCGTCAGCGGACCTCGAACCACCCGAATACCAATGCAAGATCCCGCGGGTCGCTGGCCGGCCGAAAACTGCGCGCGGCCTCGACCGTGAGGCTGAGTTGCGCCTTGCCCGCGGCGCTCCCCGGCAGCGGATAGCTGAGTTCGAAGTCGCCCCGCCCCGGCCGGATGCTCTGCGGCGGTAACGCCTCTCCGTCGATCCACACGGTCACCGCCAGCGGTCCCGCACGCAGCAACTCCTCCGGGCATTGCCCCCGCAGGTACAGGCTCGCCCCCGCCGCGGCCGGCCCGGCGATCCGCAGCGTCGCGCGCTTCGGCATCCAGCGATGATCGCCGTCGCTCGGGTACCATTCGGGACCGAGCAGGTACGAGGTCAGCGGACTTGCCGCGTCGATGCGGCGCGGCAGCGAAGTCGATCGCGGCAGCGCGGCGAACTCGGCCGTGATGTTGCGCAACCGCGCGCCCGACGCGTCGTAGACCACCAGTTTGTCGCGTTTGAGCGCGTCTTCCACCACCCCGGCAGGCAGGATGTACCGGCTGATGTCGCCCAGGTCGGGGTGGGCGTCGATCCGCCCTTCGCTCCCTGGGGCAAGATACAGATCGTCGAGGCCGAAGAGGCGGAACGGCCGGTCCAGGACGCCGTTCCAAAACAGCGTGGAATCCACCCCGGCGAGCAGGATGGATTTCCCCGGATACCGTTCGTGGGCCCCGGCCACGCCTTCCACCAGCGCGCGCACCCGCAGAGTGATTTCGCGGTTCCAGGCGCCCGAGGCGAAGACTTCGGGCAGCGCCATCCCGGCGTAAATCACCACCAGCAGTGCGGCGGCGATGCGGCGCGCGCCCCCGGTCCGCCAGGCTTCGGCCGCCGCCCATCCGCCCAGCCAGGCCAGCCCGATCACCGGCAGGAACACGTAGTATTCGGTCATGTGGTCGCGCAAGGGAAGCACGGGCGCGATCGCGATCGCGTACCAGGCCAGGAAGAACAGCGGCAACCGCGCGCCCTCGCGCAGGCGGGCCGCGGCGAAGGCCGCCAGCCCCAGCGTCACCGCCGCCACGCCCGCCGGCAGCAGCCACGCCGGCAGCACAAACGGCGTATAGAGAAACGTGGGACCCACCGACCAGGTCCAGTAGATGCCCAGCGTGCGCAGCATGGACCCGGTGAAGTGCATCCCGTAGTCGCCGGCGCGGCCCACCGGGGCTACCGCGTTGTGCAGCGCCGTGTAAGCCAGCGATACCGCGAACAATGGCAGCGTGCGGCGGAAATGGCGCCGCGCCGTCAGCAGCGCCCACGCGGCGGCGATCGCCGGGTAGACCACCGCGAGTTCCAGCGCGCCGAGTCCCAGCAGGAATGCGATCCACTGGCCGACCTCGTAGCGTCGCCTGCCCGTCTCGTCAAAGCGCAGCAGGAAATGGAAGGCCAGCAGCAGCAGGAAGCTGCACAGCACCTGGTTGTACACGCAGGTCCACCCCAGCGGCAACACCGTGGAGCCGTTCATCACCCAGAAACACGCCGCGCACACGCCCGCCGCCCGGCTGCCCGTGAGACGCGCGCCGATCGAAGCCGCCAGCACGAGCGCGGCAAACTCGGTCGCGAACACCACCATCTTGAACGGCAGCGCATCCAGTCCGAACAGTCCGAAGCCGGCCATGAAGAACGCGCGCTCGCTCAGCGGCCGGATCGTGCCCTGCGCCTGCGGCGCGAACAGCGCGCTCAGCAGATCGTGGAAGTTGTTGACGTCGATGCCCGTGCCCAGCCAGGCGAAATCGTCCGCCCGAAACCAGGCGGTGAGGCCGTTCCAGTGCAGCGCCAGGCAGAGCAGGCAGGGAAGGGCGTACCATGCGTAGCCGCCGCTCACCGGCGCTCGCGGCTCCCGCCCGAGCGGTGAGCGTGAGGCAGTGGCCACGCCTATTTCCCTTCGAGGCCGATCGAAAAGACGATGATGCCCAACTCGCGGATATCGCCGCCGGAGGGCGCCATGGCCTTATCCAGCGAAAAATCCACCCGCACGGAATCCCCGGCGAGCGCGCTTGGCGGCACGTCGCGCACGTACACGTAGTCGCCCGGCGTGGTGTAGGTTTCCGGCGCCAGCGCCGCGTTGCCCACGGTGGCCGAAAGCGTCACGTTTTTGTTTTTGTCGATCACCACCTGCGGCACCGTGACCTTGACGCTGAGCTTCGCGCCCTTGGTGGCGGCGCCCAGCGGCGGGCGCAGGCTCACCGTGAACTGTTTCCCGGTCCAGCGCCACGCGCCGCTCTCCACGCCGTAGAACCCGGTGACGAGTTGTGGCTCGGCCTTCGGATCGGCCACGCTGATCGCGCTGGCCATCCGCGGCGTCTCTTCGTCGGTGGCCGCGCTGCGTACTTTCCGCCGCTTGCAGGCGGGCGCCGCGAAAATCACGAGGCAACACAACCCTGCCAGGGCGCGCCGCCGGGTAAAAGAGGTGTCAGTCATCAGTCTCCGCTTCTCTCCACTTGAACCAGACAACTATAGAATGTAGCGCCGCCGCCGAAATCGGTGAGGCGGTCGCTGGTCACCGCGTTGATGTTGCGCCGGTCCCCCGCGCGCCGCGCCCAGCGCGAACTGGGAGCCGCCACCACGCCGGCGCGCACCCGTTCATCCACCGCCGCGCGCAACAGCACGCTGCCCCGGTCGTTGAACACTCGCACCTGGTCGCCGCTCGCGATCCCGCGCGGCGCGGCGTCCTCCCGGGCGATGTGCAGGGTCGAGGTCTCCGCATCCAGCGCGTCGCGGTGCCCGAACGTGGAGTTCATGCTGTTATCGTTCTTGGGCGAAATCAGCTCCAACGGGAACCGCTCCCGCAGCTGCGCATCGCCGTGCCGCGATTCCACCGGCGGCACGAAATCCAGCTCGGGAAAATCCAGCCGGCACTTGCCGTCCGCCGTGCCGAAGCCGCCCTCGGCGAAGGGCAGGTAGGGCTCCTCCGCGGCCGAAACGTTGAGCCGCACGGAGTGCTCCCGCTCCAGCCGTTCCAGCGTGATGCCTTCGAGGAACGGGTGCCCGCCGGCCAGCAGCGTGCGGATCATATCGTCCTCGCTCTCGTCGAAGCACGCGTCCGTGAAGCCCATGCGATGCGCCAGCAGGCGGAAGATTTCGACGTTGCTCTTGCACTCGCCGGGCGCCGGCACCGCCGGTCGCGCCATCTGCAGGTGGTAGTGGCCGTAAGCCGTGTAGAGGTCCGTATTCTCCAGAAACGTGGTCACCGGCAGCAGGATATCGGCGTAATCGGCCGTATCCGTGGCGAACTGATCGAGCACCACCGTGAACAGATCGTCGCGCGAAAGCCCGCGCTGCACGCGCGTCTGGTCGGGCGCGATGGCCGCCGGGTTCGAGTTGTAGACCACGATCGCCTTCACCGGCGGGTCGTCCGTCTCGGTCAGGGCGCGCCCCAGCCGGCTCATGTTGATCAGGCGCGCCTCGCGGCCCAGCGCGGCGTGCTGCAAATCGGCGCGTTCCAGCCCGGCGCGGTTCAATTGGTGCGCCTGCGACGTGGAAAGCTGTAGCCCGCCGCCAATCTCCTTCCACGATCCCGTCAGCGCGGGCAACAGCGCGATCGTGCGCACCGCGGTCGCCCCCCGCTCGCTGCGCTGCACCCCGTAGTTCAACCGTATGGCCGCCGGACGTGTGGTCGCGTATTCGCGCGCCAGGGCGGCGATCTCCTCCGCCGCGATGCCGGTCAGTTCGGCGGCGCGCGCCGGTGTCCACTGCTTCAGCCGCTCGCCGAGCCGGTCGAAGCCATCCGTGTACCGCGCCACGTAGCCGGCATCGTACAGGTTCTCCCCAACGATCACGTGCATCATCCCCAGCGCCAGCGCCATGTCGCTGCCCGGGTTGATGAAGTAGTGGCGGTCGCTGGCCGCGCCGGTCCGATTGCGGTTCGGGTCGATCGTGTACAGCCGCGCGCCGTTGCGCCGCGCTTCCATCACGAACGGCCACAGGTGTACGTTGGTGCCGAGAATGTTCGCGCCCCAGGCCAGGATCAGCCGCGCGTGGCGGAACTGTTCCGGCTCCGTGCCGTAGCGGAAGCCCAGCGCCTGCATCAGCCCGGCGCCGCCGGCGGAAGAACAAATCGTGCGGTCCAGCCGCGACGCCCCCAGCCGGTGGAAGAAGCGGCGATCCATGCCGGCGTTGTTGAGGATCCCCATGTTGCCGGCGTAACTGTAAGGGAGAATGGCCTCGGGACCGAACTCGCGCGCTACCGCCTGCAGTCGCGCGGCGATCGTGTCGAGAGCTTCGTCCCAGGAGATGCGCTCAAATCTCCCCGCGCCCTTCGACCCGGTTCGGCGCAGCGGATAGAGCAGCCGCTCGGGATGGTATTCGCGTTCCAGGTATTGAGCCACCTTGCCGCAGAGGAACCCGCGCGTGACCGGATGATCCGGATTGCCGCGCAGCCTGGTCGCGCGGCCGTCTTCCACCGTCACCAGCACCGAACACGTGTCCGGACAATCCAGCGAGCACACGGAATGGCGGATCTGGGGCATTGATAAAGATTATATCGTCGCGCGGATTCACCTTCGCGTGACACTTGGCCTGCCTCTGCCGGGTGTTTACAATGAGTCTTGCCCGAAAGCGGACGTTCAAGTATGAAACTACCGATCCCCCTGTTCCTGCTGCCGGCCCTGCTCTCGGCCCAGGACGCACTCCTGTCGGGGCGCGTCACGGATGAGAGCGGTGCCGCGGTTGCCGGCGCCCTCGTCGTGGTGCGCGGCGCCGATCGGAGCGCCCTGAAATCCGCCCCAAGCGGACCGGATGGCGCATTCCGGTTTGAGATGCCGCGGCCCGGCACGTTCTCCCTGGTCGTCACGCGCTCGGGTTTTTCGCCCGGCAACCACTCGGTCCTGGTCGAACGCGGCAAGCCGGCCGACGTGCTGGTCCGCCTCACCATCCAGCCGGTAGGCTCCGAAGTAACCGTCACGGCCGAGACCAGCCGCGTCGCCGAAGCGCTCGACGTGCCTCAACGGACCAACGTCATCGCGCAGGGCAATATCGACCAGCGTCTTCGCATGGTCAACGTGGATCTCTTCGGCGAAGAGGCGGGCGTGGATGTGCAGCGAACCGCCCCGGCCATGGGCGGCGTGGCGGTGCGCGGCCTGCTCGGCAAGAACGTCGCGGTGTATCGCGATGGCGTCCGCTACACAACCTCGGCGCAACGCGGCGGTGTCAGCACCTTCTGGAATCTGAACGACGCCACCAGCCTGGATTCGGTCGAGGTGTTGCGCGGCCCCAACAGCGCCCAGTATGGTTCCGATTCCCTCGGCGGAACCGTGCACTTTCTTTCCCGCGCCGCCGGTCTGGGCTCCCCTCAAGGCGTTCACGGCGAGTTCTCGCCGGCGTATTTCAGCGCCGCCCACGCGTTCGGCGGCAACCTGCTGTTCTCCTACGGCGCGCCCCGCGCCGGGGCCGTGCTCAATCTCTCGGAGCGGCGCGTCAATACACTCCGGACGGGCGGCGGGATCGATAGTCACGCGGCGGTTACCCGTTTCCTCGGCCTGCCTTCCACCATATTCGGCGATCGGCTCCCCGATACCGCCTTCACCCAGTACGGTGGCATGCTCCACGTTCAGTACGCCGTGACGCCGAGTGCCCAACTCGTGGCGCATTACGACCGCAATCAGCAGGATGGCGCGCAACGCTACGACCAATTGCTGGGCGGAGACGGCAATCTCATCGCGGACCTCCGCAACCTGATGCTCGATTTCGGTTATCTGCGCTACTCGCAATTCGGCGCCACCTGGTTCGACCGGTTCACCGCGACGCTCTCCTACAACGCGCAGCGCGAAGAACGCGTCAACCAGGGAGGCAACGGCAACCCGCTCGGCGGTATCTCCCACCAGTACGAGCGCACGCGTGCCTGGGGAACCAGCATCTACCTCGCCAGACGATTCGGCCGCAACGATCTTCTTATCGGCGGCGACGGGTACGCGGAGCGCGAACGGGCCCCGGCTTTCACGTTCAACCCATCCAACGGATCTACCGTCTTCAGCCGGCCGAGGGTCCCGGACGGGGCGCGGTACCTGCTCTACGGCATCTACCTGCAGGACGTTTGGGATCCGTTCCGCTCGGGCCGTCTGCGGCTCACCGGCGCTGTGCGTTTCGGCGGCGCGTCGTACCACTCGCGCGCATCCTACAGCCCGATCGTGAACGGCCTGCCCCTGTGGCCGAACGACAGCCTGGCGGCCAACGCCGTGACCGGCAGGCTGGGCGCCACCTTCCGCTTCGCGGAACCTTTGCGCCTCTACTTCAATTACAGCCGCGGTTTTCGGGCGCCCGGCATTACCGACCTGGGCACCGTGGGCATTCAGGGGAACGGGCTGTTCGAAACCTCCTACGCCGATTTAGCCGGACGCGGCGCGTTCGTCGGCGACCGTGCCGATGACCTCGCGGTCTCCTCCGGCCGCCCGGTCGCGCCCGTACGCCCCGAGACCAGCGATAACTTCGACGCCGGCTTCGCCATCCGCAACTCGCGTGTGCGGATCGAGGCCGGAGGGTTCAGGATGAGCCTGAACGACACCATCGTCTCCCAAACGCTCATCCTTCCCCAGGGCGCCGTGGGACAGCCGCTGGGCGATCAGATCATCACTCGGCAGTTGGCCGGCGGCGGGGTATTCGTGCCCGCGGCGACCAGCCCGGTGCTGGTCCGCTCCAATCTGGGCGGCGCGCATATCTATGGCCTGGAACACCAACTCGAAGTGAAGCTGGCGCGCGCCATTTCATTCGCAGGAAACCTCGCCTGGATCTATGCCGAAGACGCTCGCAGCGGACTGGCGCCGGACATCGAAGGCGGCATTCCCCCGCTCACCGGCAACCTGCGCGTGCGCTGGGCGCAGCCTGCCAGGAGGTATTGGGTCGAGGTCTATTCCACGCTCGCCGGCCGCCAGGACAGGCTCTCCTCCCTCGCGCTCTCCGACCGGCGCACCGGGGCCACGCGGTCGCGCTCCAATATCGCTAATTTCTTCAACAACGGCGCCCGCGTGCGCGGCCTCTCCGCCGGCGGCGTGCTCCTGCCGACCGGTGAGACCCTGGCCCAGGTGCAGAATCGCGTGCTGGGATCCGCGTCCTCCGCGCCCATGTTCCTTGCGATCCCCGGTTACGCCATTCATGGCGTGCGCTCCGGATACCAACTCTCCGAGCGCTCCAGCGTGTACGCCGACTGCGGAAACATTTTCGACAAGAGTTACCGCGGCGTAAGCTGGGGCGTGGACGGCACCGGATTCAGCCTCGCCGTGAGATACCGTTATCAGTTCTGATTCGGGTCTCCGCCTCAACCCCGCTTCCTTGCGCCTCTACGGCCGATCTGGCACACTGGTCACCGTGCGGGTGGCGATGCTGTTCACGGTAATGGCGCTGGCTCCCCCCAATCGCCTTACGACTACGGCCGGATCGTTCCCGGCGCGCAGTAACGCAGTGCGCGATACGATAGACGAGGTGATTCCCATGACCGCACGAAAAACCCTCCTCCTCCTGTTCGCATCCGCCGCGCTCGCCGCCGCCCAGACCCATTGGGTCGGTACCTGGGCTACCAGCCCCGCGCCGCAACTGGCCAGCGCCGCCCAGATGTATTCGTCCAGGCTGATCTTCGAAAAACAGACCCTGCGCGAGATCGTCCACACCAGCATCGGCGGCGATACCGTGCGCGTGCGCCTGTCCAACGCCTACGGCGGAGAGATGGTGGCGATCGGCGGCGCCCACATCGCGGTGCGCGCCAAGGATTCCGGCATCGTGCCCGGCACGGATCGCGTGCTGACCTTCGGCGGCCGGCCCACCGTCACGCTCTCGACCAACGCGCCGGCGCTCAGCGACCCGGTGAAGCTCGCCGTCCCCGCGGGCGGCGATCTCGCCATCAGCATCTACCTGCCCAAGGCTGTCGAGGGCGCCGGCATCCATTATGGGGCGCAACAGACCTCCTACATCGGCAAGGGCGACCAGACGGCGGCCGAATCCATCGCCGATCCGCAGACCTTCGGATCGTGGGCCTTTCTCACCGGCGTGGACGTGCTCGCCCGGCAGAGCGCGTCCGCGGTGGTCGCCTTCGGTGACTCCATCACGGACGGCGCCCGCTCCACCGCCGACGCCAACCACCGCTGGCCGGACTTCCTCGCCGAACGCCTGCGCGCGCGCGGAGGCAGCGAAGTCGGCGTGCTCAACGCCGGGATCGGCGGAAATCGCGTGCTGCGCGATCCGGCGGACAACATCCGCTTCGGCATGAACGCCCTGGCCCGCTTCGATCGCGATGTGCTCGCGCAGCCGGGCGTCAAGTACGTGATCGTGCTCGAAGGCATCAACGATCTGGGACACGCCGGAACGTCCGCGCCGTCCGCGGACATGCCCTCCGAAGAGGATCTGATCGTCGGCATGAAACAGATGATCGAACGCGCCCACGAGCGCGGTCTGAAAATCTTCGGCGCGACCCTGACGCCGTTCGCGGGCACCGCCTTTCCGGGCTACTACACGCCCGCGAAGGACGCGATCCGCAAGCGGATCAACGAGTGGATCCGCACGTCAAAGGCGTTCGACGGCGTGGTCGATTTCGACAAGGCCGTGCGCGACCCCAACAATCCCGACGCGATGCTCCCGGCGTATGACGGCGGCGACCATCTCCATCCCGGCGATGCCGGCTACAAGGCCATGGGCGCCGCCATCGATCTTTCGCTGTTCCAGTGAGAACCACGGCTCACAGCGCCCGGCGGTACGAAGCGAGAGTCCATTCGTCGCGCCGCTCGTCGTGCCGCAGGATATAATCGTCGCCGTCATCCCCGCGGACCTTGAAGTACGCCGCGCAGGGATCGTACCAGCGGTCGGTGACCTCCTCCACCAGAATCCACTTCTCGCCAATACGGAAGCGCAACGGCCGCTCATCGCTCTTGTAGCCGGAGTGGCACTGGACCGCGATCTTCACGCCGGGATCATGGAGGCGATCTCCCCTCCGATGGCCAGCGATGCGGTGGCCGCCGGGCTGGGTGCGTTGAGCACGTGCAGCGCGTTGGGGCGTGCGATGAGCTGAAAATCCTGCACGATCTCGCCTTCGGGCGAGATCACCTGCGCGCGCACGCCGCTGCCGCCCGTCGCCAGATCCTCCGGGCGGATCTCCGGCACCAGCCGCTTGAGCGAGCGGCAGAAGAGTTCGCGGCTGAAAGAGCGGCGCAGTTCGAACCACGCCATCGAAGGGTACCGCCTCAGGAAGCGCCACAGGCCGCCGTACGTGAGCGCGTCGAAGAGATCCGCGGCGTTCAGGTCGCTCTTGCGGTAGCCTTCCCGGGCAAAGGCGAGTACGGCGTTCGGCCCGGCCTCGATGCCCCCGTGAATCAGGCGCGTGAAGTGCACCCCGAGGAACGGAAATGCCGGGTCCGGCACCGGGTAGATCAGGTGCCGCACCAGTTGCTGGCGCTCGGGGCGGATCTTGTAGTATTCGCCGCGGAAGGGCACGATGCGGGTCTGCCGCGGCTCGCCCGCGCGTTCGGCCACCCGGTCGCAGTGCAGCCCGGCGCAATTGATCAGGAAGTCCGCCGTAAACTCGCCGCGCGTCGTGTGGATGCGCCAGCCCGAACCTTCCCGCTCCATGCGTCCGGCCCGCGCCCCCGTAACCACCTGCGTGCCGCGCGCCATCAGCTTTTCGGCGAGGACTTCGCAGACCCGCGGGTAATCCACAATGCCTTCCTGCGGCACCCGCAGGGCCGCCACCCCGCCCACGTGCGGCTCGATCTCGCGCATCTCTTCGGCGCCCAGCCAGCGCAGGCCTTCGAGTCCGTTCGCGGTGCCGCGCTCCAGCAGGTCGCGCAGCCGCGCGACTTCGCTCTCGTCCGCGGCCACCACCAGCTTGCCGCACACATCGTGCGGGATCGAGTTCTCCCGGCAGAACGCGACCATCTGCCGGATGCCGCTGACCGCGAGCCGCGCCTTCGTACTCCCCGGCTTGTAGTAGAGGCCGCAGTGCAGCACGCCGGAATTGTGGCCGGTCTGATGGCGGCCCACGCCGTCCTCCTTTTCGAGCAGCGTGATGCGCGCGTCCGGGAAGCGCTCGCCGAGCCGGTACGCGGTGGCCAGTCCGACGATGCCGCCGCCGATAATGGCGTAGGAGCGGGAGTCCATGGCGAAATTCGAGTGTACCGTGGGGCGCGCCGCGCGGGGGCGGCAAGGGGAACCGCTCCCTGACGGTCGCAGCTCGGATCCGAGCCACGAGCGTGGGCGAGTGCAATCGCCGGTGT
>JAFDVU010000168.1 GCA_018268835.1 Acidobacteriota bacterium | reverse complement strand
AGCGGACCGTTCTTCCCCTTCTCGATCGCCCGCTTGTTCTTCAGCCAGTAATTCTCCAGATACAGCTCGTGATCCTGCGCCACTTTATTCATCGCGATCAACAGCGCCGATTCCTGTATGTTGGTGTTGTTGCGCGGTCCCCACGCGATCGAAGGCAGCGGCGGATTCTGCCGGTACCACTCGCGGCTGGTCTGCGTCGCGCCCAGCGTCAGGTTCAGATTCACGTCCGGACCGTAGCTCTGCACTTCGTAGAAACGCCCGAAGGAGTTATGCGTGAGCGCGATCCAGAACAGGTAGTTCGGCACCCAGCCGTCGTAGAAGCCGTAGGTGAATACACCCGGCACGCTGCGCTTGGTCATCTCCATGATTTCGGTCTGCGCCAGCAGCCACCACTCCTGGCTCGCGATCGGGTCCAGCGACGGGTTGTACGGTCCCGTGCCCGTCGAAACATAGAGGTAGCTCTGCGCCTCGTGCAGGTCGTGCAGCACCGTGGGATGCCAGTCCAGTACCGCCTGCGTGAAGTTCTTCGTGATCTTCAGGTACTGCCCCATGCCGTCGCGGTTGTTGTCGTGCTGCACATACTTGCCCCAGTACATCAGCGGCAGCCGCTGTCCCGTGCGCTTGTTGTAGTAATAGGTGTCCACCTCGCGCTCGCGCCCGTCCACTTCGATCACCGGCGTGATCAGCACGATCGAGTTGTTGCGGATGTTCTGGATGAACGGCGTCTCTTCCACGATCAGCCGGTAGGCCAGTTCGATCAGCATCTCCGGACCGCCCGTCTCCGGCGAGTGGATGCCGCTCGCCGCCCAATAGATCGGCTTGCCCGTCTTGATCAGTTCGCGCGCTTCCGCGTCCGTGATCTTGCGCGGATCGCCCAGCCTGGCGACGATGTCCTTGTACTTGTCCAGGTCCTTGATGGTGGCTTCGCTGGAGATCGCCAGGATCACCTGGTCGCGCCCTTCCTCGGTCTGCCCGATCTTCCAGAACTTCGCCCGCGGCGACGCCTTGGCCAGCGCCTCGTAGTAGCGGTAGATGTCTTTGGCGTAAGTCAGTTCGCCCGGCTTACCCGGGATGCGTCCCAGGAACTTGAGCGGCGAAGGCACCGTGTCCGACGCCGGCATATGGTCCACATACTCGGTGGTGATCCGCGGATCCTGTAAGTACTCCTTGATCAGCCCCGTGTATTCTTCATCGGGCTTCTGGACTGCCGGCTGCGCGGACGCCGCCGCTGCCGGTTTTCCCTTCCGTGCTCCCTGCGCGGATACCGGCGCGGGCGCGATCCACAGGGCCAGCGCCATCGCGGCGCAGCCAAAACGGGCGAAGCGGTACATCATGAGACCTCCCCTGCGACCACAAAGTGTTACGGATCCAGGGTCCGCCTGTCAACCACCTATACTGAAATCGAACCCCATGCGAACCCTGTTTCCGGTCACCTTATTAACGGCGTTCCTCGCCGTAACCGCCGCGCCCGCACAGGTGCGGCACGTCGTGGTCATCTCCATCGACGGCTTCCCCGCCCGCATCCTGCGCGATCCCGCACTGCCCTTCACCACCCTCCATCGCATGGCCCGCGAAGGCGCCATCGCCGACGGCATGACCCCGGTGAACCCCACCGTCACCTGGCCCAACCACACCGCCATGGTCACCGGCGTCGCGCCGGACCGCCACGGCGTCCTTTATAACGGCCTGGTGGTGCGCACCGGGGAAGGGAAGGCCCCCAAAATCGAACCCTGGGTGGACAAAAAGGAACTCGTCCTCGCCCCCACCGTGTATGACGCCGCGCGCGCCGCCGGCATGACTACCGCCGAAATCGATTGGGTAGCCATCTACCCCACCAGCACCGTCACCTGGTCGTTCCCCGAACAGCCCAAGCCCGATCAGCCCGAGGTGCGTGAAATGATCGCCGATGGCGTCGTCTCCGAAGATGAAATCCGCAACTGGGGCCACTCCCCGATCAACGTGCACGATGACGCCTGGGTGCGCGCCGCCGCCCACATCCTCGAAAAGCACAAGCCCAACCTGCTCCTGCTCCACACCCTCACTACTGACAGCACCCACCACACCTACGGCCCGGATTCGCTCGCCGGCAATACCGCCCTCATCCTTGCCGACCGCAACGTGGCGCAGGTGCTCGCCGCCATCGACCGCGCCGGACTGCGCGATTCCACCGCGGTGCTCGTCGTCAGCGATCACGGCTTTCGCGGCTTCCGCCACGTGATTCACCCCAACGCCATCCTGCGCGAAAGAGGCCTCCTGCGTGACGCGGCCGACTGCGATGCCTGGACCATCTCCGAAGGCGGCACCGCGATGGTCTACGTCACCCGCGAAAGCAAGCGCGCCGCCACCGCCGCCGCCCTGCGCGAGGCGTTCCGCGATGTCCCCGGCATCGCCCGCGTGATTCCGCCCGAGGAATTCGCCGCCGCCGGTTACCCCAAGTGGACCCCCGGTGGACGCATGGCCGATCTCGTCCTCGCCGCCGAACCCGGTTACGCCTTCGACGGCGCCATTCGCGGCGATGCCGTGAGCGACGTCCCCGCCGGCGCCACGCCCGGCGCCCACGGCTACCTCAATTCCGACCCCGACATGCAGGAGATTCTCGTCGCCTGGGGCGCCGGCATCCGCCCCGGCTCGAAGTTGGGCCTCGTGCCCAATGTGGATGTCGCTCCCACCATTGCGCGCCTGCTCGGCCTGCCGTGGCCGGCCGGTCGCGGCACCGCGCTTACACAGATCCTCAGCGGTTCGCCGTCGAAATAGCGCTTGTCAGTTGCTCTCCGCCAGAAGATGTTCGATGGCGGGGGCGAACTCTTCGGCGCTGCGCGCTCCCTGGTAAATCGCCGCCACCCGTCCCTGCTTGTCCAGCAGGATGCTGGTCGGCAGCGAATCCACCGAGCGCGCCAGTGAGAAGCTGGCATCCGGCAGCAGCATCGGATACGGCACGTGATACTTACCGACGAACGCGGGCACCACGCTCGCCGGATCGTCGTCCATCGAAATCCCGGCGATGTGCAGTCCACGCGAACCGTACGTCCGGGCGAGCGCTACCAGGTCCGGCGTCTCGCGCCTGCACGGCGGGCACCACGTCGCCCAGAAGTTCAGCAGCACCACCGATCCCCGCTGGTCCGCCAGCGTCCATTGCGGTCCGCCCAAAGCGGCCAGTGTGAAGGTGCTTAGCGCCGGACGGCGCTCCGGCGGGCGCACCTGCTCCTGGTTCGGCGCCCGGAACGCCAGGTAAATCACTACCACGACTGCCACGATCAGCAGCGGACGGACGATTCGCATCACATCTATCAGGATGCACCATTGCCGCCTTTGGTGTCAGCCGGGCCTTGCCGCCACCCCGGACCCCGCCACAGCGGCCACCCTTTTTCATCCCGTAACTTCAGCGTTTTCTTCTCCGCCGGCAGCGTCACCTGAATCCCGATGAGGGAATCCCCGCTGCGATACCCTTTCGCCGTGATCTGCTGCCCCGCCTTGGGATTGAAGTTCTCCGCGATCAGGTAGTGCATCGCCCCCAGGTATACCCGGCTCATCTCTTCGCCGTGCTTGACCTCCAGGTACGGCATGCCTTGTCCGAACCCGATATGGACGCTGCTCACCACCCCGCTGATCTCCACCACCGGCAGCAACGCGACCGCTGGTTCGCCCTGTCCCGCCCCGGCCCCGGCGCCGGCTCCGCCACGCCACCCGCGACCGGGTTGTGCCGCCAGCGGGAGAGTCAGCATCGCCATTGTGAAGAGAATCAGTCGCATACGGCACCTCGTCACCAGTTGACACTGCACTCCGCCTGCCATTGCCTAAGCCCTGCATCTATAAGCATCTTCACGCCATCGATGCGCAGGATCTGCGCGCGGCAGCCTGCCCGGCCCGCAAACCCTGCGCGGTCCGGGCCACCCCAGCGTCCCTAAACGCCCTATTTTCAGTGCCGTGAGGTTTGGCTCGCGCGATGCCTGATGACCAGGCGGAGGTACCAAACGCAAATGACCAGAAAAACCTGGATCGCAACCGCCCTCTTGTGGGCTTTCACCGGAATCGGCGCTTTCGCCCAGACCCAGACCTGTCCCCGACCCGACTGCCCCAACCAGGGCCAGTGCCAGCGCGCCGGCCAGTGCCCGCGCAACGGGCAGTGCCCCCAGAACGGGCAGTGCCCGCAGAACGGCCAGTGCCCGCGCAACGGCGGACAGAGAGGTCCGGGTAACGGCGCCGGCATGGGATATCGCGGCGGCAACCCGAATCCGGCCCCGCAGTCCGGTGGTGGCAAATGAAGCGCCTGGTCTCCATCGCAATTCTGCTCACCGCTCTGGCCGGGATGGCCGCCGCGCAGGGACCGGGCAACGGCCGCGGCAAAGCGGCTGGCGCGTCCGCCCTGGACCTGCCCAAGGCGCAGACCATCGCCGGGACGGTCACCGCGGTCAGCCTGGGATACGGCATGGAATACCCTTCCATCACGGTGAACCGGATGCAGATCAAGCTCGCCCCCGTGTGGTACCTGCTGGAGAAGGGCTTTGAACTGAAGGCAGGGGATTCCGTCACGGTACTCGCCGCCCCATCCACCGTGCCCTCCGATAGCTACCTGTACGCCTTGGAGATCGCCAACGCCACCAATAAGCTGTCACTCGCCCTGCGCGACTCCACCGGGATCCCCCTGTGGAGCGGGGCGGGTGCGCGTGCCGGAAATCAATCGCGCACCGCGCCCGCGGCCGGCGGCGGCGGATGCGACGCCTCCACCATCGCCACCGCTTCGGGGACCGTGGTCTCGGTGACCATGGGGACCGGCATCCAGATGCCCACCCTCACTCTGAAGACCGCGGCCGGCGATCTGCTCGTGCTCAAACTCGGGCCGGAGCGTATCCTCGCCGCCGCGGACCTGGAACTCAAGCCCGGCGACGCCGCCACTGTGAAATACGCCAAAACCTGTACCGACGAACTCGTTGTGCTCTCGATCTTAGCCGGAGGACAGACCGTCACACTGCGTGAAGACGATTGCCGTCCCGCGTGGTAGTGAACCGCAGACGCCGCCGGAGTGGCCCTGTCACTCCGGCGGCGCAAGTGAATCCCTATCTATAACAGTGCCAACCGGTAACCGCATCCTGTCGCGGGCGTTGCTCCCGCTCGTGGTAGCCGCTCTGCCGGTGGTGCTGCTGCTCAGTTCGCTGCGTACCCTCCATGAAGTGGAAACCCAGCGGACCATCTACCTGCGGCATCGCGTGGCCATGCTGGCGGCGCGCCTGGAATACCTTCCGCCCGCCGCGTCCGCCGAAGCCGTCTACGATGCGCTCGGCGCCGACGATCCCTTCCTGGTGGGCCTGGAAATTATCTCCCGCGGCGGCCCCAGCGATCGCCCCGCCCTCGCGCCCCTTTGGGACGGCCGCGAGTTGTTCCGCACCGAAATGCTCGCCGCCCGCGGAGCCGAAATCTTCCGTGCCTACGTCCCCTTCCACTCGGCCGGCGAACCTCGCATCGCGCGCATCGACCTCAACACCGCCGCGGCCGACTTCCTCACCGAGCACGCCCGCCACAACGTGATCGTTTCCTCCATCGGCGGCGTGGTTCTGATCGCCCTTTCCATCCTCGCCATCTGGGCCGTGCGCCGCGCGTCCCTCCTGCGCATCAAGCAGATGGAAATGGAGCACTTGGCCCACATCGGGAAAATGTCTGCCGTCCTTGCCCACGAAATCCGCAACCCGCTGGGCACCATCAAGGGCTTCGCGCAACTCGCCATGGAGAGCGGCGACGCGCGCACCCGCGAACTCCTGCGTCCTGCGCTCGCCGAAACCGAGCGGCTGGAGGCGCTGGTAAACGGATTGCTCGCCTACGGACGCGCGCCGCACCCCGTGCCGCGCCCCGTAGCCTGGAGCGATGTCGCCGCGCGCCTGGCCGCGCACGCGGGCCAGATCGCCGGCGCCCGGCCCGTGCGGATCGCCATCCCCGAAGCGGGGCCCAACCTTCAAACCGATCCCGACATTTTAGGACAGGCGCTGCTCAACCTGCTGCGTAACGCCATCGAGGCGATCCCCTCCGCAACCGAAGGCGAAGTGCGGGTGGAAGCCGCCGCGCGCGCCGGCGCTGTCGCGATCGCTATATCGGACAACGGCACCGGCATCCCGCCCCAGGTCCGGCAGCGGCTCTTCGAGCCCTTCCACACCACCAAGGCATTCGGCACCGGACTCGGCCTGGCGACTACCAGGAAACTCATCGCCTCCCTGGAAGGCGAACTCGAATTGAACGACCGCCCCGGCGGCGGCACCGAAGCGCTCATCCGCCTGCGCGGCGCGGCGCTACCCGCCACTCCCGTTGTGACTACCTATGGAAACCCTGCTGATCGTTGACGACGACCCCGGCTTTCGCAGCCTGATCGAGACCATCCTGCGCGGCGAGGATTACGCCGTGGAAACCGCCGGCGGCGTGGCCGAGGCCGCCGCCTGCATCGGGCGGCGCAGCTACGATGCCGTCATCTGCGACCTGCAATTGCCCGACGGCAGCGGCATGGACGTGTTGCGCCGTTCCCGCGAGGATATGCCGGATACGCCCGTCGTGATGATCACCGCTTTCGGCACCGTCGCCAACGCTGTGGATGCCATGAAATTGGGCGCCAACGACTACCTCGGCAAGCCGCTCAGCAGCCCTGACGAATTGCGCATCGTCGTCCGCAGGGCCATCGAGCAGGGACACACCGCGCGCGAGCGCGACGTGCTGCGCGCCCGCGAGGAAGCGCAGTTCGGCTGCGACGACCTCATCGCCGGAGATCCCAGCATGAAGCGCGCGCTCGAGCTCGCAAGCAAGGTCGCGCCCACTCAGGCCACCGTGCTCATCACCGGCGAAAGCGGCACCGGCAAGGAAGTCTTCGCGCGCTGCATTCACCGCCACAGCCCCCGTGCGCAGCGCGTCTTCGTGGCCGTCAACTCGGCCGCCCTGGCGCCGGGGCTGATCGAAAGCGAGCTCTTCGGACACGAGCGCGGCGCCTTTACCGGTGCTGTGGGCCAGCACACAGGCTGCTTCGAGCGGGCCCAGGGCGGCACCCTCTTCCTCGACGAAATCGGCGAATTGGACGCCTCGCTCCAGGCCAAGCTCCTCCGCGTCCTGCAGGAGAAGTCCTTCGAACGCGTCGGCGGCACCCGCCAGATCTCGGTCGACGTGCGTATCCTCGCCGCCACCAACCGCGATCTCAAGCAGCGCGTCGCCGAAGGCCGCTTCCGCGAGGACCTCTACTACCGGCTCAACGCCTTCCCCATCGAACTGCCGCCACTGCGTGAGCGGCCCGGCGACATCCGCCGCCTCGCCCGCTTCTTCCTGGAACGCGCCGCGCGCAACATGGGCAAGAGCGGAGTCGAACTCTCCCCCGAAGCCGAAAGCGCCCTCATGGCCTACGCCTGGCCGGGCAATGTGCGCGAACTGGAAAACGCCATGGAGCGCCTCGCCATTCTATATGATGGCCGCATCGAGCCCGGCGACCTGCCTTTTCAGGGCGGAGCCTCCGTCCAGCCCGTCTCCCTCCAGCAGATCGAGCGGCGCGCCATCGAAGAGGCCCTCGCCGCCCACAACGGCAACCGCACCCACGCCGCCCGCCAGCTCGGCATCAGCCTCCGCACCCTGCAATACCGTCTGAAAGAGTACGGTATCTGATCCGAGGGCCGGCCCGGCTACTTGTCCCAACCCCGGAAACTCCCCTGTTTCACGTATGGTATTGCACCGGCCCCCGCCTTACCCTGATGGTGGAAGGCCGGCGCGGGGGAGACGCCTCACATGGGGAGACCGCCATCTACCACCATCGACTGCGTGTTTCTGAGCTGCTTCGACCATGACGTAAACTTTTACGCCGGGCTCCTCGCTTATTCCGGTGTCCGTATCCACCGCGCCGACACGGTCGAGATGGCCGATTTCCTCCTGGTGGCCACCTCCGCCACGGTCCTGCTGCTGGACGCCGTATTCCTCGATGGAAGCTGGGAAGAAGCTCTGGCCATGATGCGCGGCACCCACCCGCTGGTCGCCTCGGTCCTCTGCGCCGATCCGGTGGACCGGCCGTTCGTCGCCGGAGCCACCGAGCGCGGCGCCGTCGATCTCTACTGGCGGCCGTTCGAACTCGACCGCCTGCGCGCCTCCATCCTCGGCGCCCACGAGATCACGCGCGAACGGCGCCTCTGGGCCGCCGCCGGAAAGGAACCGCCCTCCCGGCCGGCCTTCGCGCGATATTAGTGCAGGATGCCGGTCTGGTAATCCAGCACGATGCGCTGCGATTGGTAATCGTAGTGCGCGCTGGTGTCGGCAATCTGTGCCGAAGTCAGGTTCAGTTGCGCCGTGCTCAGCTCCACGATGTTGCCCAGCCCCAGGTCGTAACGCGCCTGCGCCAGTTCCATCGCCTGCCCCGCCTGCGCCAGCAGTTGCTGCGTCAGCGCCATGCGGTCGTAGGCCGTCGTCGCGTTGAGGTAGGCCACCCGCACGTCGCGCGTGATCCGGTTCTGCAGGTCGTTGATGTTCTCCTGCACGGCCTTGGCCTTCAGTTCGGCTTCGGTCTGCCGCGCTTTGAACAGGCCGCCGTTGAAGATCGGGATGTTGACGTTCATGCCGATGGCGCCGTAGCGTCCCGGAATGGTGTCGTACCCGGTGGGCACGAATCCCGCGGTGCCGACCACGCCGAGCGATGGATAGTACAGCGCGTGTTCGGCCTTGGTAAAGCGTTCGGCGGCGCTCTCCTGCAACCGCATCCCCTTTAACTCGGGACGATTCGTCATCGCGTCGCGGAGCAGGCCGTCCACCCGGTCCGGCATGGCCGCCGGCAGCGGCTCGTCCTGCAGCACGAAGCTGGTTTCGTTGGGCAGCCCCATCGCGGTCGCCAGATCGGCCTCCGCGGCCTTCACGTCGCTCTGCGCCTGCGTGAGCAGCAGCTTCGCGTCCGATAGGTTGACGTTGGCGAAGGTCACGTCGAGCGTGGATTTGAGTTTGCTCTCCGCCAGCGCCGTCACCTGGTCCACCACCGTCTGCCGCGCGGCCACCGTCTGGTTGGCCACCTTCAACACCGATTCCGCGCGCAGCACCGCGAAGAAGGCGCGGCTGGTGTTGAGCAGGATCTGCGCGCGCGTGGATTCGGTCATCTGGTCCTGCGCTGAGGCTTGCAGCTTGGCCATCGCCACCAGGTTGCCCGTCCGCCCGAAATCGGTGATCAGTTGACCCACCGAAATTCCCGAGCCGACACGGTTGTAAACCACCGGGTTGTTGAGCCCGCCCGCCGCCAGGCGGCTGCCGTTGTCGGCCCCCACGCTGGTGAAGCTTCCGGTCACGCTGGGCTGGTAGGCCGCCTTGTACTGCGGCGCCTCCTGGTACGCGGCCGCGGCGGTATAGCGCGCGGCGCTGAACTGCGGATTGTTTTGTATCGCAAGCTGCTGCGCCTGCGCCAGTGTCAGGTGCATGGCGGGCTGTGCCACCGCCGGCGGCAACGCGCAGCCGGCGGCCAGCAGCGAAATCAGAAACGTCTTTTTACGCATGACTAATTGGCCCTCCGCGTCCGCTCCCCGTAAACCAGCACATATGCCGCAGGGACCAGGAACACGGTCAGGAGTACGGATACCGTGAGACCGCCGAGAATCGCCCGCGCCAGCGGAGCGTACGCCTCGCTGCCCGCGCCCAGTTTCAACGCCATGGGCAGCAGCCCGATGATGGTGGCCAGCGACGTCATCAGCACCGGCCGCAAGCGCACCCGGCAGGCCGTGGCGACGGCTTCGTTGACGCCCATCCCCTGGCTTTGCAGGTGGCGCGTGAATTCCACGATCAGGATGCTGTTGGACACCGCGATCCCCACCAGCATCACCACCCCCATCAGCGACATCACGTTGAGCGTCGTGTTCCACAGCAGCAGCGTCACGATCACGCCCGCCAGCCCGGGCGGCACGGCCAGCAGAATAATGAACGGATCCACGAACGATTGAAACTGCGCCACCAGGATGAGGTACAACAGCACCACCGCCAGAATCAGACCCAGAGTGAAGCTGCTGAACGAGGAGCGCATGCCCTGCACCATCCCGCGCAGCGTCACGCTCAACCCGTCCGGCACCTTGGTCTTCGCTATGATGCCGTCGATCGCGTTGGCGATGCTGCCCAGGTCCTCGTTCAACGGCCGCACGTAGATATCGGTGGTGCGCCGCAACTGGTAGTGGTCCACTTCGGTCGGCGACTTGATCCGGCTGATCTGGCTGATCATATCCAGCCGGGTCGGGTTCGGATCGCCGGGTCCTCGCAGCGGAATCGAGCGCAAGTCGTTCAGGTTCTTCACCTGCAGTTCCGGATACTGCACCGTCAGCATGTAATCGTTGCCGGTCTTCGGGTCGATCCAGAAGCTGGGAGCGATCATGCCGTTCGATGTCAGCGCCGTGATCACGTTATCGACCACTTCGCGCTGATCGAGGCCAAGTTCGCTCGCCCGCATGCGGTCCACGTCGAGTTGCAGCGCCGGATAATCGATGTCTTGCGGGATGAAGACGTCGGCCACGCCCGGAACTGTCTTGATCTGGCTGGCGAGCTTGAGCGCCGTGTCGTAGGAGTGCTCCATGTTGCTCCCCGCCACCTGCACGTCGATCGGCGCCGGCAACCCGAGGTTGAGCACCGCGTCCACCAGTCCGCCGGATTGGAAATACGTCGTGAGTTCGGGCAGCTCCTGCTGAACCTTCTCCTTGACCCGGCTCATGTATTCGTAGCTCCCCACCTTGTGATCTTCCTTGAGGCTGACCTGCACGAAAGCCGTGTGCATGGCTGAATTGGTGGTGTAGATCGCGGAAAAGTCCGGCGTGGAGCCGATGTTGGAAACGATCATGCCGAGGTCTTCGGGCGAAACCACCCGGCGGATCAGGTTTTCGAGCTTGGCCACCTCCGTCTCGCTGACGGCGAGCCGCGTTCCCGTGGGAGCCTTCAGGTTGATCACGAACTGCCCGGCGTCCGTGCGCGGGAAGAAGGAGAGGCCCAGCATCGGGAACAGCGCCAGGCTGCCCACGAAGAGCGCCGCGAAGAGGCCCAGCGTCATCACCGGGAAGCGCAGCACGCCGGCTACCGCGCGATCGTAAATGCGCAGAAAAGACTCAAAGCGCGTGTTGAACCACACGTTGAACGCTTCCCCGAAGCTGCGCCGCTTGGGAGCGTGTTCCACCGTCACTTCCGCTTCCGAAGAGGGTGTGCCGTGGTGCGCCGGAGCCTTGATGAAAAACGCGCAGAACAGCGGCACCACCGTCATCGCCACCGCGAAGGAGGCGAACAGCGAAAGCGCCACTGCCAGCGCCAGCGCGGTGAAGAGGAACTTGCTGACGCCGTACAGGAACGTTACCGGGAAGAACACGACCACCGTGGTGAGGGTGGCGGAGAGCACCGGCAGCGCGACTTCGCGTCCGCCCTTTTCCGCCGCCACCGCCGGCGTTTCGCCCAGTTCCAGGTGCCGGTAGATATTCTCCAGCACCACTACCGAGTTATCGATCAGCCGCGAGAACGCCAGTGCCAGTCCGCCCAGCACCATGCTGTTCACCGATCCGCCGCCCATCGCCAGCGCGATGAACGCCGCCAGCGCGGAGAGCGGGATCGAGAAGAATACCGCCACCGTGGCGCGCATGCTGCCCAGGAACACCAGGATCATGATCGACGTCAGCAGCAGCCCGATCGCGCCTTCGTGAAGCAGCGTCTCGATTGCCGTCTTCACGAACACGGATTGATCGAACACCACCTTGGTCACCAGTTCCTTGGGCACGTCGAAAAGATGCGTGAGCGCCCCGCGGATGCCGTCAACCACCTCGATGGTGTTGGTATCGCCGCCCTGCTTGAGCACCGGCAGGTACACTGAAGGCTGTCCGTCCACCCGCACCATGTTGGTCTGAATCTGCTGCGCGTCCTTTGCGTAGCCGATATCGGCCACGCGCACCGGTGAGACGCCCACCGTCTTCACCGGCAGGCTGTTGATCTCGTTCACGGTACGCAACTGGCTGTTGGTGTAAATGTTGTAGTCCAGCGGACCCAGTTGCACGTCGCCCGCGGGCAGAATCAGGTTGGCGTTATTGAGCGAGCGGACCACGTCCATCAGGCTCAACTTGTGCGCTTCCAGCTTGTAGGGGTCGGCGTACACCATGATTTGGCGGTACCGCCCGCCGAAGGGCTGCGGCACGCTCGCGCCGGGCACGCTCGCAATCTGGTTGCGCACCTGGAACTGCGCCAGGTCGCGCAGCGACGTTTCGTTGAGTCCCTCGCCCTTGAACGTCACCAGGCAAACCGGCAAACTGGATGCGTCGAATTTGAGCACTACCGGCGGCAGCGTGCCGGGCGGCAGGCGGCGCAACTGCGCCATGGCGAGGTTCGAAATCGTGGTCACCGCCGAGTCCGGGTTGGTCCCCGGCTGGAAGTACACCTTGATGACGCTTACGCCCGGCAGCGAGCGCGATTCGATGTGCTCGATGCCCGCGCCGAGAGTGAAGAAGCGTTCGAAGCGGCTGGTGATGTCCGTCTCGATCTGCTCCGGCGGCATGCCGGAGTAGAAGGTCGCCACCACCACGACCGGGATATTCATCGCCGGGAACATGTCCACCGGCATGCGCACCAGGCTGCTGACGCCGACCACGGCGATCACCAGGCAGATGACGACAATAAAGTACGGATTCCGTATCGCAAAACGAGACATATCGGCGAGGGTTCCCTAATTGTTGTTGGCCGCGATGGTCACGACTTTCGGTTGCACTTCCTGCCCGGCCTGCAGGCTGGAGCGCCCGCTCAGCACCACGCTGTCGCCCTCGTTCAGTCCCGAACGGACCTCCACGCGGTTGGACGTCTCCAGCCCCAGCGAAACCTTGCGCCGTTCCACCCGGTTGTTGGGCGTGACCACCATCACCTGTCCGGACTGCTCGGCGCCGGGCGCGGCCGCGGCGCTGGCGTCCATGTCCACCGCGATCACCGGAACCGCCAGCACCTTCTCGTGCCTGTCCAGCGTCAGGTTCACCTCGGCATACATGCCGGGGATGAGCACCAGCGCCGGATTGGGCACGTCCACTTCGGTGTCCATGGTGCGGGTGGCGAGCGAAAGCTTATCCGCGAAGCGCGCCACGCGCCCCGGAAAGCTCCGCTTCAGCGTGGGCACGTTCACTTCCACCTGCTGGCCGATGTGCACTGTCGGCACGGCCGATTCCGGCACCGGCAGAATCAGCCGCAACAGGTTGTTCTGCGAAAGCTTGACCACCGGCATCGCCTGGGACTGCGATGCCGTCCCCGCCTGGATCATCGATCCGGTGTCGGCATAGCGCCGCGTAATCACGCCGTCGAATGGCGCGGTGACCCGCGTGTAATCGATCAGCGTCTTGACCTTCTCCGTCTCCGTCGAATACACCGTGACCTGATCCTGCGCCGCCGCCAGCGCGGACTTGGCCGCCGAAACTTGCGCCTCGCTGACCAGGTCGCGGCTCTGCGCCTCGTCGATGTCCTGCTGCGCGACCAGCCCCGGCTTCTTCTCGGCGACGCTGGAGAGACGCTGGAAGGAAAGGTGCGCGATCTGGTGCGCCGATTCGGCGCGCCGGAGTTCGTCCTGAGCGCGCGTGACATCCGCCTTGGCCCGCACCACGCTGGCTTGCGCGCGGCGCAGATCGTCACCCATTTCCGGAACTTCGAGCGTGGCCAGCAGTTGGCCCGCCCGCACCCGGTCCCCCACATCCACGTTGATCTGCTTGATGTATCCGGCCACCTTGGCCATCACATCCACTTCCTGGAAGGGCCGGAATTCGGCCGTGAGGACGAGGCCTCGGGACAGGTCTTCGGTGGATGCCTTGGCAACCGCGACCGTGGTGACGTCGCCCGGCTTGGCGCTGCCCGCTTGTACGGCCTCGCGGCGCGCGCAGGATGTGGTCAGGCACGCCGCGGCGATGAAGAGCACTGACTTGTAGGATACGGTCCGCATGATCGTTCTCATGACTTGGTCTGAACGGCTTTTCGCAATTTCTCGACGGAAAACTCCGAAGACTGGCAAAGGTCGATGATTTCGCGCTCGCGCGCGTGAATCGAAGCGGCCACTTCCGCAACCCGCGCGGCCACGTCGATTGGAATGGAGAGCACGCCGTGCACGTCGGCGTACAACAGGTCTCCGGTGCGCACCGGCAAACCGAAAATCTCCACCGGCGATCCGAAATCCACCACGTGCATATAGGCGTGCGACACCGTCACCGAGGCCGCGAACATGGGAAACGGCACCCGGCTCACGGAGGGAATGTCGCGCACCGCTCCGTTGGTGATCAGGCCCACGCAGCCCAGCGCCTTGAGGATGGCGGCGTGCACCTCCCCCGCGGTCGATGCCCCGCCGTACGCCGCGTCCATGTCCTGAATCACGGCGATGCGCGGCAGCGGGACGGCGCCGATCTTATCCCACCAGTCGGTGCGGTCCACGTAGTCGCGGCCCGCCATCGGCGGGTCCGCCGTCCGCACCCGGCAGGTGGCGGCATACCCGATCAGCCGCGGCATATCTCCCGTGACGGCGCGCAGACCCGGCCGCGTGAATCCCTCGTTGCGCAGGCGCACCCGAAAGTGCTCGATCGCGTTGGCAATGGTGCAGGTGTCGAACTGGCAGATGGCTTCCAGCGAGGATGCGGGTACCGGCGCGTGTGTCTGCACGGAATCTTCCTTCGGAGCGAGTCCCATTTTGTTTTAGAAGTCAGGCTGCACGGCGGCGCCCGGACGGCTGAGTCAAGTACTGAATTAATAGTAGGTGCCCGGCCCGAAGTAAAGAATACCCTGTACGGGGTATTTTGCCCGGAACCGCACCCTACATCTTTAATCCTCCGGAACGTCCTCTCCCGATGGGATTGCTGATAAGATTCCCCCATGCTTCGCGACCTGCGTCACGCCCTGCGCACACTGGCCGGCTCGCCCGGCTACACCGCGCTTTCCGTGGCGGTGCTGGCCCTCGGAATCGGTGCCAACGCGGCCATTTTCAGCGTGCTCGACTCGGTCGTGCTCAACGCCCTGCCGTACCCCGATTTAAACCGGCTGGTCTACGTCTGGGAACGATTTCCCGCGCTGCCGCCCCCGATCGGCCCGCGCATGTACGTGGCGCCGCGCAATTTCCACGAATGGCAGCGCCAGGCAACCGTGTTCCAGGCCATGGCGGCCTACTGTAGCCGCGATGCCAACGAGACCGCGTCCGGCCGCCCGCGCCACGTGGCTGCGGGATTCGCCTCCGCGGCGCTGTTCCCGCTGCTCGGCGCCAAAGCTCGCGTCGGCCGCCTCTTCACAACGGAGAACGAGCGGTCCGCCAACAACCGCTTCGTGGTGCTTTCCGACGCCTTCTTCGACCGGCAGTATCAGCGCAACCCGGCCGCCATCGGCCGCACCCTCGCGGTGGACGGTGCCGCGTACACCATCGCCGGCGTGCTGCCCCCGGGCTTCCACCTGCCGGCCACCCACGAAGGCAGCGATCAGTTGAAGCCCGAAATCTGGGTGCCGCTCTCCTGCCTGCCGGCGACGGAGGATCAGGATCACAGCCGGGATTTGCGCGTGATCGCGAAACTCCGCCCCGGCGCCACGCTGGCCCAGGCGCGCACCGAAATGGACGCCATCGCGCGGCGTCTCCAGAAATCCGACGCCGAGTTCGACGAAGGCTGGTTCACCAGCGTCTACAGCGTCCCTACCGAGGACACCAACCCGCACGTGCACCGCGCGCTCTACGTGCTGATGGCAGCCACCGGATTCCTGCTCCTGATCGCCTGCGCCAACCTGGCGAACCTGACCATGGCGCGGGCCACGCTGCGCGGGCGCGAACTGGCTTTACGCCTGGCGCTCGGCGCCACGCGCGCAAAACTCGTGTCGCAGTTGATCGCCGAGCCGCTGCTGCTTTCCTCGGCGGGCGCCGCCTTGGGCCTCGCCGTCGCGTATTGGGGCACCCGGCTGATGGCGGCGTACAAGCCCGAGGACGTGATGCGCCCGGAATTGATCGCCATCGACCTGCCGGTGCTCGCCTTCGCCGCCGGCGCCGGCGTCGTCACCACGCTTCTGTTCGGTCTCGCGCCCGCGATCACGGCCTCGCGCACCGATCTGAACACCGCCCTCAAATCCGGGGGCGGATGGGGCGCGTCGGCCATGCGGCTGCGCTCCCGCCAGGTGCTGATCGCCGTCGAAGTGGCCCTCGCGCTCGTGCTGGTGAGCGGCGCCGGGCTCATGATCCGCAGCTTCCACGAACTCCTCGCGGTGGGGGTCGGGTTCCGCACGGCCGGCGTTTCCCTCGTGGACATCGACCTGCCCGCCACCCGCTACCCTGACGATGCCGCGCGCGCCCGCTTCTTCCACGAAGTCGAGCGGCGCGCCGCGTCAGCGCCTGGCATCGACGCCGCCGCCATCGTCGACAACCCGCCGCTGCATCGCATCAGCATGTCCAACTTCTTTATCCAGGGGCGCCCCGACCCGCCGCTCAACCAACTGCCGATCGCCGATAAGGACCACGCCTCGCCCGCCTACTTCGACCTGATCGGCCTGCGCCTCGAAGCCGGCCGCGGCTTCACCGCCGCCGACGCCGCCATGACCGAGAAAGGGCCCAACGCGGTGGCGATCGTGAACCGGGCCTTCGCGCGGCAGTTCTTCCCCAATGAAAACCCAATCGGCCGCCGCCTGCTGGACGCCGACAAGAAGCAGGCCAGCGAGATCGTCGGAATCGTCAGCGACTTCCGTCCGATGGGCGTCGAAAACGGCACGCGTCCGACCATCTTCTGGCCCGACATGCGCCTGCCCACCGCGAGCCTGATGGTGCGCAGCGCGGCTCCCGCAGCCTCGCTCGCGGCAACGCTGCGCGGGCTGATCTGGTCGCTCGATAAGGACCTGCCGGCGGCCGAGGTGCAGCCTATGACGCATTACGTGGACGAGTGGCTTTCGCAGCGCCGCTTCAATACGTTTCTGCTGGGCGTATTCGCCGGCCTGGCCCTGATCCTCGGAATGCTGGGGATCTACGGCGTCCTCTCCGGCCTGATCGCGGCGCGGGTGCGCGAGATCGGCATCCGCATGGCCATCGGCGCGACCCCGGGGCAGATCGGAGGTCTGGTGCTGCGGCAGAGCATGATCCCGGTGGCGGCCGGCCTCGTGGCGGGCCTCGCGGCCAGCCTCGCTCTGGGCCGCTTCCTCGAATCGCTCCTCTTCCGCGTGCCGGCGCGCGACCCGCTGTCGCTCGGGCTATCCCTCTTCGCCGTGCTGGCAGCGTCGCCCCTCGCTGTATGGGTCCCACTGCGCCGCGCCATCCGCGTCGATTGCACCCTCGCCCTGCGCGAAGACTAAACGTAACGTCGGCCTCCCGGCCGACCTTTGGATCGAACCGCAAACTGCCCCGGCACGCCCGAAGC
>JAFDVU010000167.1 GCA_018268835.1 Acidobacteriota bacterium | reverse complement strand
TGTGGTCCTACACGCCCGGCTACCACGACGTGGACGGCCAGGACCCGATGTTCGTCGACGCGACGCGAAAGGTGGAGAATTGGGACCAGAAGTACTTGTGGAAGACGTTGTCGCCTCAGTGGTCAAGCAGCACGGCATATAACTACGGAGATCTCACCAGCAACGCCGATCCGCAGGTCTACCAGGGAGAGGCCTTCAACTTCCGCTGTATCAACCCGGCGGGTTGCTCAGGTACGCCCGGACCTGGGTCGGCGGATACCGCGTGGCGACTCAACTGGGAATGGGCGTCGTTGTACTGGCTGCGAACGCTGGTTGCCGCAAAGACCGTCTACACGGATGGCGCAATCAACTGTGCTGGATGTTCGGCCGTGCAGGCGCTCAATAATTGGGTGCGGGCAGGATTCGTGACCCAGAATCCGCGACTGTGGGGAGCCGGCCACGACGGCAAAGACATCGGTGTGGGAAACGTGCCGATCGTGCGGCGCTGGCACCCGCACGCCTTGGTGCCATAGGAGATGATCATGAAACCACTGCTTTTATTCTTTCTCGCGGCGGCGCTGGCGGCACAGCCGACGATTACATCGGATAACGCGCCGCCAGTCGTTCTGCAGGGTACGACACACTCATTCACGGCGACCTGCCGGGGAACCTGCCAGTGGTCGCTCACCCCTGGCAGCGTCGGCACGATCGATCAATCGGGAACGTTCCAGGCGCCCACCAGGGTCGTAGTGAACAGCAGCATCGCCGGTTGCCAGTTATTCACTCCCGACCACGGGAACAACACGAGGATCGATTCGCTTCCTGCGCGCCCGGAGAGTAGCGCGTGGGATTCGCTTCTTTTGAAGCCGGGGCGGCCGATCATTCTCGGCGGGGATTTCCCGTGGAACTTGATGGACAGCGGGACGGCAGCGTACGGCATGACCTTCCTGTACACTCCCGCGAACAACTCGCCTCCAAAGCCTCCCTACCAGGTGGTTCCATTGCCTCCCATGAAGCTTCAGGGCAACTACTATTACACGGGCGGATCTGATCATCATTACATCGGCGTCCGGCCCGATACGTGCGCCATCACCGAGCTTTACCGGTATGGAGGCGCCCCATTCCCATACGGAGGCACCGCGTCATCCGGAGTTCGGTATAACAGCATGACGACCGCCTTACCTTCGTTCTGGGGGGGCGCTACGGATGCGGCAGGGACCTACCTTCTGTCCAATATACTGAGGGTCACCGAGGTCTTGAAAGCGATCGGCGACGGCTCGAACGTAGTCAAACATCCGATACGGATCACGCTATTGAACTACTCCCAACTGGGCAGTGCGACTCCCGAATGGCCGGCCTCCGCGGTGGCTGTTAATGCCTCGGGCGTAATTCCGTACGGCGGGCGCTTCCGGCTGAAGGAATCGGGGTGCATCGCGACGGGCCTTCTTGATGCCAACTGCAATTACACGGGGACGAACCCCGCGACCCTGGTGATACTGAATACGCTGAAACAGTACGGCTTGATGGTCGCCGATGGTGGCGCGTCCCTGGACACATCCATGGACACGGATGCCGCGCCGCCGCAGTTGCGGGACGCGGTACTGAAGGAAATTCCTGGAATGGGAATGAACCTGGTGCGAAATCTGGAAGCGGTGAACGAGTCGGTGCTGGCGCCGGCCAATGCAAATGCGGTAGATGGCGGATTGATCAATCCGGGTGCGGCCGCGGCAATTCCGGGGTTTGCGCTTCCGCAATTCGCGGAGGTGGTGGTGACCGACTCTTTCAACGGGAGCACGGCCAAGATCCGCGTCGCACTCCAGGGGGCGGCCCTGGATGTTGAAAGCGCCTCGTACAACTTCCAGGCCGGTGCCGCTGCCTACCAGATTCCGTACCACATCTCGGGAGTGTCGGACACCTCGGTCACCTGGAGCATGTCGCCGCCACTTGGCTCGCTGGATCCAGCGACCGGGGCTTACACCCCTCCGGCGACCCTCTCCTCGCCCGCGGCCACAACCTTGACGGTAAAGAGTAACCAGGATGCATCCTTAGTCGCGCAGACGCGAGTGGTCGTCATGCCGGATGGAGTACTGGGCCTGCTGACCTCCGCGCCCGGCGACTACACCGACACCAAGGGTCAAAAATGGTGGGCGGTGAGTGAGTTGTCAGACTATCCCGTTGCCAGCCCCGGCCTGTTCTACCCCCCCACCGTCTACAACGACGGGCCGGTGAGCGGTCCCGATTCGTACCTGTATTCCTACAGCCTGCACCCCAGGAACGATCTCGGGATCGAGTTGCGGGTTCCGAACGGGAAGTACAAAATCACGGCAAAACTCGCAAGTAGCAACTATCATTACCTGGAGCACCTCGAGTCACAAGGGAAGATCATCTACAACGACCTGGATCCCGGAGCGCTGGCCGGGGGCGTTCCCAACCAGCCGGTAGACTTGCAGATGCCCGCACTCGTGACCGATGGTGTACTGCGTGTTTATGCCCGTCGCAGGGATCAGTACGGCGGCGTAGGCGGAGAATCTGTGACGCGGCTTCCGGCGATCCTGATAGAACCGGATCCGAACGCTGCACCGCACCTTACGATTAACCCCACGCCGGACGTTCTCACGACAGGCCAGACGCAGCAGTTTTATTGCGTGGGCTGGTACACAGACAACTCGTGCACTTGGACGCTGACTTCCGGTCCAGGGTCGATCACACCCGCAGGCCTGTACGCCGCGCCGGCGGTGGGCTACGATCCGTCGGTGCCGGTGACGGTTACCGCCACAAGCACGACCGACGCAACCGTAACAGCCTCCATCACCTTCAACCTCGCGTTCGGCCCGATGGCGATCACTCCTGTAAAGCCTACAGTCGATCGCGGGCTGCAAGTCAGGTTCCGGACGCAGATCAATGGAACCGACTATGCCAATGTGACCTGGAGCCTTTCACCCGAAGTCGGGACGATCGATGCATCCGGCAACTACACGGCGCCGGAGACGGTATCCGCGGACACGCAGGTGACGGTTACGGCCACCAGCACGGACAGCCACGCGCACAGCGGCTCAACGGTGCTCACGGTTCGAAAAACAATGCCGGCGATTCACATCGCCCCCGGCATGGATTACCCTTCCACGGTAACGGACTCGGCAGGAAACATCTGGACGCCGGGCAAGGAGTATTTTACGTGCACGGGTGGGTCCTGTTACCCAGGGCCCGCCGCGGTCCACGACCAGCCCCTTTCCACCGCAAGTTCCACTTACCCACCGAACGTCGAGGTCTCGTCGAGAACGAAACTGATCTGGGATGGTGTGCAGCGCGGGAGTGCGTACGTGGATCCGCCGCAGGGAGACTTCCAGTACTTGTTTCAGGTTCCGAACGGGTCGTACCGCGTTTTCCTGGCGTTCGACAGCAACGGCGCCTATACCGTGCCTAACGGCGATAAGCAGGACGTCTGGATCAATGGGGTCAAGTGGCTGAGCGGCTGGGATACGGTGGTCAACTGCGGTGTCAACATCGCATGCAGCCCGCCCGGGTATAGCCTCAGCGTGACGAATCATCAGATCCTGATCCACTTCAAGGGCGCGTACCGGGGGCCGGTGGCGGGTGCCCGCGGGGGCGTCCCGGCAATTACCGCCATCCAGATCTACGATGCGGACAACGTTCCGGCCTCGCTTCAGCCGAAGCAACCTGTGTGTGACGCCGGTTCGCCGCAATCGTTTCGCGCCGGCTACCCGGCCCAGTTGGACGGTTCGCGGTCGCTGGCACGGGACGGGGGAGAGGGGTTGCAGTATTTCTGGCAGCAACTCTCCGGCCCGAGTTCCGCGCGGTGGTCGAGTCGCTCCGCGGCGCAGCCCACGATCAGCATGCTGACGTCCGGCAGCTACGCGTTCCAACTGACGGTGACCGACGGCTGTAATCAGTCGAGCACGTGCACAGTGAAACATGGGGCGGTGGCCACGGACGACAACGGCGTGGTGATCACCGGCCAACCCGCGGTGGATGCTCTTCTAGGCCCGCTTGTCCGCCTCGGCGCGAACCCGTGGCCCTGGTTCGACGATCGCAATAAAGCCGCCGCGGTGCTTCAGGCCGCCGGCATGGAGGCGAACTATCCGGCATGGTGGGACGCGGCGGGGCCAGGCACGGTGGCCACCCTGTCGGGCAGCACCACGATAACCGGCAGCAATACGACTTTCACGACCACTTTCTGCCAGGGTCCCGGCAGCCCAACCCTGCCGAAGAGCGGCGCTGTGATCGCTGTGTGGTACGACACGGGAATTGCCGGGCAGACCGGGCGAAGAATGAGCGGGGTTACCGGCTGCGCGGACGATGCGCACCTGACGGTGGATGACGCTTGGGACTCGAGCGTGACTCCGGCGGCATCCGGCCTGAGCTACGCGGCGGCGGACAATACGACGAATTTCGCCGCCAACTGGGGATGGGGTGGTGCCGATTCACCGGGAAACTATTACGACAACGTCGCGGCTTACTACGCCCTCTACTACCGGACGGGAATTGATGATTACCTGATTTCGGCGCGGGACTTGGCGGACCGCGTGTGGCGAAGTCCGATGATCGACCGGGGGACCTCCCAAATCGCGGGGCACTCGAGCAGCTACGGGTATGTGGCGCGGTCGATTTCGGCGCTGGGGCTGGTGCTGCGGGCGGTGGAATTGCAGGGTACCTCCATGGATATGTGGCCCGGCCTGCATCATCTGTGGGACACGTACATGGGGTACATGAGGGGAGCGGACAGCAACGCGGCGCCGGGGCTGACGGACACAAGGGAGGAAGCATATCACTTGGCTATGCTTTCCTATTGCGCGCTGTTGGATCCGGATCCGTCGTACCAGTCCAACTGCAGCAGTGCGATCGCCAATTCCTTTGGCAGTCTCTGGTCCCCCTCCCGGGCCCCGGATGGGAGTTGGCCGCAACTGTTCTACGGGCAATCTTCCTGGGATACAACGACGAGCGTCTCCCTGACGAATGGCTCGACGGTGGTAACGGGGAACGGGACGTCCTGGACGGCAGACGGCTACCCTGCCACGATCTGGTTCACGAACACCCCGTCGCCGCGGCCGTCCAATAATCTCGCCGGCGACTCCAGTGTCTATACAGCAAACTTTGTGGATTCCACACACCTGACGCTGAGCCAGCCCTACCAGGGGATGACCGGCGTACACGGGTGGGCATCGACTCCCGGGGCTGCCATGATCGGATGGGGCGTGCAGCCGGCACAGATGGGACTCCTGGCATCGGCATTCGATCTGGCTGCCAAGGCTATCAATACCACCTATCCGGCGCAGGCCGCGATGGCTCGGGACTACAGCGCCACGGCCGCCAACTGGTTGCGCAGCTATGGGTACTGGTCTCAGGCCAAAGGACTCTACGTTGCGGTGGGGGGCGTCAATTGCCAGCCGCCCATTTCGGACAGTAATGCGGCGTGCACGGGCGGACAGGCGCCGGGCGATGCTCGCGCGCTCGGAGCCGACGCGTTGCGGGGGATGATGACGGCCTACGCCACCAGTCAGGATTCCCGGTTGAAGGACGCCGTGGACAGCCTGTACAACGCGATGTTCGCCAAACCAGGCACATGCCCAATCGGCTCCGCACTCTGCGTACCGGACGGCAGTTACGTTCAAGGTCTGGATGATGGGGGACCGATGATGACCGCCGCGCCTCCCGCTGGAGCAGGCTGGTTTGGCAGGTTCTTCGGCTTCAACAATCTGGCGGCATGGCCGGCATACCGGGTGGGCGGCCTTCAGCCAACGGCTCCGCGGAAGAGGTACATCGGCTTCAGCCTGGGGCAGATTGCCGGCGCGACGAAGGCCCGGGTGACCGTCGTGGCGCCGAGCGGGACCAGGACGCAGGTGGATTGCGCCAGATCCCCCTGCGCGGTGAATGTGGACGGCCGGCAGGGGAGACATCTTATCCAGTTGCAGTACCTATCGAACGCCGGCGCGGTGTTGGCGGGCACCGAAATCCCGATGTAGCTGAGTCGGGCAGTGAGAGGGCGCGTGGGCAACCATCCTGCCAGCGCGTGGTCCCAGCCGAGTCCCGACCCGGGTTGTTATATACTCCCCCTCATGAGCACTTCGAGGAGGAGATTCCTGCAGGCGGCCGGAGCCTTGGCGCCGGCGATCCTGAGGGCCACGGACAAGGCCGGCACCAAGCTTCCGGTGCTGGGCAGCGGCAAACATACCTACGAGGCGATTCACGATTGGGGTGAACTGCCCGCGGGCATCAAATACGGCAACACACACGGCGTGGTCGAAGATTCGCAGGGGCGCATCTACGTGCACCACACCGTCAACGCCACCAGCGAGATCCCCGATTCGATGGTGGTCTTCGACGAAAAGGGTAAGTTCATCAAGAGTTGGGGCAAGGAGTTCAAAGGCGGCGCGCACGGACTGCACATCCAGAAGGAAGGCTCCACCGAGTTCCTCTATCTGTGCGACACGAAACGCGGTATCGTGGTTAAGGCCACGCTGGATGGCGAGACCGTCTACACCATCGGCTATCCCGACCAGAGCGACGCCTACAAGCCCGGTCCCGATGGCAAGAAGCCGAAGTACAGCCCCACGAACCTGGCCATCGCGGATAACGGCGACCTTTACGTGGGTGACGGCTACGGCTCCAGCTACATCAATCAGTACAACCACAAGGGCGAGTACATCCGCACCTTCGGCGGCAAGGGGAAAGAGGCCGGCAAGCTGGATTGCCCGCACGGGATCACGATCGACCGGCGCCAGGGCACCCCGATCCTCACCGTGGCCGACCGCGGCAACGCGCGCATCCAGCGGTTCACTCTGGACGGCAAACACCTCGATTTCGTGGACGGCACCAAAATGCCGTGCCACTTCTACTTCTACAAGAATGGCGATATGGTGGTGCCGGACCTGGGCGCGCGCGTGACCCTGATGGACCGGAACAACCAGGTCATCGAAAACCTCGGCGACGATTCGGCGAGCGACTGGCGAAAGACCCGGACGCTGACGCGCGACCATTTCCAGCCCGGCAAATTCGTCTGCCCGCATGGCGCCTGTTTCGATCACAAGGGCAACGTGTTCGTCGTGGAGTGGGTGGAAGTGGGCCGCGTCACCAAGCTACGCAAGGTGTGAGGCCACGGCGAGTGGTGATACACTCGCCGCGTGGGAACCAATCAGCCAACTCGCCGCGCATTACTAGGCGCTCTGCCGGCCGCTGCCGTGGCCGCCCAAACCCAGGGTCAGGCCACGGCGCCGCGGCCCAATATCATCATCGTCAACTCGGACCAGTTTCGTTGGGATTGCGTGGGCGCCATGGGGCTCAACCCCATGAACCTGACGCCGAACATCGACCGCATGGCGCAGCGCGGCACGCTCTTCCGCAATGCGTTTTCCGCGCAACCGGTGTGCGCGCCGGCGCGCGCCAGTATCCTCACCGGGCAGTATCCGGCGCAGCACGGCGTGTGGCGCAACGGCATCGGTATCCGCGAGCACGCGCGAACGCTGGCCACCGAGATGGATCGCGCCGGCTACTCGTGCAACTACATCGGCAAGTGGCATCTCGGCCCGCCGTCCGGCGAGCCGAGGTCGCTGGCGACGCGCGGCCCCGTGCTGCCGCAACATCGCGGCGGATTCAACGGGCTGTGGGAAGCCGCCAACGAGCTCGAGTGGACCTCGCACGCCTACGAAGGCGACCTCTACGATAACGACGGCAAGCCGATCCACTTCGAAAACGAGTACCGCGCCGAGTTCATGACCGGGCGCGTGGAACGTTTCCTGCGCTCGCAGGCGGCGCGCTCGCCGTTCCTGCTCTACGTCTCCTACCTGGAAGTCCACCACCAGAACGACAAAGACACCTTCGACCCGCCCAAGGCCTACATGGGCCGCTACAAGAACCCCTACATTCCGCCCGACCTGCGTTCGCTGCCCGGCACGTGGCCCAGCCAGCTTGCCGATTACTACGGCTGCGTCACCGCGATGGACGATCAAGTGGGGAGGATCCGCGCCCTGCTGGGCGAACTCAGCCTCGACCGCAACACCATTCTCGTCTTCACCGCCGACCACGCCTGCCACTTCAAGACGCGCAACGCCGAGTACAAGCGCAGCCCGCACGAAAGCTCGATCCACATCCCGCTGGTCATCGAGGGGCCGGGCTTCAATCGCGGGATGGCGATCGATGAACTCATCAGCCAGGTGGACTATGCACCCAGTCTGCTGGCGGCGTGCGGCCTTTCCGCGCCGTCATCCATGCAAGGGCACAACCTCCTGCCGCTGCTCGACCGCAAGACTGACGGCTGGCGCAACGAAATCTACTTCGAGATGAGCGAATTCGTCACCGGCCGCGGCCTGCGCACGCCGCAGCACACCTACGCGGTGATGGCGCCCAAGCAGCCCGGGTGGCGCGCCGCTCCGCACGCCGATCAATACGTGGAGTACATCCTCTACGATAACTACGCCGATCCCGCGCAGCAGGTGAATCTGGCCGGACGCACACCCTACCGCGAGGTCGCGCAGGAACTTCGCAAACGGATGATCGAGCGCATCCGCGAGGCAAGCGGATTGACGGCGGCGGTCCAGCCCTGCTGGTTCCCCTACCCGTAGGCGCGGCCGAGCGCCCGCCTCACGCCTGTAACGGCATCCGCCGGATGCGCTTGCCGGCCGCGTCGAAGATCGCGTTTCCGATCGCCGGCGCGATCCCGACGATCGGCGTCTCGCCCGCGCCGGCGCTGGGGATGTCCTTGCGGTCGAGCAGCACGCTTTCGATTACCGGCATGTCCGCGAAGCGCGGCACGCGGTAGCGCGCCAGACGGTTGTTCGTGATCCGGCCGGCGGCGAAATCGATCTGCTCGAACAGCGCGCCGCCGATGCCCTGAGCCACCGCGCCTTCCACCTGGTTGCGTAGATGGTCCGGGTTCACGATCGCGCCGCACTCGAACGCGATCACCGCGCGCAGCACCTTCGTCGCGCCGCTCGCCGGATCCACCGACACCTCCGCGCAGGTGGCCACGTAGCTGCCCTTCTCGAAGCCCGCGGCGATGCCGAAGCCGTGTCCCGGCGTCTTCTTCCGGCCCTTCCAGCCGAACTTGCCGGCCGCGGCGACAATCACGTTGCGCAGCCGCTCCTCCTTCGCGTTCTTCAGCCGGAACGCGAGCGGATCCATTCCGATCGAGTGCGCCAGTTCGTCCATGTACGATTCGCGCACGAAGTGGTTGGCCGTGGCCGCGAGCCCGCGATACGATCCCTGCCGCAGCGGCGAGCGCACCCCGTGGTACTCCTCTTTCCTGGAAGAGAAAGCATACGGCGACACCAGTCCCGACGGACCCGAGTTGTAGTTGTGGAACTCCCACCCGGTGACCGTGCCGTCCGGCGCCGTCGTTCCCGCGACCTCGATCAGCCCGCCGGGGCGAAAATAGGCCCAAGTCATCTCTTCCTGCCGGGTCCAGTTGCGTTTCACCGGCTTGCCCAGCGCCTTGGCGATGCGCGCGGCCTCCAATGCGGCGTCGCCCTGATGCTTGCCGCCGTAGCCGCTGCCCATGTCCGGCATGATCACGTGCACGTCCTCTTCGCCGATCCCGAAGTACTGCGCCAGTTCGCCGCGCACGCCGAACGGCCGCTGCGTTCCGGTCCACACGGCGAGTTTGCCGTCCCGCCACTCGGCCACCGCCGCGCGCGGTTCCAGCGGCACGTGCGCGATGTAGGCGATGTGATACGGCACCAGCGCGGGATTCGTGGCCGCGTCGCGCGCGTTGCGCTTGAAGTAGTCGTAAACGTTGCGGCTATCCACCTCCACTGTCACGGGATTCCACTCGGCCTTGAGCGCGGCCAGGGCTTTCTCCGCGACCTCGGGGGCGGGCGCCGCCACCGCGACGAAGTCGCCGTCGTGGACCACCTTCACGCCCGGCATCGCTCCCGCCGCCGCGGAATCCAGCGATCTCAGGGTCGCGCCGAACTGCGCCGGATACAGCACCTTCGCCCACAGCATCCCGGGACGCGTCGCATCGTAGGGATACTTGTGGGCGCCGGTCACAATCTCGCGCCCGTTCAGCTTGCGCAGGGAAGTTCCCGCGACTTTCCACTCGGCCGCCGGCGTCAGCGCGACGTTTGCCGGGATCGTCCGCGTGAGTTTCTCGCCGCGCGTCAGTTCGCCGAAGCCCGCGCTGCGCTCTCCCGCGGAGACGCGCCCCTCCGCAATCTTCAGCGACAGGCGATCCACGCTCCACTTCTTCGCCGCCAGGTCCAGCAGCATCTCGCGCGCTTCCGCCGCCGCGCGCCGCATCTGCGGCCACATGCGCGGCGTGGTCTGGCTGCCTACCGTGCCCTGGTCGAACGGGGTGAGCGCGGTATCGCCCATCACCATGGTGACGGACGCGACGGGCGCGCGCAGTTCCTCGGCGATGGCCAGCGTCAGCGACGTGCGCGCGTTCTGGCCGATTTCGACCTTGCCGGTGTACCCCGTGACCGCGCCGTTCTCACCCACGTGCAGCCACGCGCTCACCTCTTCTGGCATCGTGTTGCGCCCGCGCAGGCGCCCGCCGGTCTCCTGCGCCAGCAGGTCGTCCTCCGCGATCAGCACTACGATGCCGCCGCCCACCATCGCGAAGAAATCGCGCCGCGTGATCATGCCCGGCCTCCTTTCCGCGCCGCCTCGCGAATCGCGGCCACCACCCGCGGGTACGTCCCGCAGCGGCAGATGTGGCCGTTCATCCCGGAGACGATTTCGGCGTCGCTCGGGTTCGGATTCCTGCCGAGCAGAGAGACCGCGCCGAGGATCATGCCCGGCGTGCAGTAGCCGCACTGCATCGCATCGTGGTCCAGAAACGCCTGCTGCACGGGGTGCAGCGCGCCCGCCGCGGCGAGCCCTTCGATGGTGGTGATCCGCTTGCCCGCCACCGTCCCCACCCGGGTGAGGCAACTGCGCGTGGCCACGCCGTCCACCAGCACGGTGCACGCGGCGCACTGCCCTTCGCCGCAGCCGAATTTTGTGCCGGTGAGATCCAGGTCGTCGCGCAGAACGCTGAGGAGTGTGCGGTCCGGATCGGCATCGATCCGCCGCGTGGAGCCGTTCACGAGTAGTTCGGTGACTCTGGCCATGCGAACTATTCTATGACCGCCGGCGCGTCCGGACTCGTGCGTTAGAACACGCGCCGGTGCAGGCGATCCAGCGTGAACTTCGCCGTGTCCGCCACCGCCATCACCGCCATCACGCCTGCCTGTACGGGGTCCGTGACTACCAGGTCCGCGGCGTCCGGCACGCTGCCCGCCATGTTCAGGCTGATCACGATCAGGCCCTGCGCGCGCACCTCGCGTACCGCGGTTTCGATCTCGCCGCCCATCAACGCCCCGGCCAGCACCAGCGCCCGCGCGCGCGGCAACCGCGCCACGGCCCGGACTGCGTCGGCCAGTTTCTGTTCGCCCACCAGCGGAATCGTGTCCACCGAGATGTGCTCGCCGCGGATGTTGTGCCGGTCCGCTTCCGATACCGCGCCGATGGCCACCTGGCCCACCTGCGCGCCGCCGCCCATGATGATGATGCGCTTGCCGTAGATGGTCTGCAGCGTCTTGACCACCTCCACCTCACGCACGATCTCCAGCTTGCGCAAATCCTCCACCAGTGCGTCCGGCGCGGCCTCCAGCACCACTTCGAAATACGTCCGCGCTTCCTCGGGCCAGTTGCCGAGGATGGATACGGAGGTGATGTCGCCGTCATGCCGCGCGATCACCCCGGTCAACTGGTGCAGCACGCCCGTGCGTCCTGTGGAGACCACCACCATTCCGATTGTCTGGCTCGCCATTTGTCTCCAGTGTACGCGGAGACGCCGCGAGCGCGGCTACTGGCTGGGGGGGACATCGTCGCCCGCCGCGATGTTCGCCGGTATCTGCACGTCCACCCGGTAAAGACCGTTGTAACCGGGAGCCACGCCGGAGAACAGAACCGTAGCGGGTTGGCCGCCGATCGTGACCGCCGGGGCGGCCACCGTCTGTTTCAGCGGACTGCCGCTGGCGGGCGCAACCGATCCGGTCGCCAGCGCCGCGCCGTTGGGCTCCCCATTGGGCGTGGCCTTGGCGAGTCCGGTGACGTAGCTCTGCGGGTAGCCGCCGCGCCTGGCGGGTTGCGCGCACAGCGCCGCCGCGCTGCCGCAGGTAGCAGGCACGCCGGGACTTGCAGCCGGGGAGAGCGGTATCGCAATCCAAGCGGTGCGGGCTGTCACCGCGACCGCGTGGCGGCGCGAGGGGACCAGCGGATCGCCGTAATAGAAGATGCCCGGAGCCGCCGGCGCCGGCGTCAGGGTCTGCGGCGCGGAGGCGCCGCCAGGAGTCTGCACCGTCAGGTCCACTGTGCCCGTGGAAGGGAGTTCGGTCGGCACCAGGACGTTGATCTGTCCGCTCGGCACCCGCAGCGCGACAATGGTCCTCACGGGCCACGGACCGGGAACTCCCCGCCTCCGGACGGTGTCCAACAGCCATGTTGGAAGTCCGTGTCCTCACCAAGCTCTACACCGGCGTTCCCGCGGTGGACCGCGTCAGCTTCGCCATCCACCCTGGCGAAATCCTCGGCTACCTCGGACCCAATGGCGCCGGGAAAAGCACCACGGTGAAGATGCTCACCGGGCTGCTGGAACCCACCTCCGGCCACATCCTCTTCCACGGCGACGATGTCCGCCGCGATCTCAAGAGCTTCCAGCGCCGCATCGGCTACGTGCCCGAGGAGCCGCACCTCTACCCGCACCTCTCCGGCCGCGAATACCTGCAGCTCTGCGGGCGCCTGCGCGGCATGCCGCGGCTCACGCTGGAGCGCAAAATGGACGAACTCCTCCGCCTCGTCGGCCTCTGGGAGGACCGCCACTCGCCGCTCGCCTCCTACTCCAAGGGCATGCGCCAGAAGATCCTGCTCATGGCCGCCCTGCTGCACGATCCCGAACTGCTCATCCTCGACGAACCTTTCAGCGGCCTCGATGTCAACGCCTCCATGATCCTGCGCAGTCTGCTCGGCTCGCTCGCCGGGCACGGCAAGATGATCCTCTACAGTTCCCACGTGCTCGAAGTGGTGGAGAAGGTCTGCCACACCGTGCTCATTTTGCGCAAGGGACAGGTGGTGGCGCACGATTCCGTGGCGCACCTGCGCGAACTGATGTCCAAGTCGACCCTGGAGGGCGTCTTCGCGCAACTCACGCAGCCTGAGGATACCGACTCCATCGCGCGCCGCATCCTCGACGTGGTGGCTGCATGACCGCGCGCCTCCGCGGCTGGCTCGACGAAACGCACGGCACCGGTTTCGAACTGGTGCGCCACTTCCTGGTGCGCTTCTTCGATAACGAGATGGTCTCCATCCCCGGCGAATGGCAGAAGGTCGCGATCGGGCTCTTCGCGTCGCTGGTCTCTCTCGGGTTCGCCGCGCTCAGCGTCTACTGGACCCGCTACCGCCTGCTGCACGGAGCCAGCTTCGCCATCTACCGCCAGGGTGTCCGCGACGACCTCATCACCTTCATCGCGCTCGCCATGGCGGTGACCGCGCTGCTCACCATCCTGCAATGGCAGAGCCTCTTCCCCAGCCTGCGCGACCTGCTGGCGCTGGCCGGCCTGCCCATCCGGCCGCGCGAAGTGTTCGCCGCGAAATCCGCCGCTCTGCTGCTGGTGTTCACCATCTTCGTGCTGGCCATGACCGCTGTACCTTCCGTGCTGTTCGCCATCCTCACCAACCTGCGCCGGCACGAAAATCCCGACTTCCTGGCCGGCGTCGCCGCCAATTTCGCCGCGCTCGCCGGGGGTTGTTGCTTCGTCTTCTTCACCTTGCTCGCGCTGCAGGGCGTGCTGCTGCAGATCTTCCCGGCGCGCATCTTCGCGCGCGTTTCGCTCGCCCTGCAAGCCGTGCTCTTCATCCTCACGGTGGGCACGATTCCTCTCGTCGGCAGCCAGCCGTCGCTGGCCACGTGGTGGCCGCCGGTGTGGTTCGTCCGCCTGTGGGAGGCGATCGTGATCGGACCCGCGGAGGCCGCGCGTCCCGCCATTCTAGCGATGACCTCGCCGGCGGCAATTTCGCTCGCCGCGTATCTCGCCAGCTACCACCGCTACCGCCGCATGCTCCTCGAAGCCCAGCCGGGACGCGCGTCGGCGCGCTGGTCCGGGTTCGGCGCGCGCCTCCTCGAGCGCCTGCTCCCCGACCCGCGTGAACAGGCTGCGTTTTCCTTCACCGCCAAGACCCTCTTCCGCAGCCGCAGCCACCGCCTCCTGCTGCTCGCCTACGCCGGCATCGCGCTCGGCTGGACCGCCAAAGGCCTGGTCGAATCGCCGCCGGTCAACCTGCGCGATGAAGGTCTTTACGGGCTCACCGTCGTACTCGCGCCCCTCGCCATGGCGATCCTTGTCGTCACCGCGCTGCGCTACCTCTTTGCGCTGCCCGTCACCCAGCGCGCCAACTGGATTTTTCAGTCGGTGGAAACCGAAGACCGCCCGGCGTGGCATCGCGCCATCGAGAAGTTCGTCCTGTGGATCGGGATCGCGCCCGTCTTCGCCGCGGGCCTGCCCGCCGCGGCGGCCGTGCTCGGCCCCTTGCGCGGATTCGCAGCCATCGTGCTCGGGCTCGGCGCCGCTCTGATCTTCTTCGAGCGCTACTTCCGCGACTGGCGCAAGCTGCCGTTCGCGTGCTCCTACCTGCCCGGACAGCAGACCGTGTGGATGCAGATCTTCCGCGTCTTCCTGGCATCCACCATCCTGCTTCCGCTCGGACAACTCTTCCTTTGGGCCAGCGCCGACCCCACCAGCTTTATCGCCACCGCCACCGCGCTCGCCGCGCTCTACCGCCGCTGGCGCGCCCTGCGCCGCCGCGAATGGGACGCCTCCGCAATGCTCTGGGACCAGCTTCCGCCGCCGCCCTTCGAAGCGCTCGACCTGGAGCGAGCCAAGACCGATGACGCGCCCATCTCCTTCGGCTCCGCGCGTCCCGCGCCGCGCGACTTCGGCGAACATCTGGTGGCTTCGCACGGAATCCTGCCCCTGGCCTGGAGTGAAGAAATCGCTACCGAACGCCGCTCCCGCGCCCTCTGGGAGACCTTGTGGGAGGACGCTCGCTACGGCGCGCGCCTCATTCGCCGCAATCCGCTGCTGAGCGCCGTGGTGGTTCTCACGCTCACCGTCGGAATCGGCATCAACGCCAGCGTCTTCACGGTTCTCACCGGGACCGCGCTCACCCCGCACGTCACGAGGGACCCCGCCGGCTTCGTCCGCATCTACCCCGAGTCGCAACGTGACGAAAAGGTGCGGTGGGTCTCTTACGCCGAGTACACGGCGCTGCGCGACCGCAACCACTCGCTCCGGCAACTCGCCGCCTTCCGGCCATTCCCCGCGCTCATCGGCGATGACGACGCCGTCGGCACGCCCGGGCTCGCCGTCTCCTGCAACTTCTTTCTCGTTGAAGGCCTCGACCGTCCGCTCCTCGGACGCCTCTTCGACGCCGGCGATTGCCGCGCGCCCGGGCAGGCGCCCGTCGCCATCATCAGCGATACCGTCTGGCGCACGCGCTTCTCCTCGGACCCCGGTATCCTCCGCCGCACCGCCCGCATTAACGGCCGCAATGTGCCGGTCGTGGGCGTGGTCTCCGCCCTCACCTCGCTTTGGGCGCAGCCCAGCGGCATCTGGGTCCCGTACACGTCGCAGCCCTGGTTTGACGTGGACCGCAATTTCTTCCGTGAGGACATCCTCTGGCTGCAGCTCGCCGGCCGCATGGCGCCCGGCTACACACGCAACCGAGTGCGCGCGGAGTTCGGCGGGCTCGCCCGGCAGATCGACGAAGCGACCAGCCCGGGACGCCGCACGGTTATTGAGACCACCGATGGCTCCTGGCTGGAAAACTTCGAGATGGTGGCCAGCGCGCGACAGCTTTTCCTGATGACCTTCTTCCTCGGCGCGTTCCACTTGGTGCTCTTCATCGCCTGCGCCAACGTGGCGACGCTACTGCTTTCGCGCGCGGTATCACGCAGCCGCGAAATCGCCGTACGCCTCTCGCTCGGCGCGCCGCGCATCCGCCTGGTCCGCATGCTGGTCACCGAAGCTGTGCTGCTCTCGGCGCTCGCTGGAGCGGCCAGCGTGTGGCTGCTCTATCGCCTGCCGCAGCCGCTGTGGCGCTTCATTTCTCCCCGCTCGCCCGCCATCCCGCTGCCGCCGGACTGGCGCATTTTCGCCTACGTCGCGGTCGTGGTGCTGCTCACCGGCATCGCCAGCGGACTCGTGCCCGCGCTCGAATCCGTGAAAGTAGACCTGGCCAATTCGCTGAAGGGCGCCGGCGGCGGCTTCGGACGCGGCGCCGGTGGCAGCCGCGCCCGCGGGTGGCTGGTCACCGCGCAGGTCGCGGTAAGCATGGTGCTGCTGGTGGAAGCCGCGCTGCTCGGCAAGTCCGAGGATCGCAACCTGCACGCCGACCCCGGCTACCTGCCGAGGAACGTGGTGGTTGCGCCGCTACGCCTACCCGATCATGTGACACCTGTCGCCGCGCGTGTCCGCTTCGACCGCGTTGCCGAGCGCCTGCGCAACCTGCCCGGCGTGCGCGGCGTGGCGTTTTCCGAGGACGTGCCGATGATCGACCACTACACCGTCGAAGTCCGCCCGCCCGGACGCCCCGACGCAATCCAGCCCATCGACGTCTACTCCGCCTCTCCGGGCTTCATGGCCACGCTCGGCGTGCCGCTCCTTCGGGGACGCGATTTCCAACCCCTGGACCCGCCCGGCGTGATCGTGTCCGAAAGCCTGGCACGCGCCTTCTTCCGCCGCGCGGACCCCATCGGCCGCACGCTTCAGTTCCCCGAGGGACCTCTGCCCATCGTCGCGGTGGCGCGCGACATCTCGCCCCTGCGCATCGGCGCCAGCGACAATCCGCCCGTGTGGCTCAACCAGAACGCACATCCGGCGCGTACGTTCCTCTCCGTACGATTCGCCACCCCGTCGCTCGCCCGCGCCCCCGCGGTACGCGCCGCCGTCACCGAGATCGAGCCCAACCTCGTGGTCATCGCGCGCAACCTGCAACAGTGGATCGACCTGGTTACCGAGGAGATGTGGAACATGGTCACGCTCATCGTGATCCTCGGTATGGTCGCCACCGTACTCGCGACCGCCGGCATCTACGGCGCGGTCTCCTTCACGGTCAACCAGCGGATGCGCGATCTCGGCATCCGGGTCGCTTTGGGAGCGAGCCGCGTCGACATTTTCCGCGAGGTCCTGGTCATGGGCGGAAGACCCGTGCTGCGCGGGCTGCTGCTCGGCTCCTGGATGAGCGTCGCCATGGCCGCCAGCCTGCACGCGAACCTGCGCGGCTCGATCCTGCGCATCGATTCGCGCGACCCGCTGGTGTACCTTGCCGCGCTCGGGTTGCTGGCCGCGGCCGCGTCACTCGCCATGCTCGTCCCGGCGCACCGCGGCTCGCGGTCCGATCCGCTGGAGGCGCTGCGCTGTGAGTAGGT
>JAFDVU010000166.1 GCA_018268835.1 Acidobacteriota bacterium | reverse complement strand
CCCGGGTTCGCCCATGGCGTTGGGGATGTCGCCGAAGACCTCGTCGTAGGTGCGATTCTCCTTGACGATCAGGACCACGTAGCGGATCGCGGCCGGCGGCCGGACGTCGGCCCGCGCGCGCGGGCGGAAGCCGTTGGCTTCCATCACGAAGCTGGTCTGCGCGGCCAGATCGCCGGCGGCGGGCAAGGGGAAGATGGAGACCGAGCCCTGCCGGACGGGGCCGGTGCGCTCGTCCGGACCCTGTCCGAAGCCGCGCCCGTTGGCCACGAAGACCGTGTCCCCGTGGATTGCGACGCGGGTGGGAAACCAGGCGGCGGGCAGGTGGCCGAGCACCGTCCGCCGGCGCGGATCGATCACGGCCACGGCGTTGATGCCGGCTTCGGCGGCGAGCAGCCATCCGTTGCGCTCGTGCCAGGCCAGCCCGATGGGCAGGATGCCGCGCAGCGATTCGAGGCCCGGGATGCGCAGCGGGATCTCGCCCGCGACCCGGTTCGTGCGGGCGTCGATGACGGTGATCGAGTCGTCGTTGGTATTGGCCACGAAGACGCTTTCCGCCGTGGCCAGGATGCCGCACGGACTGCTGCCGCCGTGGATTCCGGCGCCGAAGGGCTGTCCGGTGCGAACGAAGGTGACCGGCTTGGGCGCCGCCGGCGTGCTCACGTCGATCACTGCCACCGAGTTGGCCTCGCGCACGTTGGGGTCGCCCAGGCCGGGCACATCGACCGGGCCGCGGGCGGTGTTGCGGCGCGCGCCGGATACCGCCTCCGCGCTGGGGAAGCCGAAGGCGGGGAAGGGCAGCCCGGTTTCCGCCGCCTGCTTGGGATCGGCTCCGGGGATGGCCCGATACTGGAACATCCCGATGTTGGTGACGTAGAGCGTGCGCCGGTCCGGCGAGAGGGCGAGGGCGAAGGGCAGGCGTCCGGTTTTGACCGAGGCGATCACCTGGCGGGAATGGGCGTCGATCACGGCCACGCGGAAGTTGGCCTGATCCAACACATAGAGGATGTTGCGGTCCGGATCGTAGGCCAGGTCTCCGGTGTAGGAATCGTTGAAGCCCGCGCTGTTGAGGTTCACGCTGCGCCGGCGCTCATTGCTCCAATCGAACAGGCTGACCTTCCCGGAATTGCCTTCGCTGACCCATGCGGAATGATCGTTGGCGATGGCGGCGCCCATGAAGACGCCGCGCCAGCCGGCCAGTTCCCCGTCGTCGGGATCGTCGGAGCGGGTGCGCGCGTTCCAGTGCGTGACCCGCCAGGAACCTTCGCGGGTCAACTCGAAGATGCTCAGCGAATTACGCCCGGGGCCGGTATTGGCGGTGAGGGCCGTGCGTCCGTCGGCGCTGAGCGCCAGACCGAAGGGTCCGGCGCCGGTAATGTGTTGTTCCCCGAGGGGCACGATGACACGGCCGCCGGGCAGGAGCGACGCGTCGCGGTGGCGGTGCGCGGGCCGGTCACCGGCGGGCGCGCGAAAGTTCTGGCCCCAAACGGCCGCGGCGGCATACAGGACATACGGGATGGCGCGGAGGCGAGGGAACACGCTTCCATGATAGAACCAACTGTGACGTGACCAACTGAGGGGGGCTGCGTCCAAAGAAGCTGGAATCCCACCGAGGGGCAGGTTTTTCACGATAGGTAAAGAATTCCACGGATAATTTTTACGAGTGGATTCCCTATATCAATTCGGCGGCGTAAAACCCTATCTTAATAGTGTTGCGCAGCACCAAAATTTCGCTGGAAAGCAGCACAGTGACCGTAAGTGCCAATTGGTACCCGAACTGCTAGGAAATAGCCACGGAAGCAAACGGATGCAGTTGGTCAGGTACATCCCGCTGCTGATTCTCGCCATCGCCCCGATACCGGCAATGACGGCAGTAGCTCCGGGTCAGCCGAATCCGCCCCTGGAGAGGGGACAGGAGAAGAAGCCGCAGAAACAGAGTTCTCGAGTGGATTCCCTGACCGGGTGTGTGGATCAGCAGGAAAGCCGTTACGTCTTACTCGACGATCGGAGCATGAATCAGATCGCCGAACTGGAGGCGGTGGGTTTCCCCGACGAAGGATTTGCAAAACACATGGGCCACAAAGTGACTGTTCGCGGGATTCGAATCGCGGACAGCGCGCCACCGCGCTTTCAGGTGCGTGCCATTGAGCCGGTCAGCGACCGTTGCACGCCCCAGGACAGCCAGCAGCCCAAGAAGTAGTTCCCATGGAGGAGACAAATGGCATCGAGCCCCACAGCAGTACCGCCCTCGAAACCCTTAGAGGATCCACTCGCTCATCTGCCTTGCTCCAGCATACTGGAGTATCGCAAGGGCCAGATCATCTATAACCAGGACCAGCCGTGCACCAGCCTGTACCTGGTGATTGACGGCAAAGTGAAAGTCTCGCGTCTGGCCGATGACGGCCGGCAAGTCGTGGTGGACCTTTACCAGCGCGACGAGTTCTTCGGCGAGTCGGCTTTCCTGAACCTGCCCCACCGTTCCGAGCAGGCGACGGCGCTGGACAGCACCAAGGTGATGATGTGGACCACCGCGGAGCTGGAGGACATCATGCTACGGCGTCCGCGGCTGGCGGTCGCGCTGCTGCAGATTCTGGTGCAGCGCACGGTGGATTTCACGCATCGCATCGAAAGCTTCAGCGTGGACAACATCGCGCGGCGACTGGCTCGCTCGCTGATCCGCTTCTCCGAGAGGCTGGGCGATTCCGGCGAGGATGGGTCGGTGCAGATGCCGCCGTTTACCCATGAACTGCTCTCCCAGTACGTGGGTACTTCCCGCGAGATCGTCACCCACTACATGAACCAGTTCCGCCGCGACGGGTATCTCCGCTATTCACGGAAAGGCATTGTGCTCTATCGCGAAGCCTTCCGCGAGTGGGTCCGCCAGAACGGGTGAACGGGCGCTCCCGGCCTATTGAACCGGCGTACGCGGAGACTTCACCGTGCCGCCGTGGCCGGCGAGCGAAACCTCGAAGGCCGCCACTTGGGCGGCATCCCCGGTGACCGGGAAATCGGCGCGCAGGGTGAACGCGCCGCCGGCGCTGGAAGCAGCGAAATAGCGTGAGAAGTCAGCCGTCACGTCCACCCGGATGGAGCCGGGAGCGATCGGGCTCCCGGCACCATCGTAGAACGTGAACACCGCCTGCGAGACGGAGTGAGTATTATCCCAGCCGGTCATGCGGGCCTCGATTCCGGAGGCGATGCGTGCTGCGGCGATTTGTGCGATCGTGGGCGGCGCGCCGGGGATCTGAACCGCGAGCGAATCGGCAGCCCCGCCGAGAGCCGCGCTGAAGACGATGGTGCCCGCAGTGGTTCCGGTCTGGAAGGGCAGGCTCACCCGCGTGTCCCCGGCGGCGAGCGAGAACGCGGCGCTACGCCCGCCGGCGGCGAAGGCGATCGAGGTGTCCCAGGAGCCGCGGAAATCGAGCGTGGCGGTGCCCGACGCGGCGATCGGGAGCGGCGAATCGAAGGCCACGATCAGGGCGCCCTGCTGCCCGCTCGCCGCACTGGGCAGGTCCACCGACAGCGTCAGGTGGGGCAGCGGCGGCACCAGTCCGGTGCCGGTGAGGACGGCCACCCGATCGCCGAAGAGCAGCAGGGCCGCGGCCGCTCCCGGAGCCGCGGGAGTGAAAGCCACCGTGAACCCGGCCGATTGCTGCGGCTTGAGGGCGATTCCACTGGGTGGGGTTCCCTCCAGCGCGAACCCGGCGCCGTTTACCGAGATGGCCGGGACCAGCAGGATTCCGGGGGTCGAGTTGAGCACCGAGAGCTGGCGGCGGACCGTGGCGCCGGGTAGCGTGGCGCCGAAATCCACCGTGGTCCCGAGCGGCGCGCCTTCCACCCGCCAGGAGAGAGCCGGCGCCACCGCGGCGGTGAGCAGGATGGTGGCGTTGGCGGCGGAGAGCACCGCGCTGTAGCTGCCCAGGTCGGCCGAGGCGAAGGTTACGGTGAAGTCGAGCGCGACCTGCGGATCGACGGCGGCCGGCAGCGCGGGGGCGGACACCGAGAATCCCACGCCGGCGGCCTTGATGGCGCCGGCGGTGGCCGTGGCGGCGCTGGTGTTGCGCAGGCGGAAGCGCGCGGAGAGCGTCCCGCCGGCGTAGGTGGAGCCCAGGTCGTAGACCGGCGGGGCGGTGCGAGCTCCGGAGGGTTCCACGACCTCCAGGGTGAACTGCGCCGCGGCGGGAGCGGAGAGCACGGCGAGCCACAGGGGCAGCCATCGCGCGCCGGTCATGGGTGGCCCACCGTAATGGACGGCGCGCCGATGGTCAACACCACGGCGGGCGCGGGGGCGGGGGACGCGGCGGGCGCGGTGGTGGAGGCGGGGCCGCGGGACACCAGCGCTGCCGCGAGCACGCCGGTTCCGGCGGCCGCCGCGACCATCAGCCAGCGCCGGCCGTGTCCGCGCGCCGCCGCGGGCTGCGGCTTTCCCGCCGCCCCAATGTACTGGAAGACTACGGTGCCGGCGCGCGCCTGCTCCTTCGAGGCGACGATGCGGATCTCGAAACGCCCGGGCAGGCGGTTGGCCTGGAAGGCGCGTACCGTGGCACGGCCCCGCGAGTCCGTGACCGCGACATCCGTGCGCAGGCCGTTGACGAAGCTGCCTCCGGGGCCGTCCTCGGGCAGATGGAAGCTGACGGCGGCGCCGGAGACGGGCTTTCCGGTTTCGTCGGTGACGGCGACGGTCAGGGGATGGCCGCTGCGCGTGCCGGGAACGTGCACCGCGCCGTCGCCCTCAACGGTGAGGATTCGCAGGATGGCCACCTGGGACGGCGCGGCAACGGCGAACAGGACCGCGAGCACGGTCCATCGCAACATGAGAGGTATCCCCTGCACTGTGAAAAGGGGTAGTGCCGGCGGAGAGGGGAAATTATCAGTTTTTCCGCATCAGGACGGTGGTCACGTTGTCCGGACCGCCGGCCTGCTTGGCGGCTTCGACCAGTTGCATGCAGCCATCTTCGAGCGAGCCGCCGTTGCGGGCGGGTTGGAGGATGGCTTCGATGCGGGCGGCGTCGAGCACGCCGTGGAGTCCGTCGCTGCAGATCAGGACCAGGTCGCCGCGGTTTACCGGCAGGCGGTAGTGATTGATGGTGAGGGGGGTGCTGGCGCCGATGGCCATGGTGAGGACGTGGCGCATGGGGTGGTTGCGCAGACTTTCTTCGTCGAGGCCGAGCGGGCGGCCGACTTCGTTGACCCAGGTCTGGTCGTCGGTGACGACATGCAGGCCGGCGGAATCGAGCATGTAGGCGCGGCTGTCGCCGACGCTGGTGATGGCGAGTTCGCCGTCGAGTTCGAGGGCGGCCACCAGGGTGGTGCCCATGCCCTCCAGGCTGGGATCGTTGTGCGCGGCTTCGAGGACGCGGCGGTTGGCCTCCTCGGTGGCGTGGATGAGGACCTGCGAATCGGGCGCGCCGGCGGAGCGGACGATATCGGCGACGGTCTCCACGGCGATGCGGGAGGCGCACTCTCCGGCGCGGGCGCCGCCCATGCCGTCGGCAAGGACGTAGAGTCCGCGCTCCCCGTCGATCAGACAATAATCCTCATTATTGGACCTGACGCAGCCCTTATCGGAGAGAGCAAAAGCTTCCAGCATGAGTGGCACACCCGGTTCCGTACCGCCCCACTGTACCACGGCCCAATCAGGCGGGTAAAATAGAACATTCACCCTTTTGCAATGTCCTTCCGCCGCCTCCGCCTCACCCTCGAGATGATCAAGTTCGAGCACTCGGTGTTCGCCCTGCCCTTCGCCCTGACGGGGGCGCTGCTGGCCTATCGCGACGCCGGGTACCAACTGCCGGGGATGTGGCGGATCATCGGGTGGATCGTGGTGGCGATGGTGGGGGCGCGCAGCGCCGCGATGGCCTTCAACCGCCTGGTGGATCAACACATCGACGCGCTGAATCCACGCACGAAGATGCGCCAGTTGCCAGCCGGGCTGCTCTCGCGGAGCTTTGCGTGGGGCTTCGTGGCGGCGGCGAGCCTGGTCTTTTTCGCGGCCGCCTGGGCGCTGAATCCGCTGTGCCTGAAGCTGGCGCCGGCGGCGCTGGGGATCGTGTTCCTGTACTCGTTCACGAAGCGGTTCACGGCGTTCTCGCACCTGGTACTGGGGTTCTGCCTGGGGATCGCTCCGGCGGCGGCGTGGATCGCGGTGCGCGGCTCGCTCGACCCGCGCATCCTGTGGCTGACTCTCGCGGTCACGTGCTGGACCGGCGGCTTCGACGTGATCTATTCCTGCCAGGATTACCAGTTCGATTCGTCGCAGGGGCTGTTCAGCATCCCGCGGGCGATCGGGATCGCGAGCGCGCTGCGCGTGGCGCAGGCGCTGCACCTGTCGATGGTGGGCTGCCTGCTGGCGCTGGTCTGGTCGCTGCACCTGGGGGTGCTAGCGCTGGCCGGGGTCGCCGCGGTGGTGGTCCTGCTGATCTACGAGCACAGCCTGGTGAAGCCGGACGACCTCTCGCGGGTCAACGCGGCGTTCTTCACCATGAACGGCTGGGTGAGCGTGTTATTCTTGATTTTCTGGGCCGCTGACATCTTCCTGCTGAAGCCGGGCATCTAATCCACATGCAAGTCGCCTTCGAAGATTCTCGCCTGAATTCGATTCGCACCAAGGTGGAAGCCGGGGAACGGCTCTCGTTCGAGGACGGGGTGGCGCTGTACACCAGTCCCGACCTTCTGGGAGTGGGTTACCTGGCCAACATGGTGCGCGAGCGGCTGCACGGCAACCGCACGTACTTCAACGTGAACCGCCACATCAATCCCACGGACGTGTGCGTGGCCAGTTGCAGGCTGTGCGCGTTCGGCAAGCGGGTGAGGGATCCCAAGGCGTACACTATGTCGCTGGACGAGGTGTGGCACCGCGCCGGCGAAGGCTATAGCGAGGCGGTCACGGAGTTCCACATCGTCGGCGGGCTGCATCCCGAACTTACGCTGGACTGGTATTGCGAGATGCTGCGCGGGCTCAAGCAGCGTTTTCCGAAGGTGCACCTGAAGGCGTTCACGATGGTGGAGATCGCGTACCTGGCGCGGCGCACGAAGATCTCGATCCGGGAGACGCTGGAGCGGCTGCGCGACGCTGGAATGGACTCGATGCCGGGCGGCGGCGCGGAGGTTTTCAACGAGCGCGTGCGGCGCATCATCTGCGACCACAAGATCGACGGGCAGGAGTGGCTGGAGACGGCGCGCATCGCGCACCAGCTCGGGCTGCGGTCGAACTGCACGATGCTTTACGGGCACCTGGAAAACGACGAAGACCGCGTGGATCACCTGGTGCGGCTGAGGGAGTTGCAGGACGAAACCGGCGGCTTCGTGACCTTCATCCCGTTGGCGTTCCATCCGGACAACACGCCGCTGCAGCACATTCCGAAGACCACCGGCTTCGCCGACATCCGCAATATCGCGGTGGCGCGGCTGATGCTGGACAACATTCCGCACATCAAGGCGTACTGGGTGATGATGACGCCGCGGATTGCGCAGATCGCGCTGCGCTTCGGGGCGGACGATATCGACGGGACGATTGTCGAAGAGCGCATCTACCACGATGCCGGCGCGACCACGTCGCAGGGGCTGCGGCGCAACGAGTTGCTGCGGCTGATCCGCGCGGCGGGGCGCGAGCCGGTGGAGCGCGATACCTTGTACCGGCCGGTGGAGCGGAGCGAAGCCACGTTCACGGTGCTGGTGTAAGCGGCGAGTCCGACGCAGGTGAACACCCACCCGTCCGATATTCCGGTCCCGGGTCCGGCGCGTTTCGACGACGAACTGGAGGCGTGGGTCCTGACGAGCTATGCGGATGTGCGGGCGGCGTTGCGTGAGCCGCGGCTCACGGCGAGCGGCGCGCGGGGCGGCGGCGACCTGGATCGCGCCGGGCACCTGGAATTTCGCGCCGCAGCCGCGGCGGCTGCCGCCGGGATGCTCGACGGATGGCCGGCGGGCCTGGAGCCGGCGGCGCGCGACATGGCAAGGGCACTGCCGGCGGAGCGTCCGGTGGACCTGGTGAGCGAACTGGCGGGGCCGTGGTCGGCCGAGGTGGCGAAGCGCCTGCTTTGCCCCGGGAGCGACATGGCGCGCATGGCGACTCTGGCGGGCGAGGTTTTTGCGGCGGCCGCGGAACCGGGCGACGAAGCCCTGCAGGCGCGCGCGGCGCAGGCGACACTGGAACTGGCGCGGGCGTTTTCGGGCGAGCTCGCGGCGTTTCACGTGCAGGCCTTCGTGGCCCTGTCCGAGACGTTGCCGTGTTTCCTGGCAAACGCCTGGCTGGCGCTGTTGAACGATCCCGCGAGCGCGGCCATGCTGCGCGCCGAGCCCGGGCTGATGGCGGCGGCGATCGAGGAACTGCTGCGCCACAGCGGGCCGGCGCGGGCGCAATTCCGGAGGGCGACCGGGGAGGTGGCGCTGGGCGGCGTCACCATTGCGCAGGGCGGCCGCGTGGCGCTGATGCTGGCGGCCGCGAATCGCGATCCCGAGCAGTTTCCCGAACCGGACCGGCTGGACTTCGGGCGCGGCGCGGCGCGCCACCTGGCTTTCGGCGACGGGCCGCACGCATGCATCGGAGGGGCGCTGGTGCGGGCGGCGGCAGCGGCAGCGACCGCGGGGTTCATCGAGTGCTTTGCCGGCGCGCACCTGCAAGGGCCGGTCGAGTGGCGGGGCGGATTCGCCATCCGCGCGCCCGCGTCGTTGCTGGTTTCGCGGTGAGGCGGGGGCGCGTGGGGAAGGCTCAGCAGCAGGAGAATTCGCGGCCCGCCGCGAGGGCGACGGGGCAGACGGCGGCGCAGAAGCCGGAGACGTCCATTCCCGCCATCGGGATCATCGCCTCAATCTCGAGCGCTTCGCCGTTCTCGGTGCGCCAGACTCCGTACACTTTTTGCAGTTCGATGGTGTCGCGTTCGGAGTCGACAGCCACCCGCATCCGTTCCCGTCCGGCAGCCAGCAAGACCGCCTCAATCCTGGACCCACCCTCGAATCGAATCGTCATCCGCATAGCGGTTCCTCCTTCTCTCTTTGGTGTAGAGTGTGACTCCACAGTTGCAGGTCTTTGCCGCTCTTTTTGGTTATGAAACCAAAGTACCGGGACAGGCGCGGGCGACGGGATTGCGGGGGCCGCAGAAAGAAAAAGCGCCGGCAACATGGAGTTGCCGGCGCCGCTATGGAAACGCTTGTTTACTGCTGGACCGGAAGCGTGACCGGGTTGCTGTCCACTCCGTTCACGGTGACGACCAGTTGTCCGGAGGGAGTGGAGGAGGAGAGAGTGAACTGCACGGCGTCGATGCCGTTCTTGCCGGGCACGGCGAAGGCCTTCTGCACCGTCGCCGGGGTATCGCCGACGCGGGCGGTGACGCTATCGACGACCAGGTAATCGGGCGAGGAGGGCAGCGGGAAGCCGTCGAGCCGCGGCGGGTTCGTGGGACCGAAGCCGGTGCCGTAGACGGTGAGCACCTCGCCGGATTGCGCGGGCGAATCGGCGGTGACCGGGGTGCCATCAGCGTGGAAGACACTGGAGAAGAGGCCGGGCGCGTTGCGCGCGACGGTGAACGCGGCGCGGACATCGCTCTGCGCGGGCGGGCTGACGGTGAGGACCTGTGCCCCTTCGGCGAGGTCGCTGGGGAGCACGGCGTTGACCTGAGTGGGTGAAGCGAAGACGAGAGGGAGCAGGCGGTCGCCGACGTGGGCGGTCATGCCGGCGAGGGTCTGGGGCAGCATGCCGTCGGGGGCGACGGCGGTGGAGTTGGTCAGGTTGGCGCCGAAGATGCTGATCATGCTACCCGGGGCCACGCTGGTGGAGGGCGTGGAGCCGGCGGCATTGGCGACACCGGTGGGCGGAATGTAGGGCACGGGGTCGAGCAGGGCGCGGACGCTGCGGGGCGCGCTCATGGCGACGGTGCCGGAGGGCAGGGTGCCGCTCAAATCGCCGTCCCAGCGGCGGAAGCGGTAGCCGGGTTGGGCGGTAACGGCCACGTTGACGACCGCGTCGGTGCTATAGAATCCATCTGGGGAACCGGGGCTGATGCGCCACGCGGCGCCATTGAGGGGATCGCTGGCGGCGCTGAGCCGGTTCATCGGGTGGTAAGCGGCGCTGAGGGTCTGGTTGGTGGCGCCGAGGGTCGCGGTGTAGTCGCCCGTGCCGCCGCCGGGCCAACCGTTAAAGTCCAGGCGCGAGCCGTCGCCCTGCGCGAGGGAGGCTGGGGCGGAGAGTTTCACCTGGGTTCCCAGGTCGCGGACGACCTGGCAGGGAGTCGGGCAATCGGCGCCGTCCACCTGCACGGTGAGGGAGGCGAGGGGCGTGGTGACGGTAAGTTTGCCCATCTGGGTATAAGTCGCCACCAGGCGGACGCCGCCGGTGGTATCGGCGTCGGCGGGAACGGTGAAGTCCTGTGCGGCGTTGGCGCCGTTGGACCAGGAGGTGAACTTCCACACGCGGCCCTGCGAATCGGTCTGTTGCGCGGGAGCTTCGATGTGATGGGTCTCGCCCACGCCCCAGGTGAAGTAATACGGATTCAGCGGATTGAGGGTGGTGGAGGTGCCATCCACTTTGAGCGGCAGGCCGGTTGGTTGAGTAAGTATAGTTACAGCGGCGCCGGGGATGTAAGTGGCGGTAATCGTGGCGGACTGTTTTCCGCCGACGCTATAAGCGTGATTGGCGGCGCCGCCATCGCTCCACGAGGAGAAGACCCAGGTCTTGCCGAACTTGTCGACTTGGGGAGAGACGGGGCCGACGCTGTGGGTGGTATTGAGGCCCCAATCCAGGGTAACCGGGGTCAGCAGGGCGGCGCGGTCGGCGAGCACCTCGAGGCCGTCGGGAACGGTGGAGAGGGATATTTTGCTAGCCGGCTGGAATACGGGGTAGACCTCGGTGGGGCCGGTCATGGTGACGATGTTCTGAAATCCCGTGATGAGCTGGTTGTTGGCTCCGGCCCAGCCGACGAAGACGAAGCCGGGGTTGGGGAACGCCTGCAGGGCGACCTGCGATCCCTCGCCGAAGTAGATGTCCTGGCTGTAAGTCACGGGGGTGCCGCCGACCGAGATGGTGCCGGGGCTGATGCAGTTCGCCGGGTCCGGGCAATTCACGAAGACCAGGCTGAGCGCATAAGAAACGACGAAGTTGGCGGTGTAGGCGGTGATCTGCGGGCTGGCGGTGACGACGAGCGGGTTCTGCGTCAGGCCGGTGCCGGCGGCGAACTGCCAGCCGCTGAAGACGTACCTCGTCTTGAGTTGTCCCGGAGGATTCTGAGGAGAAGGGGCAAAGAGCGTGTGGGCACTTCCCGCCGGCCAGGCGGCGCTGATCGGGCCGTTATGCGAGGTGCCGTCGACCATATAGTAGGCGTCGGCGGGTACGGTGCTGACGCTGGTGACCGATAAATCTTGCGCATGAAAGACCGGCGCCAGAGCAGTGCTCAGGGTGAACAGCGCCAGAATCGGCAGATACTTCCAATCCAATCGCTTCATAGTGCGGTGCCTATCGTGCTCCCACGTCCGGCAGTATAGGCGTAAACCCGTGCAAATACACGGCTAACTTTGGTAATGCCGGCGCTGCCTACCATTTCGATCATTGAATCGGAACAGGGGCCGGACTTGTAATCGTACCGTCTGAGACCTATGCGCTGGAACGGATGTCTTATTTCGATCGCGCTCGCGTCGATGCTTTCCGCGAGTCCCGGTGTGGCAGCCACTTTTGGAACCGTGGTTCCGATCGGCGGCCATGCTTCCGATATCGCCCTGGATGAGGCTCGCGGAGTGCTGTATATAGCGAACTTCACGGCCAACCGTATCGAGGTGATGTCCACGGCGGATTACTCGATTCAATCCTCCATGAACGTCGCGCCGCAGCCGGGGGCTATCGCGCTCTCGCCCGACGGGAAATTCCTGATCGTGGCGCACTACGGCAACATCACGCCGAGCGACCCGAGCCGCAACGCGGTGACGTTGATCAACCTGAACGACAACACGCGGCAGACGTTTTCGACCGGCGACACACCGCTGGCGGTGACGTTCCTGACGGACCGGATCTCGCCTTCGGGCACGGCGCTGGTGGTGACCACGACCAGCTTTCTGTTCTTCGATCCGATCTCGGGGGCGATGACATCGAGCACGAGTTTCGCCAACGTGGCGAAGACTCTGCCGACGGATCTGGATACGTTCCCCGGGCAGGTGCTGGCGGCGACGATTGCCACCAATCCCAGCCGCACGGTGGCGTACGCGATGGCCGACAGCGGCTCGGCGCAGGCGTTTTACCGCATCGACGCGGCCAGCGGGCAGGTAAACGGCGCGGTGATCACGGCTTCGCCGAAGCCCCTGGCGAGACTGAGCGTGGCGCCGGACGGATCGTGGGCGTTGGCCGGGCTCTACAAGATCAGCAGCCAGTTCAACAATCTGGCGCAGTTTCCCAACGCGATCGCCGCGGTGAGCGCGGGGGGCAACGTGGTGGATCCGGTGAACAACGTCATCTGGGCGCAGATCCAGGCGGCGGATCCGAGCGCGGGATCGACATCGGGATCGACCTCGGGATCGACCTCGGGTGCGGCGGCGCTGCCGTCCACGCTGATGCAGCTCGATCCGGACAACCTTTACGTGAAGGAGTCTTACCGGCTCCCGGAAAACATCACCGGCCGCATGGTGCTGACGGCGGCGAGCGACGTGCTCTACGCGGTGTCGGACTCGGGCGTGATGGTGTTTCCGGTGGGCAGGCTCAAGCAGCAGCACCGGGTGGTCGCCTCGGTGAGCGACGTGGTGGCGCGGAGCACGTTCTGCAACCGCAACGTGATTGTACAGACGCTGAACATTACGGATCCGGGCGGCGGGAGCACGACCGATTTCGCTTTGTCGACGACAGCGCCGGGCGTGACCATCGCGCCGGCGACGGGGATTGCGCCGGCCACCGTGCAGGTGCGCATCGATCCCACCTACTACCAGAACCAGAACGGGACCGCGACGGTGTCGCTGAGCCTGACTTCGAACACGGCGATCAACGTGCCGCCGGCGGTGCGGCTGCTGATCAACAACCATAATCCGGACCAGCGCGGCACGTTCTTCAATGTGCCCGGCAACCTGACCGACCTGTTGGCGGACCCGGTGCGCAACCGCTTCTACATCGTGGCGCAGGACCTGGACCAGGTGCTGGTGTTCGACAGCACGACCTACCAGCAGGTGGCCACGCTGAAGACGTCGGCGACGCCGACGCAGATCGCGATCACGTTCGACCGCAAGTACCTGGTGATCGGCCACGACAACGCGCAGATGGCGTGGGTGTACGACCTGGACAGCCTGCAGCAGATGCAGCCGATCGCATTCCCGCCGGGACACTATCCGCGATCCATCGCCGAATCGGGCAAGACCATGCTGGCCCTGGCGCGCAACGTGACGAGCACGGGCGGCCCCGGGGTGATCGATCGCATCGATTTCGCGGCGCGCAAGGCGGCTTACCTGCCGAGCCTGGGAATTTATACGAACAACGTGAATCCGGCGGGCGTACTGGCTCCGGCTCCGAACGGGGGCACGGTGCTGGTGGCGATGCCGGACGGCAACGTGATGTTGTATGACGCCAACGCGGACACGTTCACGATTTCGCGGCAGGACGTGAAAACGCTGGGCGGCGCGTATGCGGCGTCGAGCTACAACACGTACGTGGCGGGGAACAATGTGTTGAACGCGTCGCTGGTGCCGGTGGGGACGCTGGAAACGGCGTCGGGGACGGCATCGGGCTTCGCGTTTATCGACCAGGGCGGTTTCCGCACGATGCAGTCGGCGGCCTCGAGTCCGGGCGTAATCGAGCGGTTCGCTTCGGGCACTACGGGGACGGCGACGCGCATGGTGGAAGCGCCGCTGCTGCCGGGCGGGTATCAGAAGTTCATCCGCACGGTAGCTCCGCTGTACGACCATAGCGGCGTGATCGTGCTGACGGTGAGCGGTTTCACGGTGTTGCCGGGGAACTACGACGCGGCGGTGGCACCGCCGAAGATCCTCTCGGTGGTGAACGCGGCGGACGGTACGAAGCCGGTGGCGCCGGGCGGACTGATCAGCATTTACGGGCAGCAGATGGCGCCGGTGAACATCGCCACGAAGGAGATTCCGCTGCCCACCGCGCTGGCCGATTCGTGCCTGACGGTCAACGGGGTGCCGGTGCCGGTGCTGTTCGTATCGAGCGCGCAGATCAACGGGCAGTTGCCGTTCAACGTGGACGGTAACGCCACCATGACGCTGCGGACGCCGGGCGGGATCAGCGACAACTTCAACTTCACGATCCTGCCTGCGGCGCCGAGCATCTTCCGCAGCGGGAGCGCGGGGCCGGAGACGGGGCTGGCGACGATCACGCGCGCCGACAACGGCGACTTCATCACGCCGACCAACCCGGTGCATCCGGGCGACACGATCACGATCTGGGCGACGGGGCTGGGACGCACGTCGCCGCCGATCGACACGGGCACGGCGGCGCCGAGCGATCCGCTGCCGAACGCGGTCATTCCCCCGACGGTGACGCTGGGCGGGGCGCCGCTGAATGTGCTGTACGCCGGCCTGGTCCCGGGTTCGGTGGGATTGTACCAGATTAATGCCTCGGTTCCGGGTTCGGTGCCGCAGGGCATGGAGATTCCCCTGGTGGTGAGCCAGGGGGGAGTAGCGACGACGCTTTCGGTACGGGTCGTCAAGTAATCCTAACGGAGCTCAAAATGATGACGCGAATCATTTTCCTCGTAACCGCCGCCGCCGCGGCCGCCTACGCCCAGCAATGGGAATTCGGCGGTCTGGGCGGAGGCACGTTCCTCAACAATGTCGGCGTGACCGCTCCGGCGGGCGCCGCGACGGCCGGGTTTGCGAACGGTGCGGCGTTCGGAGGCTGGGTCGGCTACAACTCCTACAAACACATCGGCGGCGAAATCCGTTACAGCTACATGCAGAGCAACCTGAAGCTGAGCGGCGGAGGCAGTTCGGCGGAGTTCAATGGGGTTTCGCACGCGATTCATTACGACGTGGTTTTCCACACGGCGCAGCGGGGCGCGAAGGCGCAGTTCTACGTAGCGGTGGGAGGCGGCGTCAAGATATTCCGCGGTACTGGAAAGGAAGCGGCGTACCAGCCGCTCTACCAATACGGCTACTTCACCAAGACGCAGGCGTTCAAGCCGATGGGCACGGTGGCGGCGGGCGTGAAGGTGCGGCTGGCGCCGCACGTGTTCCTGCTGACCGAGATCCGCGATTACATCACGGCGTTCCCGAAGGAGATTATTGCGCCTCCGCCGGGCGTGAAATATGGGACGCTGCTGCACGATGTGGTGCCGGTGGCCGGCATCGGGTTCGACATGTAAGGGGCCAACTCACAGCGGGTGGCTCTCTCTCTGCTCCTCCAACCGGCCGGGGCGCCAACGCGCGCTCCGGCCGGGTTTTTTTGAGGGGCCGCCGGACTCAGCGGGAACTCCGCGGGGCCGGGGCGTGGGTGTTATCGTAATCATTCGATGGGCGAAGCCTACATCCGCGCGCGGGACCTGAGCCGGGTCTACCCCTCCGGGGGCGGGGACCTGGTGGTGTTTTCCGGAGTGAACCTGGCAGTGGAGCGCGGGGAGATGCTGGCGCTGGTGGGGGAAAGCGGGGCGGGGAAGAGCACGCTGCTGCACCTGCTGGGCGGTCTGGACACCCCTTCGAGCGGTACGATACACTACGGGAGTCGGGAGATTACCGGTCTGGCGGCATCCGAGCAATCGGATTTCCGGAATCGGGAAATCGGGTTTGTCTGGCAGATTCACTACCTGTTGCCTGAGTTCACGGCGCTGGAGAACGTGATGATGCCGTTATTGATCCGCGGGACGGAGCGGGAGGCGGCAGCGGCGGCGGCGCTGGCGCGGTTGGACGAAGTCGGGTTGCGGGCGCGGGTGACGCATCGGGCCGGAGAATTATCGGGAGGGGAGCAACAGCGGGTGGTACTGGCGCGGGCGCTGGTGGGGCAACCCAGCGTACTGCTCGCCGACGAACCCACGGGCAACCTGGACTTCCGGACCGGGGAGATGATTTTCGACCTTCTGGAAAGCCTGCACCGCACACACCAGCTCACGTCGATCTTCTGCACGCACAACCTGGCGTTCGCGCGGCGCTGCAGCCGGGTACTTAGGATGGAGAAGGGCGGCCTGGTACCCGGGGATGGAACCGATATTCCGCATCCGGGAGGCCAGCCGGGGTATCTTTAGTAGTTAGGGGGCGTCACTTCTTATGTTTGAGCGATACACGGAGAAGGCCCGCAGGGTGATCTTCTTTGCGAGGTACGAGGCGAGCCAGTTCGGGAGCCCGTACATCGAGACGGAACATCTTCTGCTGGGGCTGCTTCGCGAGGACAAGGCACTGGCCAACCGGTTCCTGCGTTCCCACGCCGCGGTTGAATCGATCCGCAAGCAGATCGAGGGGCACACCACGATCCGCGAAAAGGTGTCCACCAGCGTGGACCTGCCGTTGAGCCACGAGTGCAAGCGTGTGCTGGCGTACGGCGCGGAAGAGGCCGAACGGCTGAACCACAAGCACATCGGGACCGAGCACCTGTTGCTGGGGCTGCTGCGCGAGGAGAAGTGCTTCGCCGCCGAAATCCTGCACGAGCGCGGACTGCGGCTGTCGACGATCCGCGAGGAACTGGCGCGTTCGCAGAGCGAGAAGGTGGCGTCGGCGCGGCCGAAGGAGAGCTCGCTGCTGGCCGAATTCAGCCGCGACCTGACGCAATCTGCGATGGACAACATGCTGGACCCGCTGATCGGGCGCGATTACGAGCTCGAGCGCGTGGTGCAGATCCTGTGCCGGCGCACGAAGAACAACCCGGTGCTGATCGGCGAGCCGGGCGTGGGCAAAACGGCGATTGTGGAAGGGCTGGCGCAGCGCATCGCGGAGGGCGACGTGCCGAGCTTCCTGGCGGATAAGCGGATTCTGGCGCTGGACCTTTCGCTGATCGTGGCCGGCACCAAGTATCGCGGGCAGTTCGAAGAGCGGCTCAAGACGATCATGAAGGAACTGATGGAGAACCAGAACGCCATCATCTTCATCGACGAGCTGCACACGCTGGTGGGGGCGGGGAGCGCGGAAGGTTCGCTGGACGCGGCCAACATCCTGAAGCCGGCGCTTTCGCGCGGGGAGATCCAGTGCATCGGCGCGACGACGCCTTCGGAATTCCGCAAGTCGATCGAGAAGGACCGTTCGCTGGAGCGCCGCTTCCAGGCTGTAAAAGTGCCGCCGCCGACCGAGAGCGACGCGGTGAAGATCCTGTTCGGCATCAAGGACCGCTACGAGAAGTTCCACGCGGTGGCGTACACCGACGACGCGATCGAAGCCGCGGTATCGACATCCAGCCGCTACATACCGGACCGGTACCTGCCGGACAAGGCGATCGACCTGATCGACGAAGCCGGGGCGCGGGTGAAGCTGCGGCAGACGACGCTGCCGGCCGAACTGGCCGAGATCCAGAAGCGGATCAAGTTCATCGTGCACCGCATGGAGAACGCGATCGCCAACCACGAGTTCGAGAAGGCGCGGTTCTACAGCGACGAGGAGCGCAAAGAGCGCGAGAACATGCGCCAGTTGCGCGAGAAGTACAACCTGGACGACTCCTCGACCGGCGTGGTCAGCAAGGACGATATCGAGGACGTGGTGGCGCGCTGGACCGGCGTGCCGATGACGTCGATCAAGGAAGAAGAGATCGCCAAGCTGCTGCGCATCGAAGAGGAGTTGCACAAGCGCGTGATCAGCCAGGAAAAGGCGATTTCGGCGCTGGCGCGGGCGATCCGGCGTTCGCGCGC
>JAFDVU010000165.1 GCA_018268835.1 Acidobacteriota bacterium | reverse complement strand
GTGACGCCGCCCACCCGCCTCGTCTGGACGAATGACGAAGGTGGGGAAGGTGGAGCCATCACCACCGTGACCTTCGAAGAAAGAGGTGGCGAGACGCTCGTCGTGATGCACGACCTCTACCCCTCAATAAAGGCTCTCGACGATGCCATGGCCTCCGGGAGTACCTGTGGGTCCAGCGAGCAGTTCGACCAACTGGACCAGCTTCTCGTCGACCAGGGCGCGAGCCTCGGACGCTCCTGAAGTCCCGTCACCGGATGCCGCGGTTTCAGGGTGCCGGAGCGATCGGCACCCCGGATCGCGTCAGGTGATGCTCGCCTCATTGCAGTGAGATGACCACGGCAGGCGTCTTCGCGCCGCCTACGGATGCCTGAAGCGTGACGTCGCCCGTGCCCAAGCCTGGCGGAATTGAAATGTTGATCTGGTACAGGCCCGCACCCGTCTCACCCGCAAACGCCGGCGTCACGCTCATGTTGTTGATGCTGATTGCCACCGGGTTTGTCGTGGGCGCTGCGCTGTTAAATCCAGCGCCGGCGGAAACCGGCGGATTGGTCGGCCCGAACCCGACACCGAACAACTCCACGGTGTCGCCCGCCTTTGCCGCGACCGTCGCGTACCCGAGAGAGGATCCGGTGGGGCCGACGATATCGTACGTTCCGCCGCCATACGCGCCGGACCCATCGGTCCGGATGATGATTCCGGCCACGTGCTTGGAATCCAACAGGCTGAACGCCGGAGCGAAGCTCCCGAGCGTCACGGTGGCATAAGTCGTGCCATTCGCAGTGGTAACCACTACCTGAACAGTGCCCGTTGTCGAGTCATTCGGCACCTGGAGGTTGATTTGCGTGGGGCTGACATACCAGAGATACGCCGGCTTGCCGTCAATCGTGACTGTAGTGCCGCCCAGTGAAGTGGGGAAGTTGCCGGTCCAGGTCTCGGTGGTGGTGGCGAGATTTGTTCCGAAGATGGAGATCCATTCGCCCGGCGCGACCGTCGAGCCGCTGCCGTCATTGGGGACGATCCCGCCGGGTGAGATGGCGGGCGCCGGACCGGAAGGGTTGATTTTGGCGATGAACGCGTCATAACTTCCGGCGTTGGCGGGTTGGAAAGCGCCGGCCGTAACCGGCAGTTGAGTATTCGTCGTGTAACCGGCGACATAGATGTTGCCTTGCGCATCCACGTCCACGCCGGCCGGGAAGATTCCTCCGTTGCTGTTCGGACTGTAAATGGAGGTGGAGAATTGGATGCTGCTTCCGCTCCGATCGTAACTGGCGACGAACACGCCGCCGAATGCGTTGACCTCGGGTTGCAGGGGATTTACGAACGGAAAGCCGTAGCTGGTGGTCAGGCGTCCTCCAACGTACACATTGCCGGCTGCATCCAGGCGCGGTGGAGCCATGATGGCGACTTCGCCGGAACAGCAGTTCACACCCGAGCCGACCAGCGTCGACCACACCAATCCGGTTCCAGCGGAGTTGATTTTCGTCAGGAAACCTGTGTTTTGGCAGCCATTTTTGGCGGTACACGTCGTGGCGCCGATCGTGACCGGGAAGTCGTAGGAGCGGGTTTGGCCGGTCACATACGCATTCCCGTCGGCGTCCACCGCAATGCCGCTGACGAAATCCGAGCTGTCATTCGCGGCGTCGGAGCCACCGAGGAAAGTGGAATAGACCAGGGACGAACCGACCTTGGATGCGACCGGACTGAACTTGGCGACGTACCCGCGGGCGAGCGTCGTGACCGTGCTGCTGCTGGTATATCGCTGATAAGCGCCCGCCGTCACCGGAAGCTGATTGCTGCTCGAGCTTCCCGCGAGATAGAAGTTCCCGGACGCATCCACGGCGACGCCGGCCCCGTAGGTGGCGCCGTTGTTGCCCGGCTTCCCGTCGCTGCCCGCCGCCGTCGAGCCCATCCCGCCGTACAGGCTGGAGTAAAGCAGGTTGGCGCCGGCGGCGTCGAATACGGCGACGAAAGCCGACCCCTGGTTAAAGGTCGTGCCTTGGTGGATGGTGCCGTTAAAGGTCGATCCTGGCAGCACCGCGCTGGGAGTAGTCGGGAAACAGGCGGTGGGATCGTTGGAGGCGCACGCAGCGCTGGAGAGTCCCGCGATGTAAGCCTGGCCCACTGAATCGACCGCCACCGAGTAGGCTATGTCGATGGTGCCCGGCCCAAAAAATGTGGAATATGTCAGGCTCCCGCCGCTGGGGCTCAGTTTGGTCAGGAACGCGCTCGCGGAGCCGCCGCCGCACGTGCTCTGATTGTTATTCAAATATCCGCAGACCCTCTGGTAGGCGCCCCCGGTGACCGGGAAGTCGGCCTGCTGGGTGGATCCCGTCACGTAGGCGCTGCCGGACCTGTCGATGGCGATCGCGTAAGCTTTGGTCTGTCCGAACGTGACGCCGCCCAGATACGTGGAGTAGATCGCATGGGTACCGGTCGGGTCGAGCTTGGTGATGAAGGCCACGTAGGGGGCTCCGTTGGCGGGGGTGCCGGGATTCCGGGACTGGTATGCGCCTTGTGTCGGGAAATCGAGGGAATTAGTGAAGCCCGTCACGTATAAGTTACCCGCCGGATCCGCGGCGATGCTCTGCGTTGGGGGGATATCGAACTGGTAATAACCTCCGGGGGCGCCGACAAAATCGCTATTGCTGCCGCCCAGATAAGTGAAGTAAGTCAGCACGGGATCGATCACAAGCTCGCGCGTGTGGTCATATGTCCCTAAAGCAAATTGGGCGCCCTTGGCGGTCAGGCGATAGCCGCCTTCGATTTTCCGGCGCCGTCCCGCGATGGTCTGATACACGGCCGGCCTGCGGAAGCCGAGGGCCGCGCCGTCGAGGGTCAGTACCAGATCCCCGCCGGGGCCGATCGTGGGTCTGGCCCCTCCGAATTCCAGGGCAATCTGTCCCGCATCGGCTCCGGGCGCGACATTGAAGTCGTATTCCAGTTGACCCTCGGCGCCGTAGAAAACCAGGTCGATGCCTTGGTAGATCTGCCGGTAGTGAACCTTCGCGTAGGTGGGCACCCCGGTGGTCCACCTTTTGGGGTCGCTGCCGATAAAGTAGTTTGTCTGTCCTGGAAGCCTTTCTGCGCCGGAAACCGCGGCGCCGGCATTCGCTCCCGCGAGCGTCATGCGGACCGCCGGCGAGTGCCGGCCCGCGGAGACCGGGGATGCGGGGGCCGGGCCGGGCTTGAGCAGCACGCTGTTCGAGGTCAGAAACAGCGTGTATTTGCCGCTGTGCGATAAGTACCTCACGGTTGGGTCCGTCTGGCCCGCGTTGGCCTCGAAACTCAGAGGCAGGCTTGGAATCTCGCGCTGGCGTTGAGCCGCGGACACAGCATCGGGCGGCGTCGCGGCAAGGCCTGTGAAGGCGATGGCAAAAGACACACAGATGGGCGACACGCGCATATGGCTGAACTCCCTCCAATGTTCGGACAGCTTTCTTCCTCGGCCCGATCGAGGCCGAAGGAAGTTTGCGTGACGCCACCCGGTCCCGGAAGGAGGCGACAGGCGATCGGCCTATCGTACCAGGAACGAGGCCGGCCGCTGCATCCCGTACCGCAACGGTGAAGGCCGGCGCCGGTGCGACCCGAAAGCGCCCGCGCGAAACCCATCGCGCCGAAATAAAAAAAGGCCGCCCCCGGGAGGGCGGCCCTTCGCTTCCTGAAGGCCTTCTACAGCTTCAGTTCCCAACCCTTGCGGAACACCGGACGCACCAGTCGCGTGGCTTCCTCGCTGTTGGTGAAGCGCAGGTTCTTCGCGTCCCAATCCAGCCGCCCCTTGGCGCGATACGCGATCGGAATCATCGCCAGCCATTCCGCGTACGGACCGGTGATCGAGAAATCGCTGCACGAAGGATCGCCGCCCTTGCAGGCGCGGATCCAATCCGCCATGTGCCCGGGCGACCGCGTCAGCACCTCCGGCGGCAACGTGTAGTTCGCCCATCGCTCCGCCGGCAGCAGCCATACGCCTTCGCCGCGATCCCGCGTTGCCATGATGCCCTTGGTTCCGATGAACACGCTGCCGTTGCCTGTCAGGATGCCCGGCGTCGCGGGACTGCCCGGTTCACCGAAGACCTTCACACCCGGACCGCCCGCGCCCATCCGCGGCGCGTTCGGATCCCGGCGCGGAGGACCGCCCGGAGCCGGTCCGCGTCCCGCGCCCGCCCTTCCCGCTCCGCCGCGTCCCGCCATGCCGCCGCGTCCCGCCGTGCCGCGCCCCTTCTCCACCAGGTTGTTGGTCGGCGGCAGGATCGTCTCGTTCTCCATCCCCGGCACGTGATACACCTCGGGATCGCCCACGCGGCAGCTATCGTGGAAGAACACCTTCACCGGCACCAGCCCGCCGCGCGCCGGGAAGTCCAGCCGCACCACGCCGCGCGAAGGGAACGTGAACTTGCTCGGGTTGATCTCCGCCACGCACTCCACGCTCGTCGGCGCGCCCAATTGCAGCGCCGTCTGCACCGGACCCGCGGTGTGCGTCGCCCAGTTGCCCACCTGCCCCGTGCCGAAATCCCAGAACCCGCGCCAGTTGTACGGCACGTAATCCTCGCTGAACGGACGCATCGCCGCGCCGCCCAGCCACAGGTTCCAATCCAGCGTCGGCGGCACCGAGGATTCCGGCGGCAACTGCTGCAGCCCCGTGGGATGCGTCCCCGGGCTGGTGGAAATGTGCGCCTCCGTCACATCGCCGATCGCGCCGCTCCACACGATCTCCGCCGCCACCCGGTTGGCCTCGTGCGAAAATCCCTGGTTGCCCATCTGCGTCGCGACCTTATACTTCACCGCCGCTTCCTGCAGCAGCCGCGATTCCCACACCGTGCGCGTCAGCGGCTTCTCCAGGTAGACGTGCTTGCCGTGCTGCATGCAGTGCAGCGCTACCGTCGCGTGCATGAAGTCCGGGATCCCGATGGTCACCGCGTCGATGCTCTTCTCTTTCTCCAGCATGACCCGGAAATCCTTGTACTTCGGCACCTTCTCGAACTTGCGGAAATTGGCGGTCGCGCGCGCGTCGTCCACATCGCAAAGCGCCACGATGTTTTCCGTGGCCGCCGCGGCGTTGAGGTCGGCGCCGCCCTGCCCGCCGCATCCCACCGATGCCACGTTCAGTTTGTCGTAAAAGGGTTTATAACCCAGCGCGCGCAGACTCGGCACGCTGCCGTATCCGGCCATGGGCACCGCTCCGGCCAGCAGCGAGCCGAAGAAAAAGTGCCGCCTGGAAACTCCATCGTTTGCCATGGTTGTGTTTGGGTCCTTCCTTGAAGGGTTCCCCACCTTGTTATCTAAATGCGGGTCCGGATGTCAAATGCCGCGATAATGGGTGTGTGGGAGTTCGCGAACAAAAACCGCGGCGGGGCCTGCTCTTCAGCGAAGCCGTGGCCTTCAGCGCCCAGGCGCTGCGCGCCAACCCGGTCCGCTCGCTGTTGACCGGCCTCGGCATGGTGATCGGCACCGCCAGCGTCATCCTGGTCGTGACCATCTCGCTCACCAGCCGCGACTACATCCTCGAACAGGTGCAGGGCATCGGCTCCAACATCATCTTCGCCTACTACGCCAACGCTAACGGCAGCGCCGTCGGCGACGCCGATTACGTCAAGATGGCCGACGTCCAGGCGATCCGCGACCTGCTCCCCTCCGAAATCGTCGCCGCCACCGGCGTCATGTCCAACTTCGACCAGATCCCCATCGCCGGCAAGCTGCAGGACGTGAAAGTCATCGGCACCGACCAGGACTATCAGCCCGTCCGCAACATCGTGATCAGCTCCGGCCGCTTCCTCGACGCCGGCGACGTCACCCTGCGCACCAAGACCGCGCTGCTCACCGATCAACTCGCCGCCCGCATGTTCGGCGGCCGCGCCGCCGCGCTCAACCAGGTCATCAAAATCTACGGCCTCGAATTCACCGTCATCGGCACCTTCCACGAGAAGGTGGAGACCTTCGGGCAGAGCGAGGTCGAGCGCGACACCATCCTCATCCCCATCACCGTGCTGCGCTACTTCACGCCCGTCGAGCGCATTGACCCGCTCTACGTGCAGGTGCGCTCGGCGCAGGAAGTGGATCGCGTGGCGGCGCGCGTGCAACAGATCCTGGAAGCGCGCCACCGCGCCGGCGCGCGCTACCGCGTCGATACCATGACCGCGATCCTCACGGCGGCGAAAAATATCTCGCTCATCCTCTCGCTGGTCCTGGTGATGGTCTCCACCATCACGCTCGTCATCTCCGGCATCGGCATCATGAACATCATGCTGGTCACCGTGACCGAGCGCACGCGCGAAATCGGCGTCCGCCTGGCCATCGGCGCCGCGCCCCGCGAGATCCTCCTGCAATTTTTGGTCGAAGCAATCCTCATCAGCCTCTCCGGCGGCGTCCTCGGCATTCTCGTCGGAGTCGCCATCCCGCTGAGCGTGACGCTCTTCGCCGATATCCGCATCCCCATCTCGTGGATCGCGATCGCCGTCGCCTTCGGCGTCTCCTGCATCGTCGGCCTCGTCTTCGGACTCCTCCCGGCCAACCGCGCCGCGCACCTCAATCCCACCGAAGCGCTCCGTTACGAGTAGGGTCGGCCTCCGGCCGACCCTTGGATCGAACCGTACTCTCCCACCGCGTCAGCGCCGCGTGATCTCTGTCCCCTCCGCGTGCGACCCCGGACAAGACCCACCCCGACTCCCTCCAACGCGTTTCTCTGTGTGTTCCTCCGTCTCTCCGTACCTCCGTGGTAAATCACCCGCCCGCCCCTGTGATATCCTGACCCCCACCATGGAACGTAAGCAAGCCACCGACTTTCCCCAGGAACTCCTCGACCTCTTCGACCGGTACGTGCACGGCGAACTCCCTCGCCGCGACTTCCTCGAAGGCGCAAAGAAGTTCGCTGTCGGCGGCCTCACCGCCGCCGCCCTCTTCGAAAGCCTGCGCCCGAATTACGCCTGGGCGCAGCAGGTGCCCAAGGACGATCCCCGCCTCCACACCGAGTACGTCACCGTACCCTCGCCCGAAGGCAACGGCAGCATCAAGGGCTACCTCGTACTTCCCGCCCATCCCGCCGGCAAACTGCCCGCCGTCCTCGTCGTCCACGAAAACCGCGGGCTGAACCCGTACATCGAAGACGTGGCGCGCCGCCTGGGCACCGCCGGCTTCATCGCGTTCGCCCCCGACGGCCTCACCAGTGTCGGCGGCTATCCCGGCGACGACGAGCACGGCGCCCAACTCTTCCAGAAGGTGGACCGCGCCAAAATGACCCTGGATTTCATCGCTGCCGCGCGCTGGCTCAAGACCCGCCCCGATTGCACCGGCAAACTCGGAGTCGTCGGCTTCTGCTTCGGCGGCGGCATCGCCAACACCCTCGCCGTGCGCATGGGCAGCGACCTTAACGCCGCGGTCCCCTTCTACGGCGGCCAGCCGCCCGCGGAGGACGCGGCGAAAATCAAAGCCCCCATGCTGCTCCACTACGCCGCGCTCGATACCCGCATCACCGGCAACTGGCCCGCCTGGGAAGCCGCGCTCAAGGCCAATCACGTCACTTACGAAGGTTTCGTCTACGAAGGCGCCAACCACGGCTTCCACAACGACACCACCCCGCGCTACGACGAAAAGGCCGCCAAACTCGCCTGGCAGCGCACGCTCGATTTCTTCAACAAGTATCTGAGGTAGCGAGTAGCGCAGGCATCCCGGCCTGCGCTTCGCATCCATGCGTACTCACCCCGCCAGGTAAACGAACCGCGCGATGAACAGCCCCGTCATCACGTAGACGAACCAGTTCACCTCCCGGTACTTGCCGTTCAGCACCTTCAGCAGCGTGAAAGCCGTGAACCCGAACGCCAGCCCGTTGGCGATGCTGAACGTCAGCGGAATCGCGATCATCGTCAGAAACGCCGGCAGCGCCACCTCCGGATCGTGCCACTCGATTTCGCTCACCACCGATACCATCAGGCTGCCCACGATGATCAGCGCCGGCGCGGTGGCCGCGTTCGGAATCGCGCCCACCGCCGGCGCCACGAACAGCGCCGCGAGAAAGAGGATGCCGGTGACGATCGCAGTCACGCCAGTGCGCCCGCCCGCCGCCACCCCCGCCGCGCTCTCGATATAGCTCACCACCGTCGACGTGCCCGTAAGCGACCCGATGATCGTCGCCAGCGCGTCGCTCAGCAGGATGCGGTTGACACGCGGGATACGGTTGGCCTTGTCGAACAGCCCCGCCTTCTTGCCCACCGCCACCAGCGTGCCGATGTTGTCGAACAGGTCGATGAACAGGAACACGAAGACGATCTCGACGAACCCCAGCTTCAGGATCCCCGCCACATCGAGCTTGCCCGCGGTCGCCGAAAGCTCGGCCAGCCGGTAGGAGTGCGGCGACCACCGGGTCACGCCCGTCGCCAGCCCGATCGCCGTAGTAGCCAGGATACCGATCAGCATCGCCGCGCGCACGCGCCGCGCCATCAGGGTCGCGATCAGCGCCAGGCCGAAAATCGCCAGCGCGGTGCTCTTCTCGTGCAGGTTGCCGAGCGTGACCAGCGTCGCCGGGTGCGGCGCGATGATCCCCGCGTTGTGCAACCCGATGAACGCGATGAACAGCCCCACTCCGGCCGCCACCGCGGCGTGCAACTCGAACGGAATTGCGTTGACGATCAACTGCCGGATCCCGACCAGCGTCAGCAGCAGGAACGCGATGCCGCTCACCAGGACCGCGCCCAGTGCCGCCTGCCAGGGCACGCCCATGCCTTTCACCACGGCATACGTGAAGTACGCGTTCAACCCCATGCCGGGCGCCAGCGCGATCGGGTAATTGGCGAACCCGCCCATCAGGAAACTGCCCGCCGCCGCGGAGATGCACGTCGCCGCCGTCACCGCCGCCAGCGGCATCCCGGTCTCATGCAGGATCGCCGGGTTCACGAACACGATGTATGCCATCGTCATGAACGTCGTGAAGCCGGCCAGGATCTCGGTCTTCCAGTCGGTGGAGAGCGCGGCGAATTGGAAGTACGTCTCCAGGCGGTGGCGAAGGGTCATGGACCCTTTATTGTGCCTCGTCAGAGCAATTTGTGGGGCATTGACCTGCCCGAATGGCGGCCGGAAAGCCGCTGCACCTCTTGCCAACCCGATGCGGTATGGTACGGCTCAGCGTTTGTATTCGTAGCCGGTGGCCCTCGAACCCTGGTGATCCAACCGCTCGGCTGGGCTGACCGTCTTCGGACAGACACCTTGCACTTCTACATGTCGGGTGCTAAGTGTTGATATCGAGGTGTGCACAATGCCTGCAAAATCCGACCTCCCGCAGGGCACCCTGGACCTGCTGATTCTCAAAATTGTCGCCCTTGGCCCCGTGCATGGTTACGCCATTGCGCAGCGCCTCCAGCAGGTCTCGCGCGACGTAGTCCAGGTCCCGCAAGGCTCTCTCTATCCGGCCTTGCATCGGCTCGAAAATCGTGGGCTGATGGCCGCCGATTGGAAGGAGACAGAGACCGGCCGTGAAGCCAAGTTCTATCGCCTCACGCGTAAGGGCTGGGCGCGGCTGGAGAGCGAATCTGCCAGTTGGCAGCGGCTGACGGAAGCAGTGGGACTGATTCTCCGCCTTTCCGAGGAAGGTGCCGAATGACCTGGTGGAATCGACTCTGGCACCGCGGCCAGGTCGAGGAGCAACTCGAAAAGGAGTTAGCCTTCCATCTCGAACGGCACGCCGCCGATCTAATAGCGCGCGGTGTTCCCGCAGGCGAGGCACGCCGCCAGGCCCGCATAGCGCTCGGCGGCCCTGAGCAGGTGAAGGAGCACTGCCGCGACGAGCGCGGCACTCGCTGGCTCGAAGACCTCTGGAAGGACCTCCGCTACGCCCTCCGCATGTTCGCCAAGAATCCGGGGGCCACGGCCGTGGCCGTGCTTTCGCTGGCCCTCGCCATCGGCCCCAACGCGGCGCTCTTTACTGTGGTGGACCGCATGTTCCTCAGACCGGTCACGGTCCAGGGTAGCTCCGAAATATTCTTCCTCTATCCCAAGGACGACTCTGCGGCCAGGTCGGAGAGTCCATCCTATCCCGATTTTCTGGATTACCAGGCGCGCGGTCGCGGCGTGGCCGACTTCATAGCCAGCAGCGGCCGCGGAGTGACGGTCAATGTGAATGGCGCCAACCAGTTGGTATTCGTGGAGTTGGTCTCCGACAACTACTTCCGGGTGTTGGGGGTGCCCGCCGCCCTGGGGCGAATGCTGGTGGAAAGCGATGCCCACTTCGAAGGCTCACCGCCTCTGGTGCTGACCTACTCGCTGTGGCAGCGGAAATTCGGCGGGGCATCCGATATCGTCGGAAAGACTATCATGCTCCAATTCCAGCCGTTCCACGTAGTGGGGGTGGCTCCGCGAGACTTTCTGCCGCCAAGCCAGCACCTGGTCGGCAGCGATGCGTGGACTCCGATGAACGCGGCCACGCTGTTGGGCGGGCGCGAAGCCATGACGCAGCGTGGCAAGGGTATCGTAGATATCACGCTCCGCCTGCGCTCCGGAGTCAGCCGGCAACAGGCCCAGACCACTCTGAGCGCCATCGCGGCGCAGCTTCACAGGGAGTATCCCTCAACCAACCGAGCTAAGGCCGTATCTCTGAGCCCAGCAGCCGATAAGGGGAAGGCTGTGGCCGGCGCCATCATACTTTCGCTAGTTAGCCTGGTGCTGCTCATCGCCTGCGCGAATGTGGCGGGAATCCGACTAGCCCAAGGCGAGGCGCGCCGCCGGGAGTTCGCCATGCGTCGGGCCCTTGGTGCGGGGCGTGGGCGGATGCTCCGCCAATTGCTGGCCGAGAGCCTGCTGCTGGCGCTTGCAGCCGCCGGTCTCGGACTGCTGCTCGCGCGCGTCATGATACAGGCGATCCCTGCGGCTCTGCCGTCGCTGCCGGCAACGTTGGACCTTGGTCTGCGCGTGGATGCGCGAATGCTTGGCTACCTCCTGGCGCTTGCCATGGTCACCACATTGGCCACGGGACTGTTTCCCGCTTTGCGCGTCTCCCGACCCGATCTCACGGCGGTACTCAAATGCGAGGCTCCCAGCGCCAGATCGAGGTCGTGGTTCCGCGGCGGGCTGATTGTCGCGCAGATCGCCTGCGCGCAGTTTCTACTCGTGTTGACAGGGCTCCTCGTCGGCAGTTACCTCCAGGTACAGCACATTCGGCCCGGCTTCGACACGAGGCGGCATCTGCTCTTTGCCACGGTAATGCCGGCCACGGAGCATCCCGAGGCGAACTTCTATGAGGACATGCTCGTCAGGCTAAGGGCACTTCCCGGAGTGCGCCGCGTCACATCTGTCGGAGATCCGCCACTCAGCGGTTCGGGCGGAGGGCCCCAGCAGGTTTCCATTCCAGGCGTCACCGAGGAACCGGTGAACGTCGGTGCCTATTGGGTGGGTCCGGAGTACTTCACAGCCATGGGTACGGCTATCCTTCGCGGACGTGAGTTCACACCACTCGATTCCACGGCGGTGGTGATCGTAAATGACCAGATGGCGCACGGTTTCTGGGGCGATGCGGGCCGCGCCATCGGCCAGTTCATCCGGGTAGATGGCAGGGATCGCCAAGTCGTCGGCGTGGTCGAGACGGGCAAGTACCATACGCTGCTCGAACAGCCAACGCCGATCTTTTTCCTGCCCACGCACGGTGGGGGTACCGTCTTAATCGAGACGGCTGGCGATCCGGCGGCGATGGTGGGCTCAGTGCGCAAAGCGTTCCGGGATTCGGTTGCCGGCGTGACCCTGAATTCGCTGGTCACGATGCGCCAGCAGATGGGCGTGGCGTTCTTCCTCTGGCGGGCCGCGGCGGCCCTGTTGGGGATTTTCGCGACCCTGGGGATCTTCCTTGCGGGAGTGGGGCTGTATGGAGTCGTGTCGCATGGAGTCACTTGCCGCTCCCATGAGATTGGCGTCCGCATGGCTATGGGCGCGCGCCCGGCCGATGTGCTTAGAGTGGTTCTGCGGCAGGGCCTCTCGATGGTGTTGATTGGGGCTGCGGTCGGAACGGCTGTCGCGGTAGCGGTGGCGCGGGTCGTTTCAGTGCTCCTCTACCGCCTAAGCCCGGCGGACCCGCTAGCACTAACCGAATCCGCGCTGGCAGTGGCGGTCGTCACCTTCATAGCCATACAGGTGCCGGCGCGGAGAGCGATTCGCACAGACCCAATGACCGTTCTGCGCAGCGAGTAGGCGTGCATACGACTCTACATTTGTTGAGACGGGAATGAGATCCCGTGTCTTGGGACCGTTTTTCGTCTCGAACTCGCTCACTCACTTGGCAAGCTGCAAGAGCCGGAATTCACCCACGATTTCTTCTGGCGAGTCTTTATTGTAGATGCCCCGCGAGGAATTTCGCCGCCGCCTCGTATGCCGCGTGCCACGTGCGCCACAGCAGGAAATCGTGCACCTCGTCGGCGAAGATCAGCACCTCGTGCTCCACGCCTTTCCGGCGCAGCGCGTCGGCCAGCATCACGGTCTGGTTGAACTGCACGTCCGGGTCGGCGTCGCCCGCGATCAACAGCACCGGCGACCGCCACGTGCCCACAAACGCCATCGGCGAGGACTCGAACGCCACCTTGTAATCCGGCTCGGTCACCGGGATGCTCAGTTCCCTGGCCCAGTCGTGCACACCGTGGAAATCCACGCCCGCGCGGAACAGGTCGCTCGCGCGCGCCAGCGCCATCGCCGTCAAATACCCGCCGTACGATCCGCCCCACGCCCCGATGCGCGCCGGATCCACCTCCGCCCGCGACCGCAGGTACAGCCCCGCGCCCTGCACGTCGGCGTACTCGCTGCCGCCCGCCGGACCGTAGCCCGGCGCCTCGCGGAACTCCATCCCGTAGCCGGTGCCGCTGCGATAATTCACGCTCAGCACCACGTAGCCGAGCGACGCCAGGTACTGATTCATCGCGTACGCGTTCGCGTAGTAGTACATCGGATGCCAGCCGAGCAGCATCTGGCGGCGCGATCCGCCGTGGAAGAAGACCACCGCGGGCGCGCGCGCTCCGGCGCTCGGGCGCGGCGGCAGGAAGAGTTGTCCGTGCAGCACGAGCCCGTCCGCCGCGGGGAAGATCACCTGCCGCGGCTCCAAAATGCGGCTCAGCGGGAAGTCCGCGGGCAGCGGTTCGAGGTCGCGCGGCGTGCCCCCGGCACGCACCACCGGATGCATCGGACGCCGCGCGTCCGATTGCAGGAACGCCTCGCCCGACGGCGCCACCTCGATGCCGTTCCCGGAGGTGATCGGCGCGGGCGTGCCCCCGGCAATCGCGACACGCCACAGGTGGCGCCGGTCGATATCGCCCTGGTTCGAGGAATACACCGCGTCGCGCGCGCCGGCGGGCAGGTCCACGTCCTCCACTTCGAACTCGCCCGGCGTGAGCGCGCGCGCCCCGCCGCCCTCCGCAGAGACGGAATACAGGTGCGTCCAGCCGTCGCCCTCCCACGGGAAGACGATGCGCCCGCCCGCGCCCCACAGCAGTTGATTGCGCGCCGTCACCCCGCGGAACACGCTGCCGCGTCCTGCCTTCGCGCGCCAGATTTCATGCCCCTCTCCCGTCGCCGCGTTCGCCACCCGGATGGACCACGGTTCGCCCGACCGCAGCGGCTGCCGCACCGCGCGCAGCCCGTCGGACGGGATCCGGATGAACGCGACCAGCCGCGAATCGGGCGACCATTCGGGGTTCGAATCCGCATCCGTCGAGGCGTCCAGGTAGCGTAGCGAATCGCCCGCGACATCGTACACGCCGATCAGCGAGTGATCGCCGCGCCCGCTCGTGAACGCGATCCGCGCGCCGTCCGGCGACCACCGCAACTGCGACTCCGCGCCTCGCGCCACGAACGCCTGCGCCGCCTTGCCGTCCGGCGCGCTCCACCACACCGCGCCCGCGCGCACCCACGCCACGCGGTCGCCCTTCGGCGATACCGCGGGACCGGTGCCGTCGCCCAGTTTGCGCGGCGCGCTGCCGTCCAGCGCCGCGATCCAGATCTCTTCCGTCGCGCCCGCCGTGCGCGACGCCGGGTTCGCCGTCCCATCGCGCGACTCCGACCCGCGCGCGTACACCACCGCCTTGCCGTCCGGCATCCAGCGCAGAGAGCCGATCTCCTGCCCGTCGTCTTCGCTGTACGCGGTGACCTTGCGCGCGCGGTACTCCGGCGGTTCCGCAACCAGGATGTTGCGCACGCCCCTGGCGTTCGACACCCACGCCACCTTGCCGCCCGAAGATGAGGTGAGCGACGAGGGAAACGGCGCGGAGAGAACCTGCTCCAGCGTGAACGAAGGCGTCTGCGCAACCGCGGAGGCCACCAGCAGAATCACAAAGGGAAGCCGCATAGCTCGATTGTACGGCCCATGGCCGCGCACCAGGCCGGGACGTCCGGATTGTATAATCGCTGGCGCATGCGACATGTCCGTGCGGCGGAAGGCTTGAGCCTGCTGGTGTTCGCATGGCTCGTCATCCTGGCCTGGCGCAGGTCGGCTCTCGGCCGCGCACGGCAGGTGAGGATTACGGCCATCGGAGCCGGCGCCATCGCGCTCGCCGTCTTCGCTTCGCAAGCGCTGCCGCGCATCGTGCCGCCGACCGTCACTTCCATCGCGCGCGACTGGGTCCCGCTGCTGCTGCTCACCCTGTTCTACTGGCAGGCCGGCGGGTTCGTCACCGGCGCAGACGCTACGTTCGAAGGGCGCCTGCTGAAACTCGACCGCCGCCTGATCGCGCCGTTGCTCGCGTGGTGCGCACGCCATCCCGCCGCCGGCGTGTGGTTCCTCACTTATGCGGAACTCGCGTACCTCTCCTACTACGGCGCGATGCCGCTGGCAATCGCCGTCCTGTATCTGACCGGCTGCGCGCGATCCGTGGACCACTTCTGGACCGTGGTGCTGCTCGCCGCCTACGGTTCGTGCGCGGTGCTGCCGTTCATCCAGACGCGCCCGCCGCGCGCGATCGATCCCGAGTGGAGCGCGCCGCCGTTCTCGGGCAGGGTACGCGCCTTCAACCTGCGGATCCTGCGCTCCGGCAGCATCCAGGCCAACACGTTTCCGAGCGCGCACGTGGCCATCGCGACGGCGTGTGCGCTCGGCCTGTTGCACGTGGGCCCGGTCTGGATCGGGTTCGCCTTCCTGTGGATGGCGGCGAGCATCGCGCTCGGGGCCGCCGCTGGGCGCTATCATTACACTGCCGACGCGATCCTCGGCGCCCTCACCGGGGCGGCGGCGTTCGTGCTCGGAGCCGCATGGAACGCGGCGAATTGACGCCGCGCGCTCCCCGCGATGCCCGCGGAACGTACAAACGCCCGCCGTGAATAGCTCCAAGGAGGCTTCAGCCGGCCGGGGATCGGAGCCACAATTCTGGCAGGGAGGGTAAATGAATATTCACCTGCGAATCCAACGCTGGGTAGTGTGGTGGTTTTATGTCGGTCTTGTGTGCGGAGTCATTGCCGTGGTCAATATTCTCGGTCAGCACCTCACGGCCGCCCAGGACCGGATTTTGCTGATCCTCGGAGGAGCGCACTGGGTACTCGGCGGGATCGTTTGCTGGGCCTTCGATGGCATCCAGGTGGAACAGGAACCCTCGGGGCAGGACCTGCGCACTGCCCATTCGGGCAAGTGAGTCAACCGGCCTTCAGTAGCACCACCATTCCGCCGGCGTCTTGCCGCCCGCGGAAACAGTGAGTTCTCCGATCGCCCCTTTCGGGGCCGGCGCGCATCCCGCCTCTTCCACCGAATAAGTGGTGCCGCCGCCGTGGAACGTCCAGATCGCGGCGGCGCAAGGGCCGGCCCCCTCGTAATCCTTCTTGCCTGCCGCGACTTCCAGGTCGGGCTTCTCCGTGGTCGCGTGCGGACGGTTCCACGCGCGATACCGGGGAACGCCCGCGGGCGAGACATCGATCACGATCCGGTGCTTCTCCGCGCGGCACACGAACGCGACCTCGTAGTCCGGGCGCGCCGCATCCGAAGAGGCGCCACCGGTGAGGTTGATCGCCTGAATCGCGTACCCGTACTTTCCGGTGTTGACCCACACCTGCCCGCTGCCGTACATCACGCCGGTGTAGTTGCAGAACACCTCCGCGGGCTTTTGATCGAGAATGGCGCGCCGGACCGCGGGTGAAAACACCTCCTGAAACCGCGCTTGCAGAATCGCCGGATCGTTCAGCGAATAGCTGCCGTGGCCGGTATTGACGCGCAGCGGGAAGCGCGCCAGCAGAGCCACCGCCGCGGGATCCCGCGCCGTCACGGCGGCCCGCAACTCGCGGTCGAAGGCCAGGAACGTGGCGGTCTCCCCCGCCCCAACCACGGCAAGATCGCAGCTCCCTCCCAGCCGCGTGCCCTGAGCGGACGCCGCCCCCGCCGCGGCCAGAAGCAGCAGCGCCGCCGCGCCGCGCGCGTGCCACCGCATCCTACCGCACCCTCATCCAACTCTGGTCCGGCTTGTACTCGCCGCCGTGCAGAATCAGATCCATCACTTCTTTCGAGCGCGCGACCCACGCGCCCTGCTTTTCGGGCGTGCGGTTGTTGTGGTCGCTCTCGACCATCCCCACCACTTCCTTCGGTCCCGGAATCTGGTTCAGCGCGGTGAAGATGCCCGCCGGCGGCGCCGTGGTATCGATGAAGCCGATGCCCGCCAGCACCGGCGCCTGGATGCGCGACGCGAAGTTCACCGGATCGAAGTACAGCGCCGTCTCCATCACCCGCGCGTTGTCGGACGGGTAATTCGGATATCCGGCCTTGCGCCCGTGCAGGTCGCCGTTCAAATCCGCGCCTGCCGGCTCATTGACGATCACCGCGGTCACCTTGCGATTCAGCGCCGCGGTGACCAGGCTCTGCTGCCCGCCCATGCTGGTCCCCGTGATCACGATCGTCCGGCCGTCCCAATCCGGCCGGCTCGCGATGTAGTCGATGGCGCGCGTGTCGCGCAGGTACATGGCCAGGAAGTAGGAGGTCTCGCGGTCCGTGTAGCCGATCGTCGGATAGTTCCTGCCAACGCCCTCGGACTGGTCCGGCGGCATATCGTGCGAATCCACGTCGAACGCGAGCCAGCCCTCGGCCGCGCGGTCGGTCACGGTCTTCGTGCGCAGCGCATACACGCCGGCATATTGGAAAACGACCAGCGCGGGGAACTTCCCTTCCCTCGCCGGCTTCGCCAGGTAGCCCTGCACGTGGGATCCCAGGCTGTCCAGTTTAACCGTGTACAGGTCCACTCCGGCGGGCGCGCCCGGCGTGGGCGCCAGCGCCGGATTCATCGGGACTTCGCTCAGGGCCTTCACCTTCGCCGCCCAGAACGTATCGAAATCGGCGGGCTTGGGCGCGGACGGCTGCAGTTTCCACGGGGCGATCGCCGCGCCCAGATGGATCGGCTTCGGCCTGGCGTCCGCCTCCGCCGCGGACGATGACGCGGACAGCACCTCCACGTACAGCATCGCCGGTTCGCTCGACGTGATCTCGATGGTCCCGCTCCCGCCCGTCAGGTCCAGCGTGCCGCTCTGCACCGGAACGCGATTGTTGCGGCGGATGACGTAGGTGAATCGCGCTGCCTCGCCCGCGCCCGGCGCGAGTGTCGCGGTCCAGCCGGCGCGCTCGCCCAGATCGTAAATGCCGCTCGCACGGAACGGCGTGAACGCCGGGGACTGCGCCCGCGCGGCCACCGCCGCCGCGAATACGAAAACCGCCGCGAGGAAGCCGCGGCGCGAAGGTACACACTGCCTGGTCGTCATGATGAGGGAGCCGCGATTCAGAATATCATTCCATGCGGGCGCGTTTCGCCGGACTCTTGTCTCATGCAAGATGAGCCTGAACGGATGATTGGATTCTCACGCAAGAT
>JAFDVU010000164.1 GCA_018268835.1 Acidobacteriota bacterium | reverse complement strand
CGATGCGAGAGCGAGATTCCACGTACCGACGCTGGACGCTCCCTTACGGTCGCGGCTCGGATCAGCCGTGGGCGACAGTTAGCGGTACTCAGATGCGAGAGCGAGATTCCGCGTACCGACGCTGGACGCTCCCTTACGGTCGCGGCTCGGATCAGCCGTGGGCGTCAGGATCAGGATTGGGAGCCACGTGAAACGTCGCGGTCCACCCAGCGGTCGGCGAGCAGGAAATAACCGAGCAGCAGGGGGATGAGGAGCAGTCCGGGGGCGAGCAGCCAGGCGTGGTCCACGAGGGCGAAGTATTGGCGCGCTTCGGCCAGCATGTTGCCCCAGCTTGGGACTGGCTCGCCGATTCCAAGCCCGAGGAAACTGAGCGTGACCTCGGCGAGGATGAACTGCGGGATGAGCAGCGTGGCCTGGGTGAGGATCACGCCGCGGATTTCGGGCAGGATGTGGCGGCGGATGAGGTAGGCAGGGGACGCCCCGAAGCCGCGGGCGGCTTCCACGTAGGGGCGTTCGCGCACACTGAGTACGACGCCACGGATGAGCCTCGCGGGCCGCACCCAGCCGAGGGAGCCGACGATCGCGACCACGAGCAGGAAGGCTTCCGTGGTGGGGATGTTGAGCGGTAGCGCGGCGCGCACCGCGAGCAGCAGGTAGAGCCAGGGCAGGGCGAGGAAGAGTTCGCCGGCGCGCATCAGCAAGCGGTCGGTCCAGCCGCCGAAGTATCCGGCCAGGGTGCCGGCGGCGGTGCCGATGCCGAGGGCGAGGAGCATGGCCGAGATGCCGGCGAGGACGCTGATGCGTCCGCCGTAGAGGACGCGCGAGAAGACGTCGCGGCCGAAGGCGTCGGTGCCGAGCAGGAAGATGCCGCAGGGGGGAGGGGCGGCGAAGAGGCGCCCGCCGCTGAGGAACACGACGCGGCAGGCGGTGGCGGAGCCTCCGGGCGCGCGGGCGTGCCAGGAGGGTGCGGCGTAGGAGAAGTCGCGATGCTGCTCGTCGTAATCGTACGGCGCGAGGAAGCCGGCAAAGAGGAGGGCAGCGTGAAGCAGCGCCAGCAGCACGAGGGGAGCGCGAGGGCGGGGCGTCATCGCGGGCGGATCCTCGGGTCCGCGCGGTACAGCAGAAGGTCGGCCGCCAGGTTGCCGGCGATGAGCATGGCGGCCGAGACCATCACGACGCCGAGCACGATGGCGAAATCGCGCGCCAGGACGGCGTCGAGGAAGAGCGGGCCCAGGCCGGGCCAGCCGACCAGCACTTCGACGAGAAGCGATCCGCTGAAGAGCGTCCCCAGGGAAAAGCCGAACAGAGCGATCAGGGGATGCATGGCGGAGGGCAGCACATGGCGCCAGAGGATGCGGGCGCGGGGGATGCCGTGAGCGCGGGCGGCGAGCACGAATGGAGCATCGAGGGAATCGGCCACGGCGGCGCGGACGTGGCGCTCCAGCGTCGGGAGCATGCCGAAGACGAGGACCGCGGCGGGGATCGCAAGATGTGCCAGGACGTCGCGCCAGCGCGCGGCCGTGGGGAGCGATTCCCAGCCGGGGGAGTGCATGCCGCCGGCGGGCAGCCAACGGGTCTCGACCGCGAGCGCGAGCAGGGCGATGGCCAGCAGCAGTTCGGGGACGGCGAGGAAGACGGCCGCGCCGAGGGCGAGGGCGCGATCCTGCCAGCGTCCGCGGCGCACGGCGTGATAGATGCCGATGGGGAGTGCGAGCAGCCAGGCCAGGAGCGTGGCGGAGGCGGTGAGCAGGAGGGTGGCGGGGAGGCGTTCGCGGATGAGCGGGCCGGCGGCGGTGTGGTAGGCCAGCGAGTAACCGAATTCGCCGCGCGCGACGGAGGCGGCCCAGGCGGCGTAGCGCTCCGGCAGGGGGCGGTCGAGATGGTGTTGAGCGCGCAGGGCGGCGATGGTTTCGGGGCGGATGCGCGGATCGAGCGCGAGGTCGGTGTAGAAATCGCCCGGGGCGAGGGAGGCGAGCAGGAAGGAGGCGAGCGAGATGGCGAACAGCAGTAGGGCGCCGTGGAGGAGGCGGCGGAGCGTGTAGGTCATGCGGCGGCTCCGGGATGGGGGGTGGCTTGGCGCGGGAGGGGAGATTTGGCGGCGCTGTCGCGGTGAGGGTTTCGCTGATGCGGGAGGTTGGGTGCAGGCCGGGAGGCCTGTGCTACTCGGGCGTGCCGGCGAAGATTCCGGTTCGATCCAAAGGTCGGCCGGAGGCCGACGGTACTCGGGGAGGGCTGCGCTACGGGGAGGCTCATGGGGCACCGTCCAGGGAGAGGGCGCGGGCGGCGGCGATGAGTTCACGGGTGAGGGCGTGGTTGGGGGCGGCCATCACGGCGGCGACGGGACCTTGTTCGACGATGGTGCCGGCTTGCATCACGGCGAGGGTGTGGGCGAGGGCGGCGGCGAAATCGAGATCGTGCGCGATGAGGATCGAGGCCAGGCCGAGGCGCTCGCGCAGGCCGCGGAGGAGGGCGGCGATCTGCTCCTGCAAGCGCCAGTCGAGTCCGGCGAAGCTCTCGTCGAGGATGAGCACTTCGGGCTCCAGTACGAGGGCGCGGGCGATGGCGAGGCGCTGGCGTTCGCCGCCGCTGAATTCGTGGGCGCGGCGGCCGAGAGAACCGGCGGGCAAACCGGCGAGATCCATGGCGCGGGCGGCCGCGCCCTGGCGGTCGCGGCGCTGGATGAGGAGCGGCTCTTCGAGGATCTCCGCCGCGGTGAAGCGCGGGTTCAGGCTGGCGGCCGGCTGCTGAAAGATGAGTTGTACGCGCGAACGGGCGGTGGGCGGGACGGGGCGGCCGTGGAGGAGGATTTCCCCCGCGGAGGGGGTTTCGAAGCCGGCGATGCAGCGCGCCAGCGTGCTCTTGCCGGCGCCCGAGGGTCCCACGAGGGCGAGCGTACGGCCGCGCTCCAACGTGAAGGAGATGTCGCGCAGCGCGGCGAAGCGCACGGCAAGGCCGCGGACGACGAGGAGTTCATCCACTCTGGAGCACCTCCCGCGCCGTGCCGCGAGCGGCGATGCGTCCGCCGCTCATGCGCAGCACTTCGCCGGCGATGCCGGCGAGGACACCGGGCGAGTGGCTGATCACCAGGAACGAGGTGCCGGTTTCGTCGCGCAGGCGCCGGAAGAGTGCGGAGAGTTCGAGCACGCGTGGCCCGTCGAGTGCGGTGAAGGGTTCATCGGCGACGACCAGCGCCGGCCGGCAGGCCAGGGCCTGCGCGATGGTCACGCGCTGGCGTTCACCGCCGCTCAAGCGGTGGGGATACGCGGCGAGGATGCGGGGGGCGTCGTCGAGTCCGGCGAGGGCGAGCAACTCGGGCAGGTCGCGGGCGATGCCATGAGCGCGCAGGATTTCGCGGAGTTGGGTACGGATGGTGAGTACGGGATTGAGCGCCAGCAGCGAATCCTGAAACACCATGCCGAGGCGCGCGCCGCGAATGCGCCGCAGGCCGGCTTCGGGCAAGGCGGACAGGTCACGGCCGTCGAGGAGAATCTCGCCGCCAACGCGGTAGGGCGGGGAGGGCAGCAGTCCGGCGAGAGCGAGGGCGAGGGTGGTTTTGCCGCAACCGGATTCGCCGCAGAGTCCGGCGATTGCGCCGCGGGCGATGGTGAAGGAGACGTTCGACAGCACGGTCCGGCCGGCGAGATCGACATGGAGATCGCGCACTGCCAGGAGCGGCTCGGACATGCTCCCTATTCTACGGATGCCCCAGGTCAGGAGTCGAGGTCCACCCACTCGATTTCGGGGGGCAGCACGAGGCGGCTTCCACGCACGCGGGGCACGAGGTGGACCTCGGCGTGTCCGTCGGGAGGGACGTCACGGAAGCCGGCGTGGAAGCCGGCCACGGGGAGCGCCGCGGCAATTCTTTCGCGGAGCATGGTGACCACGTCCCAGATACCGCGCTGTTCGCCGACATCCAGGTCGTAAAACGCGGAGACGTGGCGGCGCGGGATCACGATCATGTGGCAGGCGGTCAGGGGTGTGGGATGGGGTAGGGCGGCCGCGTCCTCGGTGAGGAACCAGGCGCTCTCTAAAGTTGAACCGCAGTAGGGACAAGCCAAGCGACCAATATACACCCGACGCGCCGCTAACGATTGGCAATTGCCTGCGCGGTCCATTCTTCCAGGGTGGAATGGATGGCGCGTCCGGCGAAGGCGGCGCGGAGCGCGCGCAGGTCGGGGAGTTTGCGGGCGCCGATGGCGTAGCGGTGAAACTTCGGCTGCTGTTCGAGCGAGGCGTCGGGAAGGTAGATGGGTTCGCGGCGGAAGTTGACCAGTGCGAGGCCGCGTGTGATCTGCCGGACGGATTGCGCGAGGTCGGCCGCGGCGCGGAAGAAGTAGGTCGCGCGTCCGGTACCCGTGGTGGCTTCCCAGGCCAGCAGGTTGCCGGGCAGCGGGAAGAAGAACCAGAAGAACAGGGGGGCGGTGGCGGATTCCCTGGCGTCGTCGTCGCCGCCGGTTTCGGCCTCGGCGTCCGGATCGCTTTCCGGCTGGCCGGATTCGGCCTCGTCGGGGCGGATGAACTTGAACCCGGCGAAGAGCGGCCCTTGCGCGCGGGCGCGGAGGGCGTCGAAGTAGGGCTTGAGGGGCGCGTCCACGGCGCGGGAGATGAGGGCGTCGGGGAGGCGGGGATCGATGAGGGCGAGATCGGCGATCGAGGCGCTGCGCCCTTCGGGCATGGCGGTCTGAAGCCGGCGCAGCGCATCCGGCGCGAGGAAGGGGAAGAGATTGTGCAGCGATAGGGCGGCCTGCGTTCGCAAGGCATCCAGCGCGCCGCCGAGGTTGCCCATCACTTCGTCGGTTTTTTTGGCGAGTTTGCCCAGCACGAGGCGCTCGCCGGCGGATTCGAGCACGATCTGGTACGCCGCCTGGTCGAAGCGCAGCGAATCGATCTCGGCGAGACGCCACTGGAGTGGCGCCGCGGTGTGGGGCAGCACGGCGAGGTTGCTTTTGTAGAGGCGCAGTTCGGCGGGGGCGCCGTTGGCCGCGCCGTTGTAGCGCTCGATCTCTTCGAGGTCTTCCAGCAGCAGGCAGCGTACGGTGCGGTCGCGCCACGCGGCGAGAAACTCGCGCGACATGTCCTGGAAGGAGGCGCCGAACTGTTTGAGGACGATGCAGTGGCCGGTGTAGAGGGTCAGCTTGAGGTCCCACTCGGCGGGCGCGAGTTGGTCGACATCGCCGAGATCGAAGGCGATGGGCGTGTCGCCGGCGGGGGCGACGACGGCGGTTTCCGGGTCGAACTGAAACTGGCACGGGCCCTGGCTGAGAGGGGCGCCGCCGGCATCGAGGTATTGAAACTTTCCGGACCAGACCGGCATCGGGCTAGGCCATCTTGTTGCCGCACTCGGGGCAGAACCTGGTGCCGGCTTCGACCGCGGTGCCGCAGCGGGAGCACTCGCTCTTGGCGCGCAGCGGCTTGCCGCACTCGGGGCAGAACTTCGCTCCCTGAGTGCGCGCGCCGCAGGAAGGGCACAGCGCAGCGGCTTCGGCGGTGAGGTTCATGTCCTTGGTGAGGTCCATGCCCTGGAGTTTGGTCTTCATCTGATCGATCTGCGTGTTGACCTGGGCGCTGGCAAGTTCGGCTTCGACGTCGGGCGCGCACTCGTAGCAGAGCATGCGTTTCTGATTCCAGCAAACGGCCACGCAGACCCACTTGCTGCAGCGGGTGCACTGGCGGAAGTTGGGCTTGGCCTCTTCGACGGCGGCGCGGAAGGCGGCATCGTGGCCCGGCCCCTGAATGGCGCGCTCGATCTCATACGAGGAACTGCCGACACTGCCCAGGAAGCCCCCGAACAGGTTGCCGACGGTGCGCAGCGCGCCGCCGGCGATGCCCGCCGCCGAGGCGCGGAATTCGCTCATGAAGCCGTTGCCGCAGCGGTCGCAGAAGAACTCGAACTGGTAGCCTCTGTCGGTCGAGTGGTCGGTGTGGTTTCGCGTAAATTGAATCAGCGCCATGTGGTTTTCCTTGAGGGCGCGGGCGTTGGGGCCGCGCCAAAGGTAGAGGATATCATTTTGTCCGCTGGGAACGCGTCGTCTTGAGCGCTTCGAGTTCCTCGAGGCTGCGCGGCCAGTCCTCGCGGAGGAGGCGGGAGAGGGCGCGGTCGGCGAGGAGCTTTCCCGCGGTCTGGCAGACGGGGCAGTAGTTGGTCTCGTTGGCGGCGTAGCGGATGCGCTGCACCGGGGAGCCGCACCGCGGGCAGGGGCGGCCGAATTTGCCGTGGACGGCCATTTCGTCGCGAAAGGCGGTGACGTTTTCGGGGAAGGCGCCGCGGGCCTGCGCGCGGAGGCGGTCGACCCACTCGGAGAGGACCGAGCGGACGGCCGCGTGCAGGCGCGCGATCTCGCCGGCAGAGAGGCGCGAGGTGAGGGCGACGGGGCTGAGTTGCGCGCGGTGGAGAATTTCGTCGGAGTACGCGTTGCCGATGCCGCTGAAGAGGCGCGGGTCGGTGAGGGCGCGCTTGAGCGTGTGGTTTTCACCGGTGAGGGCGGCGGTGAAGTCCTCGGGCGAGGCATCGAGTGGTTCGACGCCGGAGGCCTCGGGGGCGCGGTCGAGCACGTGAATCCGGGCGCGGTGCTGCGTGCCGGCCTCGGTGAGGGTGAGTGTGCCGCTTTCGAATTCGAACGCGGCCAGCGGTTGACGCTTGCCGTTCCAGTGCAGGCGTCCGGCGATCATGAGGTGGATGGCGAGCCAGAGTCCGCCCTCGAAGCCGATGGCGATGAGCTTGCCCGCCCGGCGGACTTCGGCGGCGCGGCAGCCGATGAGGGCGTCGAGAGGCGGAGTCACTGTGCGCAGCAGGAAGGGTCCGCGGATGGCGGCGCGGGTGAGGCGGTGGCCGGCGACGCGCTGCGCGAGAGCTTCGACGTAGACCACGACATCCGGCAGTTCCGGCATCGGGGACATCGTAGCACCCGCGGCGGGGCGCCACGATGTACGCTGTTTGGCATGGATCGACGCGATTTCCTCAAGCAGACCGGGTTCGGGGCGCTGGCCGCCACCGGAGCGAAGGCGGCTGCGCCGGCGGTTTCGCTGGCGGTGGCGCGGGATGCGGTGACGGCGTCGGCGCCGGTAGAGTGGGCGCTGGGGGAGTTGCGGGCGCGGGTCAATGTGCGCGAGGGCACGCCGCTGCGGATCGAAGTGGCGGGACGCGCGGGAGGAGCGGCGCAATCGTTCGCGCTGCGGCCGGCGGCGGGCGGGGTGAGCGTCACCGCGCCGGATGCGGCCGGCATGGTGTACGCGCTGCTGGAACTGGCGGGGCGCGCCGGGCAGGAGAAGTTCGGCATCACGGCGCCGGTGGTGGAGAGTCCGGCGAACCGGGTGCGCAGCGTGGCGCGCTTCTTCGTCTCCGATGTGGAGGACAAGCCCTGGTACAACGACCGCGACTTCTGGCGCGCGTACCTCACCTCGCTGGCGGCGAACCGCTTCAACCGCTTCAACCTGACGTTCGGGATCGGTTACGATTTCGCGCGGCAGATCCGCGATTGCTACTTCCACTTCCCGTACCCGTTCCTGATGGATGTGAAGGGCTACAAGGTCCGCGCGCGCGGGCTGCCCGATGAGGAGCGCGACAGCAATTTCGCGATGCTCAAGTTCATCGCGAAGGAGACGGTGGCGCGCGGACTCGAGTTCCACCTCGCGCTGTGGACGCACGCGTACGTGTGGGAGGCGAGTCCGAACGCGAACTACGTCATCGACGGGCTGACGCCGGAAACGCAGGCGCCGTACTGCCGCGACGCGCTTACCCGCATCCTGGCCGAGGTGCCGGAGATCAGCGGGCTGACGTTCCGTGTGCATGGAGAGAGCGGCGTGCCGGAGGGCTCGTACGATTTCTGGAAGACTCTGTTTCTGGCGGCGAAGGGAAGCGGGCGCCGGATCTCGCTGGACCTGCACGCCAAGGGCATCGACCGGACCATGATCGATACGGCGCTGTCCACTGGCCTGCCGGTGAGCGTGTCGCCCAAGTTCATGGCGGAGCACATGGGGCTGCCGTATCAGCAGGCCGGGATCCGCGAGTTGGAGATGCCGCCGAAGGAGCAGCGCACGGGCTTCTTCGCGCTTTCGAGCGGCGCGCGGAGTTTCATGCGGTACAGCTACGGCGATCTGTTCGATGAACAGCGCCGTTACGGCGTGATGTTCCGCATCTGGCCGGGCACGCAGAGGCTGCTGTTGTGGGGCGATCCGGAATTCGCGGCGGCGTACGGCAAGGCGTTTCAGTTCTGCGGCGCGACGGGCGTGGAATGGTGCGAGCCGCTGTCTTTCAAGGGACGCAAGGGCGGAGGCCTGCCGGGCGGGCGCACGGGCTACGCGGATGCGTCGCTGGCGCCGAAGTACGATTTCGAGAAGTACGAGTACACGTACCGGGTGTTCGGCCGCGGGCTCTACAATCCGGCGACGGTGCCGGCGGCGGCGACGCCCGCGGAGAAGGCGCTGGCTTCGGCGAGCCGCATCCTGCCCTTGATCACGAGCGCGCACGGCGCCTCGGCCGCGAACAACAATTACTGGCCCGAGATGTACTGGAACATGTCGCTGGTGGATCCCAAGGCGAAGCATCCGTACGGCGATTCGCCGCAGCCGCGGGTATTCGGTACGGTGAGTCCGTTCGACCCGGAGATGTTCGCCAGCGTGGTGGAGTACGTGGAAGGGAAGAGCGGGGTGAAGTACACGCCGCTGGAGGTCGCCGAATGGCTGGAGCGGCTGGCGGACGCGGCACTGGCCGGCGAGGCGCCGCGGGCGTCGGCGATCGACATACGGATCACGGCGGGGATCGGGCAGTTTTTCGCGGCGAAATTCCGCGCGGCGGTGGCGTACCAGCAGGGTGACGTGGACGGCGCGATCGCGCAATACAGGAAGGCGCGGGAGGCGTGGGCGCGCCTGGCGAATACGGCGAAGGGCGTGTACCGGCCGGATGTCACGTTCGGGTACGACTACCAGCTACGCGGGCACTGGCTGGACCGGCTGGCGGGGATCGACGAGGACATCGCGCGGCTGGAGAAGTTGTCCGCGCGGCCGCCGCGGGTGACGCCGCCGGCCGGCCATCGCGCGGCGTGGCAGTGCCGGCATACGCCGCCCGCGGGGTTCCGCGCCGGCGCGCCGGTCCAGGTGACGCTCACGGTGGCCGGGGCGAGTCCGGTGCTGCGCTACCGGCACGTGAACCAGGTGGAGCGGTTCGCCGCAATGCCGATGACGGGCGCGGACGGCAGTTTCCAGGCCACGATTCCGGGCGAGTTCACGAAGTCGCCGTATCCGCTGCAGTATTACTTCGAACTGCGCGGCGGGGACGGCTTCGGGATGTACCCGGGCCTCGGGGAGAGACTCGCGGATCAGCCGTATTTTGTGATCCGGCAGGCGTGAAAGGAGTGGTCCGGGCGCCCGCGACGGGACCGCGCTACTTCTTGACCAGTTTGATTTCGAAGAGCTTGGGCCAGCGTTTGCCGGTGACGAACAGGCGGTCGCCTTTGGCGTCGTAGGCGATGCCGTTGAGCACGTCGGTGAGTTCAGTGTAGTCTTGCGGGGGCAGGAGGCCCTTGAGATCGATCCAGCCGGTGACGCTGCCGGTCTTGGGATCGATGCGCGCGATGCGGTCGGTTTGCCAGACGTTGGCGTACACCTCTCCCTTGACCCATTCGAGCTCGTTGAGTTCGGCGATGGGGCGGCCCTCGTCGGTGACGGTGATGCGACCGGTCTCCTGGAGCGAATCGGGGTTCCAGAAGCGAAGCTGCGCGGTGCCGTCGCTCATGACGATGCGCCTGCCGTCGGTGGTGAGGCCCCAGCCTTCGCCGGGGTAGTGGAACTCGCCCTTGGGCTCGAAGCTGAGCAGATCGTAGAGGAAACCTTTTTCCGCTTTCCAGGTGAGTTCAAGCAGGCGGTCCTTCCAGATCACGATGCCTTCGCCGAAATACTGGTTGGGGATCGCGCGCCGGCGGAGGACCTCGCCGGTCTCCAGTTTCACTTTGCGGATGCCGGACTGCTCTTCGAGGCCGGTGCCTTCGTAGAGGTAGCCATCGTGGTAGACCAGGCCCTGGGTGAAGGCCAACGGGTCGTGGGGATAGGTGTGGACGATCCGGTAGCCGTACTCGGGGGCGGCGGCCGGTGACGCGGAGCCGCAGGCACACACCGCGAAGGCCGCCAGCAGGAGGAAGGTGCGCATGAGGGAACTGCCTCCAGGGTACCAGCTACCGCCGGTGGCCGTGACGGAAGTGCCGAACACCGCTTACTCACGTGCCCGGCTCCGCAGTCTTCGAGGCGCGAACTAGAAGGGAAGGTCCTTGGGGGCCTGCCGGTAGACGCCGGCGTTGGCCAGGTAGCGGTAGGGGTTCATGGGGGCGCCGCCGACGCGCACTTCGTAATGCAGGTGCGGGGCGGTGGTGCGTCCGGTGGAACCGACCAGACCGACCATGTCGCCGCGATGCACTTCCTGTCCGGTGTAGACCAGGATCTTGGAGAGGTGCGCGTAGTAGGTCTGCACGCCGCCGCCGTGATCGATCACGATGAGGCGTCCGTATCCGCCGCTCACCGGTTGTGCGGTGACCACGATGCCGTCCGCCGCGCAGTGCACGGGCGTGCCGGTGGGCGCGCCGATATCGACGCCCTTGTGGAACGCGCCTTCACCCGAGAACGGGTCGGTGCGGATGGCAAAGCCGCTCAGCAGGCGGCCCTCTACGGGCCAAAGAGAGGGAAGAGACTTTACCGCAGGGCCGAAACGTCCCACGCGGCGGCTGCTCAGCGCCAGCACCTGCGCGCTGCGCAGGTAGTTGAAGTCGGCCAGACTCTCGGCGAACGAGGGGACCAGCTTGCCTTCGGCGGCAACATCGGTGGGCCCTTCCAGGCGCTGCTTGATGCCGTAGGCCACGGAGACTTCCTTGGCGTACAACTGCAGGCTGGCCATCTGGGTGTTGGTCTCGTTGACCACTTTCTGCAAATTCTGGTAACGGCTGCGGAGGTTGTCGACTTCGCTCTTCAGGTTATTGTAGTTGGCTACCTTGAGGACCATCCGGCCGTAGCTTGCGATGAAACCGAACGCGGAGAAACATCCGAGGAGGGCCAGGCCAAGAACCGCGTATACCGCCGAATGGGGAATATGAACACGGCGCAAACGCCCGCGGAGCGAGTGCGCAAGAACCAGGACGAAGTACTCTTGCTTCATAACTCTCCAGAGCGGACTCCCTTTTGGATTCGGAGCCGGACATGCCGGTTCCGGGGGCCCGGTGGGGCTACTACTGCACAACTACCATTGGCGAACTTCAAACTGTAACAGCATATAGACGGCTGTGTCAACCCTTGCAAGTGGTTGAAATTATTGATATTGTTGGTCTTAACGTGCCCAGAAGAGTCCCTGGAACGCTTTTTTTGCGGAATCTGGTGGAGCGCCGGAGCCTGCTCTTCCAACTGGTGCGCCGCGACTTCGAGCAACGCTTCGTGGGCAGCGCGATCGGCTGGATCTGGGGGCTGATCCACCCGCTGGTACTGTTGCTGAGCTGGACGTTCGTGTTTCAGTACTGCATGCACATGAAGCCGCCGGCGGGCGTGGATAGCTATCCCCTGTTCCTCTTCGCGGGCATGCTGCCGTGGCTGCTGTTCAGCGAGACGGTGCAGCGCGCCGCGCCCAGCCTGCTGGACCAGTCGAACCTGATCACGAAGACGGTGTTTCCGGCGGAGATCGTGCCGGTCAGCGTATTTCTGTCGACGCTGGTCAGCCATCTGCTCGCGCTGCTGCTGATGGTGGCGGCGAGCGCGCTGTGGATGAACCGGATCACGGTATTTCTGGTGATGCTGCCGTTTTACATGCTGGCGGTGGGGCTGTTCGCGGTCGGGGTGGGATGGATCGTTTCCAGCCTGCATGTGTTCCTGCGCGATACGGCGCAAGTGATGAGCGTAGTGCTGACGTTCTGGTTCTGGCTGACCCCGATCTTCATCGACGAAAGCGCGTTCCCGGAGAGGGCGCGGTTTCTGCTGACGGCGAATCCGCTGTTTTACGTGGTGCGGGCGTACCGCGCCGTGCTGCTGCACTCCTCGATGCCGAGTCTGGCGGATTTGGGAATCGCCGGCGCTTACGGCGTGGCGGCATTTCTGATCGGAGGTCTGTTTTTCCGTCACATGAAGCGCGGCTTCGCCGACGTCCTGTGAGGACGGGCGGGGTGAATTCCCGTTAACTGGCCGAAGTATTGGCCTGGACGATGGTCGAGTTACTGGAGCTCCAGATGCCGCGGATCGCGTTTTGACCCGAACCTACCACTGCGGCCGTGGCCACGGCAATAAAGATGATGAGCAGAGAGTATTCGATCAGATCCTGGCCATCTTCCTCTTGCCAAAGGCCTTGTAAGTATTCCCGCATAACGACCTCCAGTAAGATTACAGCCGATCTGGTACTGCTACGCAAGTGAAAAACCCGTCAAATAGTACCGAGTAGCTAGTGGTGAAAGATAGCAGCTAACCAAGGGGAACACCGTGTGGCAGTCGATAGTAGCCGAAGTTAATGCGAGGGTGTTTCGGAAGGTAGAGGTGAGGCCGGGCGAGGCGATCCGCGGGAGGGAAGGAAGGGGAAGAAACGGAGCGCACCACTTGGCCGTACCGACCCCCGGTATTGACCCACGTTTGTGAACGGGGTGGGTGTCCCCCGAGCGCCTTCAGGCTTCTCCCTGGCGGTTTCCCGCCGGGAGCTTGCTCACCAGCGCCAATATCGAGTCGGACTCCCTATTTTGAGCTGTTGGATCAAAATAGGCAGGCCGGAACCTGCTTCGCAGGAACGCTCCAGAGACATCTTACCGCAGCGGTGGCGGATTTCCAGCGGGTAGATTACCGGGGGGCGCGGAAGACGTACCATTCGCTGACGGCGAAGTTGGCCAAGGCGCAGAGCGCGATGGCGAGGACGTTGCCGAAGTAGGGATTGATGTGCAGCAGGTCGGCGAAAAGCTTGACCAGCAGGACGTTGCCGCCGATGGAGATGAGCCCGTTGCCGGCGTGGAAGCGCAGCATTCGGCCCAGGACGCCGCGCGCGCCGCCGCGGGGCAGGTGGCGCCAGGTGAACTTTTCGTGCCAGACGAAGTTGTGCAGCACGGCGGTCTCGACGGCGAGTCCGGTGGCCCAGAGTTTGCCGATTCCGAGGATGCCGTAGAGGACGGCGAAGGCGCCCATCTGCACGCCGAACCCGATGGCGCCGACGAAGTTGAACTTGATCCAGCGCCGGGCCAGGGAAGTCACGGCAGGCGCTCGGCGTTGTAAAGCTGGCGGGTATGGCGGACGGCGGCCCAGACCAGCATGGCGCCCATCCCGCAGATGCCGACCGCGCCGCCCACGTCGAAGAGCAGGCAGGGCCGCCCGGCGATGCGGACCACGGGGCGCCAGAAGAGCGCCAGGTTGCCGATGCAGAGGAGGATGCGCAATTCGGTCGGGCCGAAGCTCCAGAAAGATAAGTGGAAGGAGCCGATGGTGTAAGTGGTGAGGTAGACCTCGATGGAAAGTAGAAAGTAGGCGATTAAGAGGCCGAGGGCGATGTAGGGGCTCATGTAACCGGAGAGCGCCAGGCCGCCCATGAGGAAGAAAGTTCCGATGGCGTCGGTGATGTGGTCGACATAAAAGCCGTAACGCGGGCGCAGGCGGTTGCGGACGCGGGCGAGGGTGCCGTCGAGGCTGTCGCCGAACCAGTTGACGGCGAGGGCGGCGATGACAGCGAGGAGCATGCGGCGATCGTAGCGGGCGAGCCAGTAGCAGGCGCCGGCGGCGATCATGGCCACGAACCCGAGCAGGGTCAGGTGATCCGAGTTGACCCAGGCCGGCATGCGCCGGGCGAGCCAGACGAGGACGCGCTTTTCCGCCGAAGCGAGCATGCTCAGCTGCTTGCGTTCGGCGTCCTTGAAGTCCGCCATTCTCACCCCCGCCATTCAGACGTAGCACACTGCGCCGCCGGTTACAGAGGCGGGAGCGGCGCCGGTTACTCGATCATTGCCGGATGCGTAAACAGGAAGTGGTCGAACCAGTAATGCATGAGCAGGACGCTGAGCACGACGATGAAGTAGCTCTGGTCGGCATCGAGCGGAGTGAGCGCGCGCACGATGGCGGTGAGCAGCACGAGCACTCCGGTGGCGGCGAGGAAGCAGAGATAGTAGGGGCCCATGCCGGGGCGGCGCACCAGGCGGCGGACCACGCCGTCCTCCAGTTCGCCGCGCTGGTCGCGGAGGCGGTTGATGAACCAGAGCAGGAACAGGTACTGGAAGGAGTGCCAGGTGTTGTAGCCCTGGAAGAGGACGTCGAGGTTGGATCCGAGGGGGAGCAGGAAGGAGACCACGGTGGTGATGGCGATCAGGGTGGTCTTGGGCACGTTGACGCGGTTGCGGCGGATCTCGACGGTGGTTTTGACGGCCCAGGCGGCGAGGAAGGCGGCGAAGACGGCGAGGGCGATTTCGGGCAGGTGCAGGGGGCGCGCGAAATCGGGGAAGGGGAGTCCGACGCCGCCGACACGGAAGCGGCCCTGCGCGATTTTGTAGATGCCGATGGGGTAGAGGCCGGTGAGGATCAGACCGTAGTCCACCAGGCGCGACCACGCGGGCTCGGGGACGGCGGTGCGGCTCCGGTAGCAGTCGGAGAGGTAGATCACCTGGTGCAGCACGTGGAGCGAGGCCCAGGTGAAGAAGAAAGCGATCAGCAACTGGTAGTGGGTCACCCCCAGGTACACAACCGCGACCGGCAGCAGCAGGGCCAGGGCCGTGTAGGCACGGTACCGGGCGCGGAAGCGCGAGTCGAGGAAGGTGAAGGTGACGGTGGAAAAGAGGTGGGGGCCGCCGATCAGGGTGGCGACCACGATGTTGACCAGGTCGATTGCCTGTTGCTGCTTCATCCACCCGGTGTTTTCTGCGACCCAGGCGACCAGGAAGGGCAGAGGCACCAGGGCGGCGCTGAGGATGAGCACAGGGAGGTCCCAGGAGGGCTTGTAGATCCAGCCGGGCTGCCGGTCCTGGAGCACGGCAGCGGTACTCGCCATCGCAGCCATAGGAAAGATCATACACCCGGTGAATAATTCCGCACTTCAGGTTGAATTTCGGACCTAATGGTCATAACATCAATGTCAAAGGACGGAATAACAGATGAGACTGTCTTTAATCGTGCCGCTGCTCCTGGTCAGCTTTGCCGCCTGGGCGCAGGAGGCTATGCCGCGCATGAACTCCGTCGATCCGACCAACGGCAAGAAAGGGGACGTCGTTGCCGTATCCGGCGAGAACCTGGACAAGGCCAATGTCACCAAAGTCTACCTGACGGACGGGAAGACCGACGTGGAATGCGTCGTGAGCGAGCAGAGCCCGACCGGCCTGAAGATCACCATCCCGGCCAAGGCCACGGGGCGCATGGCGCTGATGATCCTGACGGGAGGCAAGGAGCCGAAGCTGATCGAGCAGCCCGTCAAGGTAACGATCGAGCAATAGCCGCGGGCTACATTCGCCGGTAGGGCGTATCCAGGTACTTGCGCGATTCCTGCGCGGCTTCGGCCTGCGGCGCGTAGGCGATGGCGTGGCGATAAGCCGCCAGCGCCTCATTGCGGCGATGCTGCATATCGTAGATCTGGCCCATGCGGAGCCAGGCCTGGACGCCGGTGTTGAGGTCTACGTCTTCGGCCCGGGCGGTGACGCGCTTCATGTTCTCCAGCGACTGGTTGAGGTCGTTGTACCAGAACTGAATCGACCCTTCCTGGAACCAGATCTTCTCCCACGCGAGGCGGTCGAAACCGGGCGCGTGAGCGGTCTTCATGTGCTCGACCTCGCGCAGGATTTCGAGCCCGTGGGGGCCTTCGCCGCCCATGCTGTACATTTCGGCCAACTCCAGGCGGAGGAGGAAGTTGCGCGGGTAGCGCTGGATCATCTCCTGAACGATGGGTACGGCGAGCTTGGGTTTGTTCTCGCGGCGGTAGACGGCGCAGAGCAGAATGCGTGCGTCGATGCGGTTGAGGTTGCCGCGGGCGGCGACGTCCTGCACGGTGCGGATGCCCTTGTCCTTGTCGCCGTGAACGCCGACCAGGAAGCCGAGCATGCGCCAACTCCAGGGCAGGCTGCCGACGATGTAATCGTGCAAGCCCTGCACGAGGCGGGCGTCCACGTTGGTGGGATCGATTTCACTGACGCGGTTGTGCAGGCGGCGGGCCGAAGTTGCGTCGCGCAGCGAATCGCGCCAGGCCTTCTTGACCACCCAGTAATAATTGGCGCGCAGGCCGTAGGCGATGCCTTCGGCGTAGAGCGCGGCGGTGTCGTTGGGGTTGCGCTTAAGGCGCGTCTCGGAGAGAGCGATGGCCTGAGCGACCTCGTCGAGGAAGCGCTTCTCGGTTTCCGGGCTGGGATTGAGCTTGGGACGGCGGAGGAAGGAATTGTTGCCGTTGACCAGTTCGCTTTCGAGCGCGCCGTTGCGGAACATTTCGCGGAAGACCAGGGTTTGGGCAAGGTGGTTGTGGAGATCGGGGGAGGCGGGGTATTGCGCGATGGCCTGCTCGAAATCGGCGATGGCGGCGTCGTACTCGAGGTTATAGAAGTGGGCGAAGCCCTGGTCGATGAGCTGCTGCTGGGCGGGGAGGGCGAAGGGGACGAGGAGCGGGATCAGGACGAGGCAACGCATCTGTTTTTATGGTAGCGCCGAGGGCGGGGTGGGGGCGGCGGGTGGCTCACCACAGAGGTACGGAGACACGGAGGAATACAGCAAGCCCCGGCCTTGACAGGTCCAGTTCTTCCTCCGTGAATTCCCCGCGTCTCCGCGCCTCGGTGGTGAATCCTCCCCGCTCGCCCGGGGACGGCTAGGCGTCCAGTCGGGCGAGGGCCCATTGGGCGTGTTCGGCGATGAGGGGATCGGGGTGGGCGGCGAGGCGTTCGAGGGCGGGGCGGAAGTGGGGATCGCTGGCGTTGCCCATGGCGATGGCGACGTTGCGCAGGAAGCCGCGGTAGCGGGTCCGGGAGATGGGAGAATCGCGAAACATTTCGCGGAATTCGCTTTCTTCGATGGCGGCGAGACGGTCCAGGCGCGGGGCGAAGTGAGCGGGTTGGAAGGCGGGGTCGAGCGTGAAGGGGGCGCGGCGGTTCCAGGGGCAGACATCCTGGCAGATGTCGCAGCCGAAGACGTGAGCGCCGAGGGAGGCGCGCTCGTGCTCGGGGATGGGGGAACGGAGTTCGATCGTGTAATAGGATATGCAGCGGCGGGCGTCGAGGCCCTTGCCTGGGATGAGGGCGGCGGTGGGACAGGCGTCGATGCAGCGGGTGCAGGTGCCGCAGCGGTCGGGCGGCGGGGTGTCGGGCGTGAGGTCGAGCGAGACCAGGGCCGCGCCGAGGAAGAACCACGAGCCCATCCCCTGGTTGATGAGGCAGGTGTTGCGGCCGATCCAGCCGAGCCCCGCCAGGCGCGCGTAGCTGCGTTCGAGCAGCGGGGCGGTGTCGACGCAGATCCTGGATTCGAACGGGGGGGTGCGTTCGGCGAGGCGCGCGAGCAGGCGCTCGAGGCCGCGGCGGAGCACGTGGTGGTAATCGCCGCCCCAGGCGTAGCGCGAGATCCAGCCGCGTTCGGCGCCGGAGAAGCGGGTGGTGTGCGGCCAGGGGGTCTGGTAGAGCTTGCCGGCCACGATGATGGCGCGGGCGGAGGGCAGCAGGTTGCGCGGGTCGTCGCGCAGGGCGGCGCGGTGATCGGAGAGGTAGCGCATCTCGCCGGCCCAACCGGCGGCGGCCCATTCCCGGTAGCGTTCGCGGTCGGATGCGGGAACGGCTTCGGCGACGCCGGCGAGTTCGAACCCGCACTCGCGGGCGAGCGCGCGGATATCGGCGCCAGTCAAATCTCCAGCCCCACGCTGCGCATGAGTTCGATGGCGTTGCTTTTGCGGACCACGCCGGGGCGCATGCGGTAATCGAAGCGGATCTTGCCGTCTTCGAGGTGGTCTTCGAAGTGGACGTTGGCGGCGCGGGGGCC
>JAFDVU010000163.1 GCA_018268835.1 Acidobacteriota bacterium | reverse complement strand
TGGGAAGTCGTCAAGCCGTTCCTCAAGGACCTGGGCGTCAATTACCGCGTGGTCATCGGCAACGATTTCACCGCGCAGTCGTACGGTGGGGTGGACGCGCTGCCCAGCACGTTCCTGATCGATCGCGAAGGAAGGATTGCTGCCGTCCACGTCGGGCTGGCCAGCCGCAAGGATTTCGAAGATGGCATTGAAAAACTCTTACAAGCTCCTGCCTCTGGCGGCGGTATTGTGCCTGACGGCGACCCTGAACGCGCAAGGTAGCGGCTACCTGGCGGTGAACGATCCGCCGACCGTCGTCGCTAAGCGTGGCGCCGCCGTCGAGGTCAGGATCCCGGCGACCGTGATGAGCGGCTATCACGTCAACAGCAACACCCCGAGCGAGGAGTACCTGATCCCGCTCAAACTCACCTGGACCGCGACCGGCGCGCTCGAAAACGGCACCGTGACCTATCCCAAGCCGTCGCTCGAAAAATACGACTTCACCGAAAAGCCGCTCAGCGTCTACACCGGCAACTTCGACCTCGTGGCGCACTTCAAGGTCGCCCCCAACGCCACCGCGGGACCCGGTTCGGCGGTCGGCAAACTGCGCTACCAGGCGTGCAGCAGCCGCGCCTGCTACCCGCCGAAGACCATCGAAGTCCGCGTCCCGTATCAGGTCCAGTAGCCCCTCTACCGCCCCTGCTTGCGAAAGCCCGGCACGCGCACGAACAGCAGGAAGTTCGCGTCGTGGAAGTTGTGCGCGCCGCCCTCATCGTCGTCGAACGCGGCACGCACTGCCGCGGCCAGATCGTCGCCGTCGAACTGCCAGTCCACGTACTGGAAGCCGTGCTTGAGCGCGTCCGGATTGGTGAGCACGATCCGCTCCACGCGCCACGAACGCAGGTCCGCCGAGGACGCCAGCGCCAGCGTATTGCGCACGCTGGCCGGCGCGGGCGCATCCGGCGCCGGGTTCGACAGGGTCCAGTAGCGGCGTGACTTCCGGTCGTAGCGGATCGTGAACTTCTTGGCGCCGCCCGGAAAATCGGTGAACCCGCCGGGCGCGAGGCGATCGCCCTCTACCCGCAACAGCGCGGCCTTCTCCACGTTGTCCACCCGCAGAATATCGAGCAGCGTGCCGTCGCGCGCCACCACGGCGTTGCCTTCCAGCCAGTGCTTGCCGGCGGCGGCATCCTGCGGGAACCGCAGCCGTTCGGTGAATCGCCAACTCCGGGGATCGAGCAGGTCCGCCTTTACCGGCGCCGACAGCACGAACGCCTCGAAGAATCCCCACGGCCCCCGCGGGTGGAATTCCATCGCGCGCCAGATGCGTCCGCCGTGAATCGCCATCGGCACCGGTGCGGTGTGGTATCCCGTGTCGCCGGTCAGGTAGGCGGGCGCCGTCCAGGTGATGCCGCCGTCGCTGGACGCCCGGATCACGATGCGCCCGTACTCGAAGGTGGTCCCCATCAGGTACAGCCGTCCGCGGTGGAAGAAAAGGTTGGACCAGAACTGATCGTGCATCTCGGCGCTCTGCCGCCACGACCGTCCGCGGTCCGTCGAGCGGAAGACCCTCGTCACGGCGGAGGTGGACTGCGTGGAACCGGGGCCGAAGAAATCGTGCGAGGCTACATAGACCCCGCCGGGAAGAATGGCGATGGAAGGCGAACCGATGTACTTGCGCGTCGCCGCCGGCTGATGGTCGATGACCACGCCGGGCGGAGCCGGAATCTCGGCCGCCGCGAGCAGAAGCAGGGCAAGGGGAAGCATCGGGGCCATTGTACCCGGCTCCACGCTGCTGCCGCCCCTCCATCCAGAGGGCGGCACACCGTGTTTGCTCCCCTATCGCGGTGCGGTAACGCCGTGAATGACGATCTCTTCAACGCTGATCTGGGCAGGATACGCGCCAAGGTGTCCAAACCCGATCCTCGCCGCCCTCGGGACGGATTTGTCGTAATGCACGTCCTTGCGAATCGTATGGACGGTTCCCCGCACAATGAGGTTCGGCGTTTCGGAGAGGCGATCGTCCGCACGTCGAAGGGCAACCTGCTCTACCGAACGCCCGCACGGTTCACATTTACTGAAGTCGGCCCAAAGAGCACACCGCGTCTGATCGCTGTTCAGACAGCTTGCTCGCTCAATGAAGATGCTGGTCTCGAACCCCGAAACGAAGAGACCGTATAGTTCAACTCTTTTGCCGTCCAGACGCTTGGCCGACTGGAGAATCGCAGACACTGTGGTCTGCCGGTACCGGCGTTGTGCTCCGTCCCCGATAGCCGGCACGATGATGGCGCAGACGGTCAATGCTGACCCGATAGCGATACGCCGCGAACGCCTCTCCATCACTTCCCCCCGCACGCCGCCAGCGACTCCTCCACCCGCGGAGCCGGCACCTTCAACTCCCGGTACAAACCCCGCGCCCGCTCCAGCCATAGCACCGCCTGCGCGCACGAGCCCCGCTGCTGCCGGTACGATTCCCCGATATTCCAGGACGCCTCCGCCAGCGCCCGCATCCCCACCGTCCTGTCCGGCAGCCGCGCGATCATTTCCTCCGCGCCTTTCACCGCCCGCCGGAACGCCTCGCCCGCCCGCGCGCGATCCCCCGCCACGCCCAGCGCCCACCCCAGGCGCCACTCCGCCGACACCAGCGCCGATGCCGCCCGCGCATCCCGCGGATCCGCCGCCTTCATCTGCACGCGCAACTCCCGCGCCCTGCGATACATCGCCACGCCCTCGTCCACCCGCTTCAACCGCAGCAGGATCAGCCCCGTGTCCGCGTAGTCGTAGGACAAGTCCAGCTTCGCGCGCCCGTTGGCCGCCTCCGCCTTCACCCGCGCTTCATCCGTTGCCGTCGCCGCTGCGTACTCCTTCAGCGCGTCCTCCAGTTCCCCCATCTTGAACAGCACCGCCCCCAGCGACTTCTGATCCAGCGCCACGTTCTGCGCATCCGCTGCGCCCGCATGCGCCAGCGCCCGCCGGTAATACGCCGCCGCCTCCCCATACCGCGCCTGCGCCGCCATGCTCCGCGCCATCGTGAACTCGCTCCGCTCCAGATCGCCCAGCACGCCCGCATCCCCCGGACGCTCGCGCCGCAACTCCTCCACTATCGCCAGCGCCGCCTGCGCATGCCTCTCAAACTCCGCTCCGTCCCGCCCCAGTTGCGCCGATTCGCGATACGCCCGCGCCAGGTCCCTGCGAATTTCCGCCGACCCCGGCGCCGCCGCCAGCGCGCTTTCCAGCAATGACCGCGCCTTGCCCAGGCTCTCCCGCGCCGCCGCCGGATTCCCCAGGTTCGATACCCCCGGAGCCCCCTGCAGCATCGCCGCCCGCACGTATGCGTTGGCCACGTCCCGCTGCAGCGCCGCGTTCGACCCCGATTCGCGCGCCAGCGCATCCAGATACTCCAGGCTCCTGCGCAGCACCAACTCTCGCGCCGCCGTCGACCCCGCCAGGTCCTGTATCCGGTCGTTGATCTCGTACAGCAGCGAGTCCGCCACCCGCCGCGCCAGCTCGAATCGCCGCTCCGCCGCCTCCCGCTGATGGCGCGCCACCCCCGCCTCCCACAGTGTCAGCCCCAGCCCCGCCGCCAGCGCCACCACAACCGCCGCCGCCGCGCCCGCCAGCGCCTTGTTGCGCGCCACGAACTTCCTCGCCCGGTAACCGACCGCCCACGGACGCGCGAGCACCGGAAGCCCCTCCAGATACCGCCGCACATCCGCCGCGAACTCGTCCACGTGCGAGTAGCGCCGCCCCTGATCCTTCTCCATCGCCTTGCGCACGATGTTGTCCAGGTCGCCGCGCAGCGCCGAAGCCCCAACCCCCGGCGCCCGCGCCACCGCGCTCGGCAGCGCCGCCTCGCGCTCGCACACCACGCGCTCGATCTCCGGCGGCGTCCGCGTTTCGAACCGGTGCGGCCGCACTCCGGTCAGCAACTCGTACAGCGTCGCGCCCAGCGAGTAAATATCGGTTGCCGTGGTCAGCGGTTCGCCCCGCACCTGCTCCGGACTCGCGTAATCCGGCGTCAGCGCCAGCCCTCCCGCCACCGTCATCGCCTCCTCCTCGCCCGCCTCCGGCGCCAGAATCTTCGCGATGCCGAAATCCAGCAGCTTCGGCGCGCCCGCCGCCGTGATCGGCAGGTTCGATGGCTTCAGGTCGCGATGCACCACCAGGTTGCGATGCGCGTGCGCCACCGCGTCGCACACCGTCAGAAACAGCCCCAGCCGCTCGCGCACCCCCAGTTTCCGCGCGTTCGCATACTCCGTGATGCTCGTCCCTTCCACCCACTCCATCACCAGGTACGGCCGCCCGTCCGCCGTCGTGCCGCCGTCCAGCAGCCGCGCGATGTTCGGATGGTTCAGCCGTGCCAGAGCCTGCCGCTCCCGCCGGAAACGCGCAGTCAATGCCTCCGTCTCCACCTCGCGCTTCACCAGCTTGATCGCCACTTCCTGCCGGTAATCGTCCTCACGCACCGCGCGATACACGGTGCCCATGCCGCCCTGCCCGGCGCGCTCCAGCACCAGGTACGGACCGATCTTGCCGCCGCTCAGGTCGCGCTCCGCCGGCGCCGCCGGCTCCAGGAACGCGCCCGATTCGTCCAGCGCCGCCAGCAGCCGCTCCACCTCCTCGCGCAGCCCGGCATCCCCGTCGCACGCCTCCCGCAGGAACTCCGCGCGCGCCGCGGCGTCCTGTTCCGCCGCCGCGTAGAGCACCTCGCGAACCTGCCGCCACCTTTCCGCCGTCATCCCGCGCCCCTGCCGCTCCCTTTCAGCCGGTCGAACAGCCAGGCTTTGGCCGTGATCCAATCGCGCTGCACCGTCGCGCCGGAGATCCCCATCGCCTCTGCCGTCTCCGCGATCGTCAGCCCGGCGAAGAATCTCAGCTCCACCACCCGCGCCTGCTGCGCGTCTAGTTCGGCCAGCGCGTTCAGCGCTTCGTCCAGCGCCACTACGTCGAGCGCGCGCTGCCGCTCCGCCACCAGTCCCTCGTCCAGCGTCAGCACCGTCCCCGCTCCGCCGCGCTTCGCCGCATGACGCCGCCGCGCGTGATCCAGCAGGATGCGCCGCACCAGTTGCGCCGCCACCGCGAAAAAATGCGCCCGGTTCTGCCACTGCACCCGCTTCTGGTCCACCAGCCGCAGATACGCCTCGTGCACCAGCGCCGTGCTTTGCAGAGTGTGCGCGGGATCCTCCCGGCTCAGATGCCGCCGCGCGATCTCGCGCAGTTCCTCGTAAACCAGCGGCATCAGGCGCTCGAGCGCGCCCCGGTCTCCGTTGCTCCAGTCCAGGAGCAGCGCGGTGACTCCAACACCTGCCATCGGCGGCACCTTATCCGAGCGATTCTATCACCGCACTTGACTGCAAGCGGCCCCACCGGGCCGCCCGTTAGACAGTTTAGTAGGAGAAGTGGAGCGCGTCATTCGCTGCCGCCGTATTCGCGCGATCCCGCACGGTATAATCGTTCGAAATTCCATGCCCCTGGCTTCCGGAACTCGCCTCGGCCGGTACGAAATCCTCGCGCCCATTGGCGCGGGCGGTATGGGCGAGGTTTATCGTGCCCGCGATGGCAAGCTGGACCGCGATGTCGCCATCAAAGTACTGCCGGGTGGACTGGCCCGCGATCCGGACCGGCTGGCGCGTTTTGAGCGCGAAGCCAAAGTCCTCGCCTCGCTGAACCACCCCAGCATCGCCACGATTTACGGGTTGGAGGAAACTCCCGAGGGCATGGCGCTCGTCATGGAACTCGTGGGTGGCGCGACCCTGTGCGCGCCCTTGCCCCTGCCCGAGGCATTGCGCGTCGCCGTTCAGATCCTGGAGGCGCTGGACGCCGCGCACAAAAAGGGTATCGTCCATCGCGACCTGAAGCCGGCAAATATCATGGTGACCGGATCCGGCATCAAACTCCTGGACTTTGGGTTGGCCAAAGTGGAAATCGGCGCCGCCGGCCAGGAAACGGCCACGCAGACACAAGCCGGAATCGTTCTCGGTACCGCCTGCTACATGTCGCCGGAGCAGGCTCAGGGAAAGCCGGTCGATGCGCGCTCCGACATTTTCTCTTTCGGAGCCGTGCTCTACGAACTGGTCACCGGGCGCCGCGCCTTTGCCGGCGACTCCATGGCGACCACCCTCGCCGCCATCCTCCGCGACGAACCCGCCCAGTTCGACCTCCCGGCCGATGTCCAAGCCGTGATCGCACGCTGCCTGCGCAAGCTTCCCCGGGATCGGTTTCAAACCGCCGCCGAAGCCCGATCCGCGCTCGAACTGGCAGCATGCAGCCGGTCGTCCCGGGGGCCCTCGCTCGCCGTACTCCCCTTCTCCAACCTGAGCGCGGATAAGGACAACGAGTATTTCAGCGACGGTCTGGCCGAAGAGATTCTTACCGCACTCACACAGGTGCCCGGCCTGCGCGTCATCGCCCGGGCCTCGGCCTTCGCTTTTCGTGGACGGGAAGATGCCATCGCCCAGATCGGCGAGAAACTCCAGGTCTCCAGCGTCCTTCATGGCAGCGTGCGCCGCTCCGGCAATCGCATCCGTGTCAGCGCCCAGCTCATCAACGTCGCCGACGAAACGCAGATCTGGTCGCAGCGGTATGACCGCGAGATGCGCGACGTCTTCGACATCCAGGACGAGATCGCCCAGGCCATCGTCTCGCAACTGAAAATCAAACTCGGCGCCCGCTCCGGGCGTCCGCTGGTGAAACGGTACACCGAAAACCTGGAGGCCCACAGCCTCTATCTCAAGGGCAGTTTTCACCTTCACCGCCTCACGAACGAGGAAATGGAAGCGGGCCGCGAGTACCTGGAGCGGGCCGTGGCTCTGGAACCCTCTACGCACCCGCATGGTTTCACCTGGCGGACTACCATATCGCCCAGGCGCATCGCGGCGCGGTCTCGGCACGCGATCAATGGCCCAAAGCCCGGGCCGGGGCGGCAAGGGCCGCGGAAGCCGATCCCGAATTTGCCGACGCTCATGCCGCCCTCGGCTTCCTAAAGGCAGTGAGCGAGTTTGAATGGGAGGATGGGCTGCGCCAATTGGATTCCGCGCTGTCCCTGAATCCGGCCTCGGCCTATGCTCACTTCTGGCGCGCTCACATACTGTGCGGCCTGGGACGAGCCGAGGAGTCTCTTGCCGCGGCGCATCGTGCCGCGGAACTGGATCCTCTGTTCGCGCTCTTCCGCGCCTATTGCGCACTGTTTTGCCTGTACATGGGCCGGACCGAACGGGCCATGGAGTACGCTTTGCAGGCGCTGGACGTCGATGCGAACCACCCCATCGCCAGGCTGGCGCTGGGCGAAGCGTTCTCCCAATCGGGTCGCCATGAGGACGGGATCAGCCTGATGGAGAAGGTGCAGACCGGCCTGCCGCCGGGCTACTTCTATATCGGTTTCCTCGCTCACGCATATGTCCGCGCCGGACGCCGCGACGACGCAGTCCGGCTGCGGACCGCGTTGGAAGAACAAAGCAACTCCCGCTTCGTGTCCGCGAGCGCACTCGCCTTCATCGCCATGGCGCTGGGCGATTTGGAAGCCGTCTTCCGCTGGGCCGGGGAAGCAGCCGATGAGCACGACCCGAACATCAACCTGTCGATCCGCAGTCCCTATTTCCACCCGCTCCGCTCCGATTCCCGCTACACGGCTCTACTCCGCCGCATGAACCTGCGGCCTTGATGGAAGATCCCGCCCAAACTCCGCGATCCCGTCTGCCTCTCAACCCTCACGCGCGTCCCCGCACGATCGGACAGTCTACAGCGTCTTCAGGAAAGCAATCAGATCCTCACGGTCTTCGGAGGAAAGCTTCAATCCAAACTCGTGCCCCTGGATCGGGCCGGGACTCAGGTGGAAGCCCCGCGGCACGTAGTCGCTCTTCAAGCGCGCCGGATCGAACCACTCCTCGAGCGTCTCCGCCTGCCCGGTATGGCTGAACGAGTTGCGATACCAGACTCCGCGCAGCGACGGAACCTTGTAGAAACCCGTTCCCCGGCGCGTTTTCAGCGCCAGCGTCGGATCGGTTCCAACCGAAACATTGAGCACCTCGCCCGTCTTGAGAAGATCCGCCGGAACTTTGAATCCGAGAGCCGGCGTGAGCTTGTTGTTGGTGTAGAGCGGAGGCGTGTGGCAGGCGGGGCAACCCTCGCGCTGGAAGACTTTCTCGCCGCGCCGCGCCCGATCGTCGACCGGATTGGGATTGGGCGGGGGCTTCAGGGAAGAGACATATAGAGCCAGCGCGTACAATTGCTCATCGCTGTAGCGCACGCCCAGTTCTCCGCTGAAATTGGTTCCCTCCGGACCCGGCAGGAAATCGCCGAAGTGCGCCAGCGTGTCCAGGCCCTGGTTGACGATCGCGTAGCGCATCAGATCGCCGATCGAACGGTGGTTGACCAATCCGGTGGCGTCCAGGTGCTTGAGATCCTGAATGCCGATGAGTGAAGGAACATGGGGCGGGTGGGCCAGGCTCGTGCCCTCGCGCTGGATCACTCCCGAAGTCTGCGCTTCCAACGCATGGGCGACGGTTTCCCTCGTCATGGCGGCCAGGAACGCTTCTTTGCCCTGGATCCACGGCGCGCCGAAATCGGCCCAAAGCACCTCCTGGAACTTCCGGAAGTCCTCCGATGGTTCGTTCCTGATTTGTTTCCCGATTTCCGGGTTCCGCAAAAGCGTGCCTTGCGCGCCTTCGAGCAACGATCCGTCCGGCATCACGCGCGTGTGGCAATTCGCGCACGAGAGCGCGCCGATTTCCAGCACTCCTTTCTTCCGAATGACATATCGAAGACCGGTAAATCCCGGGAACGTACCGTCTTTCGAGAGCACCGGCAGGTAGCGGCCGGCACGGGTGAGCAGGACAGAGGCCGGGTGGAATTCGATGTCCGCCTCGAAAACCACCTTGCCCGCCTCGATCCAATCCTGTTTGGTGTGAAGTTTTGAGGGGTCGAAAATGACCTCCGGCTCTTTGGCTTTGAGCGACTCGATATATCCGGCCGGTTCGCGTCCCGGAGGGTAAGCCGGATAGGTGCGGTAGATCGGACGGACCTTGAGCTTGTAGTATTCCTCCGAAGTCATGTATCGCGGCGAGCGGTCGCGCTGCGCCAGCGGGAGCTCGAAGCGTTCGACCTCTTTGTCGTCCCATGCCTTCGGGATGTCGGGCTTGAATTCCTGCGGCAGTGCCGGAAGAGCCAGGAGACTGGCGAGGACCGGCAACACCGCAATCGATCGGCGGCTGGCAGTGGAGGAGGCGCGGAACTTGGTCGGGTGCATCTCGGGGGTCCTTCCAGGAATCGAGGCAGTGTATCACGTTCCGTACTTCCCGCCAGGGCCGGGCGGCTAAGGGTTTTCTCCTGCCCCTCCAGACCACGCGGAGTTGTAGCCACTTCGGGCCATAGCCGCCCGCTCCCGGGCCTAGTAACCTCAGCCATGTGAGGAGTCGTCTCCTCAGTAACGTGAATTTGCGCCAGCGCCTCTTCGCTGCGGTCGTGGTGACGGTCTGGATGAGTACCGGACCGGGCGCCGTGGCACAGGGGATCAACTCCGCTCCCGCCGACTCCGCCGCGGAGGAAATCGCGCTGCTGTCTCCCGCGCCGGTCTCCGTCCCCCTCAAGGACGAACGCATTCTCAAGCTCATTCCCGATTTTCAGACCGTGTCCGATACGTCCCGCGCCATCGCCCCGTTGACCCCCGCGGAAAAGTGGAAACTGGGGTGGCGGGAAGCCGCCGACCCCTTCAACATCGTCAACGCCGCCATGACCGCGGCCTTCTCCCAGCGCGATAACCAGACCCCCAGCTACGGCGAAGGCTGGCCCAACTACGGCCGCCGCTTCGGCGCCGCCATCGCCGATTTCGGGACCCAGAGCCTTCTGAGCGCCAGCGTCTTCGCCAACCTCCTGCACCAGGATCCGCGGTACTTCCGCAAAGGCCCCGGCACCGGCATCCTCAAGCGCGTGCTCTACTCCGGCTCACGCCTGTTCGTCTGCCGCAACGATGCCGGCCATGCCGTCTTCAACGCCTCGAACCTGCTCGGCATGAGCGCCGGCATCGCCCTCTCCAATGCCTACTATCCCTCCGCCAGCCGCGACGGGATGGTGATGGCCGGCCGCATCGAAACCAGCCTCCTCGGCGGCCTCACCGGCAACCTGCTCTCAGAGTTCTGGCCCGATATCCAGCAGAAACTGTTCCACAAAAAGCCGAAACTCTAACCCCGCCGTACCTGCCTCTCGCCGCCTCGCCCCGCCTCCTCCGTCCCCGCCTTCATCGCCTCGCTCTCCTCCTGGCGGATGACCGCTACCGGCACCGTCCCCACCTCGCGGACCTCGGCCGCTTCTGTGGCGACCGGGCCTACTCCGAAGTGGAGTTGCCGCCATCCTTTCTGCTGTCGGAATCCGGGGCCGCGGAATCGGAACGCAACGGTCGATCGTTCAACTCGCGGATCGCTTTCAGTTTGTCCTTCAGCTTGCAGCAACTACGAGGAGCCGCATCCGCCGGAGCAGCCGCAGGCGCGGCCGCGCAGCGCGGCCACCCCCTCGCGCGCGATGATCGGGACCATCGCCAGCGCGCACACCGGATCGGCCCACCACCAGCCCAGCACGGCATGCAGCGCAAGCCCCGCCAGCAGGATCGCCGAGAGCCAGCCACACAGTTCGCTCTGCCGCGAATCGGCATGCAGGGCCGCGCTGTCGATTTGCCCGGCTACGCGCCGCTTGGCCCGCGCCAATAGCGGCATCACGATGCAGGACGCGGCGGCGATCGCGATTCCCGGAATGCTCCGCTCCGGCGCCTCCCGGCGCAGCAGCGATTCGCCGGCTTCGAACGCCACGTAGACGGCCAGCGCGAGGAAGCATCCTCCCACGATACGCAGCGCGACCCGCTCGGCCCGCTCGCGGCGCGCATGGTCCCGGTCGGCGCGCAGGCGCCAGGCCAACGCGGCACCCGAGGCCACCTCGATCAGGCTGTCCGTGCCGAATCCCACCAGCGCGATGCTCCCGGCAAAGACCCCCGCTGCGAGCGAAACCAACGCTTCCACGGTGTTGTAGGCGATCGTGAGGAACTCCAGCCGCAGGCCCTGTGCCACGTGCCCGGTGCGGTCGGCTGTTACCGGCATGCCTCCTATTCTGTCACGTGCGCGCGGCGCTGCGAGCGGCCCACCCCGACGCGCATCTCCGCGATCATGGTGGCGGCATAAGACGCCGCATCCCAGTAGGCACGGCTCATCGAAGGCGAGTTCTCATCCGGCAGCCAGCGGCCCTCCTCGTATGCAGTCACCGCGTCCAGCACCGCGCCCAGCGTGCCCTCGCGCGCGACGATCGCCAACTTGTAGCGGTTGTCGATGGGTAGCGGCTCGAGCAGTTCCTTCAGCGGAGCGTTGAGCACGAAATCGAGCGTGGAAAGCAGCCCCGTGATGTAGGCTTCCTGCGGCGACGCGGTGTGCAGCGGCGCGATCAACTCGCTCATGCGCGCCCGCTGCAGCGCGATCTCCAGGTAGCCCGTGGGGCAGTCGTCGTGGCCCGCCAGCGACAACAGCGTGGCCCATCGGAATACGAAATCCATGCCCAGCAGCGTCACCGCCTGCGCCGCCGAGCGGATCTCGCTGCGCCGCCGGTAGAGGGCCGAATTGGCCAGCCGCAACAGCCCGTATGTCAGCGGCGCGTCGCGTTCGATTATGGCCGCGATCACGCTCGCTGAAGTCTCCAGATCGGTACACCCGGCGAGCAGCGAAAGCACGCTCAGCCGGTTGTTCGGAATGCGCCGCCCGGCCAGCATCTCGGGCTTCCGCAGATAGTAGCCCTGAAACAGCTCGCAGCCCAGGCTCCGGCACCAGTGGAACTCGGCCTCGCTTTCGATCTTCTCCGCCAGAAGCCGCGCCTTACCGCCCTTCAACGACCCCACCTGCTCGCTGAAGCCGCGGTCCCCCAGCGCCCGGTAGTCCAGCTTGATGAAGTCGGCAAGCTCCACCAGAGGCCGCATCTCCGGCCGGTGGACGAAATCGTCGAGCGCGATCCGGTAGCCGGCCGATTTGAGACGCCGCACCGCGGCCACAGTCTCCGCGTCCGGTTCCACATCCTCCAGCACCTCGATCACGCACCGGTCCGCCGGCAGGATCGGATCCAGCATCAGCAACCGCCGGGTGTGGTTGATGAAGGCCGGCTGCTCGGCAGTAACCGCCGTCAGCCCAAGTTCCAGAAACGCCTGCAGCATCACCTGCGCGCTGGCGCCATCGCCGTCCCGCACGTGCGCGACCGTGTCGCCGCCGGCCCGGCGGTACAGCAGTTCGTACGCGCGTACCTCCCGGTCCGGGCCGTAGATCGGCTGCCGGCCCAGGTACACGGTGTCGTCCTCGGCTCGCTTTGGCTTGCTCACCATCATGTATATCGGCGGCTTTCCCGCAGACCTTTAGAAACGTACGGCCTCGCTCACCAAATCGCCGCTCTTACGTACTTTTCAATTGACCGCGCCAGCACAACTGCCGTAGGATTGTATGGCGAACAAAAAGCGAACTTCTCCTGGAGAAGTGGAGGACGAATGCGAATTGCCGATGCAATGCTCCCCGAACTGGAGCACGAGATGGCCCAGACCCGCAAAACCCTGATGCGGGTTCCGGACGACAAATTCAGTTTCAAACCGCACGAAAAATCCATGGATATGGGTTCCCTGGCGCTGCACATCGCGCTCATGGCCGGTTGGGGCGGCGATACCCTCACCAGCGACAGCTTCGACGTCGCCCCCGTCGACGGTCCGGCCTACCAGCCGCCCGAGGCCAAGACCACCGCCGCCATCCTGGCCATCTTCGACCAGGGCGTCGCCCACTTCAAAAAGAAGCTCTCGGAGACCGAAAACGAGGCCATGATGAAGCCCTGGAGCCTGCTCCAGGGCGGCAAGCCGATGTTCACCATGCCGCGCGCGGCCGTGGTCCGCGGCATGATCCTCAACCACATCGTCCACCACCGCGGACAGTTGTGCGTGTACCTGCGGATGAACAACATCCCGGTGCCGGCTCTATACGGTCCCTCGGCGGACGAAAGCTGATATATCAGCTTTAGGAACCTGCCCTATAAGCTGATATATCAGGCTGCAACGATCTCTCCCTGACGCCTGCTCGTGGGACGAACCGGACCGATGGTTCGTCCCGCGAAAGGGTGTAACAATAGACGTTCATCGCATGAAACGAGTCATCACGGCCCAGGACGTGCCGGCGGGCGGGGAGTTGCGCGTGCCGATCGGAACGATCGTGACCGCGTCGGCGCACGAAGTGGCCGCGTCGCGCGGAGTGCGCATCGTGGAGTTGCCGGAAGAGGAACTGAGCGGTCTCGCGCCGCCGGAGAAGACGGTTGCCATTGGCGCCGACCACGGCGGGTTCCGGCTGAAGGAAGCGCTCAAGCCGCTGCTGGAGAGCATGGGGCTGTTCGCCCGCGACGTAGGGGTCCACGAAGAGAAGCCGGCGGACTACCCGGACATCGCGCACGAGGTGGCGCGGCTAGTGGCCGCGGGCAGCGCGGCGCGCGGCGTGATCATCGACGGCGCGGGCATCGGGTCGTGCATGGCGGCCAACAAGGTTCCGGGCATCCGCGCGGCCCTATGCTATGATAAGGCTTCCGCGCGCAACGGTCGGGAACACAATGATTCAAATGTACTTACGCTGGGAGCGCGGCTGCTGACCCAGACCCAGGCGGAGGAGGTTTTGCGCTGCTGGCTGGAGACGCCGTTCGCCGGCGGACGCCATCAGGCGCGGGTCGATAAGATCATGGCGATCGAACGGCAATACCGGGGGAAGGACTCCCAGTGACGCAGGCGGAACTGGAGCGGCTGGTCGCGCAAATCGGCGAAGAACTGCTGGCGCGGATACCGGCGGCGGGCGCGGCGCCGAAGAAGGGCGAAGGGCTGAACCTGCCCGACCAGGTGTGTCCGGGATGCGTGCAGCGCTGCGCGCAGACGTGCGCGCGCAACACGAAGGAGATTCTGGCCGCGGGCGCGTCGCGCGTCTCGGCGAGCGAGCGGCTGACGAAGATTGATCCGGCGGTGGCGGCGTTGATCGACCATACCATCCTCAAACCGGAAGCCACGCGCGCGGATGTGATCAAAGTCTGCCGCGAGGCGCGGCAGTACAACTTCGCCAGCGTGTGCGTGAATCCGCACTGGGTGCCGCTGGTGAAGGCGGAGCTTTCCGGTTCGCCGGTGAAGGTGTGCACGGTGGTGGGTTTCCCGCTGGGGGCGACCACGACCGAAGCCAAGGTCTGCGAAACGCAGGCGGCGGTGCGCTCCGGGGCGCAGGAGATCGACATGGTGATCAATGTCGGGGCGCTGCGTTCGGGGGAGACGGATACGGTGCGCGAGGATATCGCGGCGGTGGCGCGCGCGGCGCACAGCGGCGGCGCGATCCTGAAAGTGATTCTCGAAACCGCGCTGTTGGACGATACGCAAAAGCGGGTGGCATGCCAGCTTGCGAAGGCCGCCCGGGCGGACTTCGTCAAGACCTCGACCGGCTTTTCGACGGCCGGAGCGACGGCGCACGATATCGCGCTGATGCGCGAGGCGGTGGGTCCGGAGATGGGGGTAAAGGCTTCGGGAGGGATCCGCACGCTGGAGGACCTGCGGCAGATGGCGGCCGCGGGGGCGACGCGCATCGGGGCGAGCGCGAGCGTGAAGATCGTGGAAGCCACGGCCGCCTGAACGCGGCCCGATCCGGGGGAGAGGCAGTAACGGGGGAGCATGCAGAGCGCGCGTAAGCCCGCAATCCGTTTTAGAGAGAGAAGCGAACTGCTGGACTTCCTGCTCGAGGTGTCCACCGCGACCACCACCACGCTGGACCTGGACCAGTTGATGGCCAACGTGGCGGAGATCGTGCACAAAGTGCTGCCCTACGACCTCTTCGCCATCCTGCTCTATAGCGACCGGCGCAAGGAGTTGCGCATCCGCTACGGGGTGGGGCATCGCGAGGAAGTGGTGCGCAATCTCGCGGTGGCGCTGGGAGAAGGGATCACGGGGGCGGCGGCGGCGCTGCGCGAGCCGCTGCTGGTGGGCGACGTGCGCAACGAGCCGCGCTACCTGAACACGGTGGACGCGGTGCGCACGGAACTGGCGGTGCCGATGACGGCGCGCGGCAGGCTGGTGGGGGTGATCGACCTGCAGTCCACGCGGGTGAACGCGTGGGGCGAGTACGACCGGGCGCTGATGCGGCTGATCGCGGCGCGCGTGGGAGTGGCAATCGACAACGCGCGGCTGTACCGCAGGGTGGAGCGACAGAACCGCACGTTGAAGACGCTGGGCAACATTTCGCGCGAATTTTCGAGCATCCTGGACCTGAACGAGCTGCTCAGCAAAATCGCCAGCACGATGCACGAGCTGATCAACTACGACGCCTTCAGTATCCTCAGCGTGGACCACCAGGCCCGGGCGCTGCGCCATCTGTTCAGCATCCGCTACGACCAGCGCGTGAACATCGACAACGTGCCGCTGGGCAAGGGGCTGACGGGCGCGGCGGTGGAATCGCGCGAGGTGGTGCGGGTGGCGGACACGGCCAAGGATCCGCGCTACATCGCCTCGCACCCGGACATCCGCAGCGAGGTGGCGGTGCCGCTGATCGCGCAGGACAAAGTGATCGGGGTGATGGACCTGGAGAGCGAAGGCGTAGGTTTCTTCACGGACGATCACGTGCGCACCCTGACGCTATTGGCGCCGCAGGTGGCGAGCAGCGTAGAGAACGCGCGGCTCTACGCGGAGATCGCCGAACGCGAGCGGCGCATGGAAGAGGACCTGGCGGCGGCGCGCGAATTGCAGCGCGTGCTGATTCCCGACGGCGCGCCGGAGATCGAGGGCATGGAAGCGGCGGTGCGGCTGCGTCCGGCGCGGGAGATCTCGGGCGACATCTACGAGGTATTCGAGCACAAGGACCTGCAGACCGTGATCGCCATGGGGGACGTGAGCGGGAAGGGCGCGGCGGCGGCGCTGTACGGGTCGCTGGCGACGGGGCTGCTGCGCACGCTGGCGCCGCGGCGGCGCCGTCCGGCGGAGTTGATGCGCACGCTCAACGACGTACTGATCGAGCGCAAGGTGGAAGCGCGCTACGTGACCCTGGGGGTGCTGTTGTGGGATCCGCCCTCGCGCCAGATCGTGATGGCGAACGCGGGCGCGTTGCCGCCGATGATCTGCCGCGGCACGGAGATTCTGAAGGTGCGCGCCGAGGGCGTGCCGCTGGGGCTGCTGGATCACACCGAGTATGAAGAGGTCGCGTTCCAGACGCAGCCGGGCGACGTGGTGCTGCTGTATTCGGACGGGATCACCGACCACATGAGTCCGGCGGGCGTGGAGTTCGGGCGCGGGCGCCTGGCGGACGTGGTGCGGAAGCACTGCGCGCTGCCGCCGGACGAATTGATCGGGAAGATTTTCGCGGAACTGGACCGGTTCAACACGGTGGCCTTCGACGATCAATCGATCCTGGTGATGAAGGTGAAGTAGGATTTCAGGGCCGGCAACCAAGGGGCGGAGCAATCGAACCGCGGCCGGTGTCAAAATACTCTGAGGTGCGAATCATGCGCTGCCTGTGGCTCCTGCTGGTTGCCGTGCCCGCCTGGGCATGTCAATGCGGCTCATGGCCTTCCGCGCGCGATGCGTGGGGTGATTCCTCCCTGGTTTTTACCGGGCGAGTCGAACGCACGGATGTGGCGACGGTGACTCAGGGCGGCCGGAGCGCTCCGCTGCAAGTCGCCGGTGTCCGTGTGGAGGAAGCGTTCAAGGGCGTCGAACCCGGCCAGGAAATCGCGCTTCGTCAGCCCCTAAACAGTTGTTCGCCGGACTACAAAGTGGGAGATCGCGTCCTCTTCTATCTCCATCCAGGCGACGAAAAAGGAACGTGGGTGGCTCCGGGCTGCCACAGGTCGCGCGACGCTGCTGACGCGGCAGACGACTTTCTGTTTCTGCGCGCACTGCCGGGGTCGCTCAAGGCGACCCGCATCTCGGGAGAAGTCGAACTGTACGAGCGGTCGCCATCAGCGGGATTTCGCCGCCAGAGGCCACTCGCGGGATTGCGGGTCAGGATCGCCGGAGACCGTAGCATCAAGGAAGCTTTCACCAATGCCGACGGCGTTTACGAGGTTTACGGAATGCCGGGCGGCAGGTACAAAGTGGATGTCGAGGTCCCGCCGCGGATGAAGCTCGATCTTGCGATCAACTCCGGCCGGCAGAACTTCGCACAAAAACCTGGCGAGATCGAACTCCGGGAAAATTCCGGCGTCGGCGTCAGCTTCGTTCTGATGTCCGACAATCGGATGTCCGGACGTGTCCTGGGCCCGGGCGGAAACCCGATGGAGGACGTTTGTGTGTACCTCGAATCCGTCCCGAATCCGGGCACCGGACGGTACGTTTCCGGCTGCTCGAAGAATGGAGGCGTCTTCGAACTGGCCGAGATGCCGGCCGGGGACTATCGCCTGATCGTCAACCCGAATGGCCGCCGGACCAGCACCGAACCTTTCGGGACTCTGTACTATCCCGGCACGCCGGACCGCGCCAAAGCGGGAATCGTAACCATCGGCGAGGGGGAGCACATCGACCATCTCGACATCCGCATTCCCGCGCTTTCGCGGCGCATCCGGGTTTCGGGCAGAATGCAGTTCGACGATGGAACCGCGATCCCCGGCCAGTTCGTCACGTTCACCGAGTCCGGCGGCGCCTACACAGAGCACGCTATGACCGAAGGGGACGGCTCTTTCCTCCTGACCCTGGTGGCGGGGGTGTCCGGAGAGGTCCGCGGCAAAATCTGGGTGGATCGCGATTCCGCGCGGAAGTGTCCCGGCTTCCCGGCGCGATTCAATCCCGAGGGATTTATCGCGGAGCTGGCCGCGCCACCGGTTGTCGTTTCCGGCGACGACGACGAGGCCGGGGTCGTGTTGACCTTGCCGTTTCCCTCGTGCCGCGAGTGGCGAAACCTTGGCGCGGGGCGGCGCTGACGCTGCGGGGATTGCGGTTCGATCCGAAGGTCGGCCGGAGGCCGACGG